>NZ_LT629778.1:2743125-3047916 GCF_900105485.1 Pseudomonas granadensis | reverse complement strand
AAGGAGCGCAAACACTTTACGACAGCCATGCGTGACCTCCAGACTCGCCTGGAAAAAGTAAAATCCGAAGACGAGCGTGCCGCGTTGCTGGCGAAGCTAGCAGAGATTGAAGCGTGCCGAGCCGAGCTAGAGAGCGAAGAAAAACTCATTGACTATCGCGAACAGAATGCCAAAGCCGGCTATGTGTACGTGATCTCCAACCTAGGGGCGTTCGGGGAAGGAATTTACAAGATCGGTATGACGCGCCGCTTGGAACCCATGGATCGGGTCGACGAGCTGGGAGATGCGTCGGTTCCGTTTTGGTTCGACGTGCATGCGATGGTCTTTTCAAATAACGCTCCCGCATTGGAAGCAAAACTGCATGAGCGCTTTGCCGTAGGTCGCCTTAACAAGGTTAACGGGCGCAAGGAGTTCTTCCGCGCGGACATTGCTGAGATTGAGTCGGTTATTCGAGAAAACTACGACGCTGTTGTCGAGGTTATGCACGAAGCGCCGGCGGAACAGTATCGTGAAAGCCTTCGCATGGCATTGCCAAAACCTGCGATCCAGCAATCAGAACGACTTGCGGCACAAAGCTGAAATTCTGATGTGGGGACGGGGGCGGATATCTTAGAGAACAGATCCCTCTCCTTTACTCCAAAATATTTCTTAAACAGCACGGATTAAGCGCTTATGAAAGGTGACCGGAATCGCCAGCCCATAAAGACGGACTATACGAATGCCTTAGGGCAAGCTGCATTTTGTTTCTCTATCTGCGAATGGAACGTAGTTTGGAGCTGTGAAAAAATCAAACCTGGGGCACTAGGGAAGATCGTAGATGAGGAGCTTACTGCGGGACAAATTGCGAAACGCTTCATCGATTTAGTGCGCAATATGCCGAAGTCGGAGGCTCGTCATGAGCTCACCACCGTCGCCCTGGACTTTGCAGGTTTAGTGCAAGCTCGAAATGAGATACTTCATGGCAAACCGTGCACCGGGCCGAATGGCGAAGCCCGTTTGAGCTCTAAGAAAGTTCTCGAGATAGAAGACCTCGAAAACGCGGTCGACTCGTTTAGCGATTGCAGTATCAGAGTGAACGGCCTCCTCCATGGATTTCTTAAGACGTATGTTCCAGCATAATTGCTGCAAATTGCTTTCCAGGAATCGCTTTTTTCGAGCGTACCGTTCCCTGTTCTCTTTGTAAGATAAGATATGAAAATATTAAAGAAACTCTTCGGTTCAAAGAAAGATAACCTTACCCAGCTTGAAATCTCCTCTATGCCCGCGGATTTGCTAGGGAAGCTTGTTGCGGTGGGGTGTACTACGCCAAAGCATTGCTATGCGAATTGTTTGTACGCAGTTACCAATCATCTGTTAGCAGAGAAGTATGTGCTTTGCTATGTGGAGATACAGAGTGGTGAGAAGCTGGGGCATGCCTTGATTAAAATAGGCGATAATTATTACGATCCAACCTTGGAGCCCCAAAATGTGAGGGCAGTAAAATATTGGCTTCATACTGAATTCTCCAAGGAGGAGGTTCGTGATTTTGTACTGGCCCAGCACAAGGATGTAATCAAAATTGGTAACGGTATAGAGATTTACCCTCCATCATTAACGGTGGACGGCAAGATTGTTTGCGAAGAAATAAGACCCTAAAGTGTGATGAGTTTGATGGAAAACTGAAGACACTAGAGCTGTTCGCCGTCTGTAATTATTGAGCTGTGAAGAGGGCGTTCTGGTCATGTGTTATCGCTAGGATGCTTCTGCCGAAAAGTAGATGCATCACGCAATAAGGACCCTTCGTGGCAACAGCCCAACCGTTGCCACAAAGGCCCACCCATCAATCCACCGGCACAACATTATCCAGCGCTTGATTCACCGCCAGTTCCCCCAGCATCACCACCTGCGCAATCCCTTGCAGCGTCTTGCGTGTCGGGCCTTCGACGGTGCCGATGACGTTAGCCAGCATCACCGAGGCTGAGCCCAGCGATTCGGTGGCATTGACCAGTAATTCTTCTGTTGCGGTTTCAGGGTTGGCGCGAAACATCGTACTGGGTTGGTAAGGCGTCGCCATGATCTGGTCGGCGGGTTTGAGGTAGTGGTCGAGGGCGCGTTCGGCGGCCTCGTGGAATTTCTTTGAGTCGGGTGATTCGTAGGGCGAAACTGAATCGGTTTCTGGCGGGTTGGGTGTGACCTTGAACATGAATGACACTCCTGGGAAACGATTAGGAGCCATCACGATTCGCTACCAAACGAAAGGTGGCGGCCATGCACAGGTTGGTAGACCGGCCCAGGAGCCCGGCGCGTCCGAGGACGCCCTACGCATGGCCACCATAAAGCGAAGATCAAAAAGACGATCTTTGCGAGAGGTGCGCAATGCGCCTGGGGATGCCGGGCTACCAAACCCGATCACTGTTTTCAGTGACCAGCAAACGATAGAACCCGCGTCCCAGACGCACAAGCCGGCGGATTCTGGCGTAGTCGTAGGCAATGGCGCAAGACGTTGTAGCTTCGCGCCGGTAACGCAGCGTGTCGCTTAAACGGTAGCGCAAATTATCTAAACGCGGCGTTTCTACTACCCAAACGTAGCACCCCGCTTATTCACAAACAGCGAAGAAATCGAGTGATTGCTGACCACGAACAACCCGTTGCCTTCGCGCCCGCCGAAGCACAGGTTCGGGCAGCGCTCGGGCAGTGGAATGTGTCCGATGGCCTTGCCCTTCGGATTGAACACGCGCACGCCGTCGAGTTTTTCCAGGTCGGCTTTCGTGTCGCCGTTGCCGCCCCAGCCGCCCCACAGGTTGCCGGCTTCGTCGCACTTGATGCCGTCGATGGCGGCGTAGTCCAGGCCTTCGATGTGCTTGCGGCGTTCGCC
Organism: Pseudomonas granadensis; assembly: GCF_900105485.1. Classification (GTDB taxonomy): domain Bacteria; phylum Pseudomonadota; class Gammaproteobacteria; order Pseudomonadales; family Pseudomonadaceae; genus Aquipseudomonas; species Aquipseudomonas granadensis. Next base: position 3,045,062 of record NZ_LT629778.1, on the reverse strand, counting down.
CAGTGTGCCGTCGTCCTTCACCGCAATCGTCCAGATCAGGCGGTTGAGTTTGGCGCGTAGAGGGCTTTTTTATTGGGAGAAAAGCACAGGCCGCTGAGGTCGTCGATCACTCGGGTGACTTTTTTGCTCTCGCCGTCGATGCGCTACACGGCGTGGGGTTGGTAAAAATAATAGTCCAGGGACAACCCTTCATTCACATTTGCGACGGGCGCCTGAGTTTTGGACGGTGACGCCAAACTGGGCCCTGCGGATCAGGCTTTCTATACTGGCCTTCCAGGATGATAAATAGAGCGCAAAATATGCCCAAGCAAAATTCCCCAGTCACTTTGGTCTTGGCTAAACAAAGCGACCTGGACAATCTCATAGCCATCCGCATTGAGGCTATGCGCGAAAGTCTGGAGCGTGTTGGGCGATTCGATCCGGTGCGTGCGCGTGAGCGGTTTCTTAGTGGTTTTGAAGCTCGCAATACGCACTACATCGAGGTATCTGGAGAGAAGGTTGGTTTTGTAGTGGTCAAGCATCACCACAATGAAATCTTGCTCGACCACTTATATGTGAGACCGAGCGCGCAAGGATCGGGTATAGGCTCTGTCGTTCTCACTCAGATTTTCAAAGTGGCGGATGCGGCTGCTCTTCCCATCAAAGTTGGAGCTCTCAAAGAAAGCGCTTCGAATCGCTTTTATATCCGCCATGGCTTCGAGTTCGTCGAAAGCAGTGAATTCGACAATTATTACGTCCGTCAGAGCGTTCCGGCGGGTGACACGCGCTAACTCGGCGATAACGCAATACATGAATATCAGCGTGATGAGCAATATTTGCGCCCCCAAAGCGCGGCCAGTTCATCGAGGCCCATAGCATGGAGTTTACTTCCATGAGGTTCAGCGCTTCTTTCCGGAAGTCGTAAAGCCGCTGCAGATAGTGGACGGATGCGGTGCGTTTGTTCAGCCGACCCGTTTCGAAAATCCCAAGGATTCCAGCCAGTCAGAAAGATGCGGAAAACGCTGTTGTAGCCACTCAATAAAGACTTGAACCTGTGGCGCCAGATGTGTCCGGCTTGGATACAGCAACGACACAGAGCGAGGCGCTGGTCGATAGGATTTTAGAATTTCCACTAGGGCGCCACTGTCCAAATGCTCGGCCACGGCAATTCCTGGCGCCTGAATGATTCCAAAGCCCGAAACGCCGCACTGAACGTACGCATGCGATTCGGTGACGGTGATGCCGCCGCTACTGACAAATGTTCGATCCTTACCCTTTATCGAAAAATGCCAGGGCAATGTCCTGTTGCTCTGACCGGATAAGAAGTTGACGCCTCGATGGGAGGGCAGTTCGTCGAGCGTCTCGGGTTCGCCATGCTCGTGCAGATACTCAGGTGCTGCACACGTCACCATGGTTGCCGTCGCGACAGGGCGAGCGATCAAGGACGAGTCCCGTAGATCGCCGATACGTAACGCACAGTCGATACCTTCACCGATAAGGTCGACGGCCCGGTCAGTTACACCCAGAACCATGTTGATACCAGGGTACGAGGCAGTGAACTCTTTGAGGCTTTTGATAAATTCCAATTGCGCGAAAGCGGTCGGAATATCGACGCGAAGTCGCCCTGTGAGCGTTGCTCCTGATCGATCGAACATAGAGGTCGCAGCAGAAATACCCGCCAGAATTTCCTGTACCCGCTCATAGAACCTCTCGCCCTCGGCGGTGAGGGCTACCTTTCTTGTGGTGCGCTGGAACAAGCGCACGCCCAATGACGTTTCCAACTCCTGGATAGATCGAGTGACTTGAGGTCGCCCGATGTCTAGCGATTCCGCAGCTTTGGTAAAGCTGCCAAGTTCGGCAAGCCGGGCGAACAGTCGCATCGATTGAAGCAATTCCATGACTTTCCTATGAACCCAAGTGACTAAGAGGTTGAACATGATTGTTGTCCAAGAATAGAACAATCATGTCTTTTTCCGCGCATTTATTGCGCGCCCTCAACAGCGAAAAATGCACCCAAGGCTGAACCGGCTTGGTTCATTACCATTGATATGTATTGGGAGACTCGCAATGAAAGCGTGGTTATTGAAAGATTTCGGACTCGACAACCTGCAATTGGGGGAGGTGGCGACCCCGCAACCCAAGGCTGGCGAGTTATTGGTGAAAGTCGGTGCTGTTTCGCTCAACTTTCGCGACAAGGCCATTGTCGACGGCATTTATGAACCGCACATGGTGCCCAAACCACTGATTCCCGTGAGCGATGCAGCCGGCACGGTGGTAGCCATTGGTGACAACGTCACGCGCTTCAAGGTCGGTGATCGTGTCAACTCGCATCTTTACTCTCGTTGGCTGGATGGCGAGCCAGGGCCGAACGAACCCGATTACTGCTTCGGTTCGCCGTTGCCTGGTGGTTTGGCCGAATACATGATCATTCATGAGGATAGCGCCGTCGGTGCCCCGGACAACATGAGTGATATAGAGGCAGCAACACTTCCTATTGCGGCGCTTACGGCTTGGTATTCGCTGGTCGACTTCGGACAAATCCAGTCGGGCCAGACCGTATTGGTTCAAGGCACCGGGGGTGTATCAATATTTGCCGTGCAGATCGCTACTGCGCTTGGCGCAAAGGTAATCGCAACCTCGAGTAGCGACCAAAACCTGCAAGCCGTGAAGGCGCTCGGGGCTGTGGCAGGAATCAATTACAGAACAGCTCCGAATTGGGCGGACGAGGTGTTGAAACTAACCGACGGCAAAGGCGTGGATCTGCTACTCGATGTGGCCGGTGGCAGCGGCATCAATCAATCGGTAGCAGCCACCAAGGCATCAGGGCGTATTGCGCAGATCGGTTTTTTGACAGGGCAAACCGTTGAACTGAATCTGATGCCACTGATTTTCCGCCAGACGACCATTCGCGGAATCGCCGTGGCGCCGCGTTCATCCTTTGACCGGATGAACGCGTTTCTCAACGAACACAAGATCCGTCCCGTTATTGATCAGGTATATCCGTTCGAGGACGCACGCAAGGCTTATGAGCATCTCGCGAGGGGAGCATTTGGAAAGGTCGTGATCAAAATCGCTTGATAGTGTTAAGGCGCCAGGTTGGCGCCTTTTTTCGTCTGGGTCAGCATCTCGCTAAAGTAAGGATGCGCCGTCCTTGACCAGGCTGGAGACTTTGACACGAATGGACAGCCCCTCACCCTAGCCCTCTCCCCCAGGAGAGGGAACCGATTCGGGGATATTCGAGAGTGACGGCGACCTGAACGTAACGCTTTGAATCCGGAATCGCCGAAACTCACCAACGCCCTAGTCGCTGAGGCCTTCCAGGTCGATGTATCACGAAAGACACCTCGGTCGGCCCCCTCTCCCTCCGGGAGAGGGCTGGGGTGAGGGCCGCGCTTGCTCACACCCCCAAGTCATCCCCCAGCCAACCCAGCACTTACATCACTCCGGCAACTGCAAATTATCCAAAGCCCGATTCACCGCCAGCTCCCCGAGCATGATCACTGCGAAATCCCCAACAACGCCCGACGCTGCGAAGCCGGCAACAAGCTGGCGACGTTCTGCGCAAGGGTCTGGGCCGAAGCGAGTGTTTCACTGGCATCGATCAGCAGTTCTTCGTTTTTGTTGTCCGCAGTTACCGCGTACATCCCACGGTGTTTACGCGGCGGCGGCGTGGATCCAGGCGGACAGAGGTAATGGTCGAGCGCACGGTCGGCAGCTTCGTGGAGTTTTTTGGAGTTGGTGGATTCGTAGGGGATGTGAGGTTGGATTCGGGTGGATTGGGGGTTGGTTTGATCATGGTGAAGCTCCTTGATGACTGGAGCTGCCACTGTTCGCGGTCAAACAAACAGGGTGGCAGCTGTACGCGGGTTGACCGACCGGACATCAAGGAATCCGGCACACCCGAAGGTGTCCCACGCACAGCCACCGCGACATGATGCAGACAATGCCTGAACACGTGCAGAACGCTGGCGCGCCTTGATATTGGGCGGACGGTCATATCCGATCGCTGATTCGTCAGCGACCGGACCACAATAGAGTTCGCCCCCAAAGCGCACAAGCCGGCGGATTCTGGCGTAGTCGTAGGCAATGGCGCAAGGAGGTGTAGCTTAGGAGAGTGTTTGGAGATGTCTTTTTAAACGTCGGTGTTTATTGAGATCTCATAGCGTTATGTCGCCTTAGACAGATTCGTCCCTCATCACGTTTGTTGAGCTGTTTTTTTAGCGGCATAGCAATGGCCGCTTTCGGCCAAAAGCCGCCCTCCGTAGTAGCCGAAAATCGGCGAAAAGAGAACGGTCTCACAGTCAGTGGAAGACCGTCTTAGGACTTGGAGGTCTCTGGGAAACTGAGGCCCTATTCACTTCCAGAATCCGAGATCAAAGCGCAGTAGATTTCGCTCTTGCTGAAAATGAAGACGTGGGAAAAATTGCCCAAAGATAGCTCAAAATCACGAAGCACTGCTTCGTAAGCTGATTTTTTATCAATCTGAGGCGGTTGTAATCCGAAATAAGACTGACGATATCGGTCCTCATCGGTATAAACAAGTAAAGCAGTTTTGTCTGGATAAGCAATTTTTGCTTTTTTCTTCAGAATTATTTTTAGCTGCTCAATCTTTCTGTCATGCTTCTCCTGGGCTGTCTCGCTGACCATAACTGCAATGCCAGGATTCATCGAAAGTTCTTTAAGTTGGTCAGCATCTTCTTTACCCTGAAGCGTAGTGACTTCGAGATAACATATATCCGACTGATTTGATCCCTCTCCTGTGTATTTAACTGTTGCATCGTGCTGCTGATTACCGTCGATCCACTGGATGACGACATTTTTTGGAGATGTGAAGTACAGTTTCGCGAAGTGAGCGATGGGGTACAGCTCATCGTGTACGTCTCGCAGCAGACCTATCCTCTGTGGGTATTGCGGCTGCGCTGACGTGTCCCAAGTGAGTCTTTCGAACAGCGCCTGAATTGCGGCCGCATGATGATAGTACCCATCAGCCGTCGTAGGCTGTCCCGCGGCTTTTTCGATAATCAATCTGTCCTCATTCCAATCAAGCGACAAAGGCTCGTGGACCGTTACTAACAATGACTGTGGATCGCTCGGTTCTTTCATGTAGCTCTTAACTCCCTGTTTGATTGATTGCGTACCCATTTCGGAACAGCTGTGACGTCGCGCTAGCGTGATTGTGCAGGTGCTCCCCCATGTAGACGTGATAGTGGCACACTGAACTGCCACGTGCTAGCCGAGGGGGTTGCCTGCGTATGGACCCGATGCTGACCCTACACTTTGATCTCACAGGGTAGGCATATGCCTAGTCTGAGAAGGCGCGATGGGGCGAACACCCTCAGCCACGACAGACTGCTTTCGACCCAAGGCGGTCATTCGGCAAATCCGTTGACCGACGCCAAAAGGCGTTTAATACAGTCAGCTCTTCTGACGCAGAACTTGCACGAGCTGCTCAACGACGATGGCTTCGACGAAGCCTTCACTGGACCCCACACCAAAAGCAGCACAACAAGCCGATGTGTCGCCGTCGCAGAGACGGTAGACGGCAATGACACTGCTCGGTCCGCAGCCGGTGTGCCCGCATAGCGAATACCCGCCGTCAATCGACCCTTGCATCACGCCAAGGCCATAGCCCGGCGTGATCCAAGGGCGACCGGGAATCGGGCCGCCCAATGTTCGTGCTCTTTGCATTTCCTGAAGCAAGTCCGTGGGGAGTAGGTCTGCGCAAAAGAGTCGATCCAGAAATAACGCTGCGTGCGAAATGTGGCCGATCAACAAGCCGTGGTAAACCCAGGCAGGATCATAATTTGAGGAACTTCCAAGGTGGGTCGTTTGGAAGTCTGCTCGCGTTTTTGCAAAGCGAACGCCCAATAAGCCCAGAGGAGAAAGTGTCCGTTGAATGACCGCTTCATCAAGCTTCAGATCAGTCGGCCGTTCAATTAGCCTGCCGACAAGCAGGTAGCCGACATTCGAGTAACGCCAACCGTTTCCGGGACTGTATCGGAGTCGAGCACCGTCAAGGCGTTGCATCATTTCATCGGCCGGCCAAGCTGGCTCACTATTTTTAACGGCGGAGTGATACTCCGCAAGTTCTCCGTAATCAGGCAGACCGGCCTCATGCCGTAGTAACTGGCGTAGCGTAAAGGCTGACCAAGAACGGGGTGGTCCAATCCGACCAGCCCGTCACGCACCAACGATAGGGCCGTAGCAGCCAAGACTGTTTTCGTGAAACTCCACCGGGGGCCATCAGTTCTGAGCGATCAGCCGCTTGTACCTGACCATTTGAACGAGTGAGCTGAGCATTGGCTTCCTTGGAGTCTCAAGCGGATCGGCAGCTTGACAAGATACCTCAGTCATTCCTTTTCGCGGAGGCAAAGATCAGCCGTGGCACTGTCCTGAACGACTGCTCCTGGCCGAAGCGGTCACTCGTGAACGGCAGCAATCGGCCAGAAGCCGCCATTCAACTCGATTCGATAATACTCAGCTGACCGTGCATCATGATGCTCACCACCTGCTCCCATGTCGCCGTGCCAGAAGAGCACAGCCTGATCCTGCGACTCAGCTTTTTACCCCGGCGATTGAGCCGATTGAAATGGAAGTCATCTCATGTTCGAACGTAGCAAACTGGTTCCAGAGTTAATGGTCACTGACCTGGGTAGTAGTCTGGCCTTTTGGGTTTCTTGCTTGGGACTTGAAGTAGCTTATCAACGCCCAGAAGACGGATTCGCTTACCTCGACTTGAACGGTGCGCAAGTAATGCTTGAGCAGGCTGACCCCGAAGCAGGCCAATGGCTAACTGCCCCCCTGACTAAGCCGTTTGGAAGAGGAATCAACCTCCAGATTGACGTTGCGGCTGTCGGCCCGATCATCCAAAAACTTGGTCAAGCTGGATTTCCACTCTATCGAGAATGCAAAGACACCTGGTATCGGGCTAACAATGTAGAAGTCGGTCAGCGCGAATTTATCGTCCAGGATCCCGATGGTTATCTCGTAAGGTTGGTAGAGCGTTTGGGAGAGCGCCCGGTTTGTTCAATCTGAACTCGAATGAAGGCGACCGTCTGTTCAGGAGCGAAAGCAGACGCATCAAGTAACCCGAACCCTTCGTGGCAACAGCCTAACCATTGCCACAAAGAGCCCACGCAACAATCCACCGGCACCATATTCCCCAGCGCTTGATTCACCGCCAGTTCGCCCAACATCATCACCTGCGCAATCCCTTGCAGCGTCTTGCGTGCTGGGCCTTCGACGGTGCCGATGAAGTTAGCCAGGATCACCGAGGCCGAGCTCAGTGATTCGGTGGCAGCGTTTCTACAACCCAAACGTAGCCCCCCTAGTATTCACAAACAGCGAATAAATCGAATGACTGCTGGCCATGAACAACCGATTGCCTTCACGTCCGCCGAAGCACAGGTTCGGGCAGCGTTCGGGTAGCGAGATATGCCCGATGGCCTTGCCCTGCGGATTGAACACGCGCACGCCGTCGAGTTTTTCCAGGTCGGCTTTCGGATCGCCGTTGCCGCCCCAGCCGCACCACAGGTTGCCGGCTTCGTCGCATTTGATGCCGTCGATGGCGGCGTAGTCCAGGCCTTCGATGTGTTTGCGACGCTCGCCCAAGGTGCCGTCGTCTTTCACGGCAATCGCCCAGATCAGGCGATTGGGTTTGGCGCGGCCTTCGACGACGTAGAGGGTTTTTTCATCGGGGGAAAAGCACAGGCCGTTGGGGCCGCTGAGATCATCGATTACCCGGGTGACTTTTTTGCTCTCGCCGTCGATGCGGTACACGGCGTGGGGTTGGGTCGGGGTGATTTTGTGGCCTTCGTAGTTGTTGCCTGTCTGGAAGGGCGGGTCGGTGAACCAGATCGAACCGTCGCTTTTGCAGACGACGTCGTTGGGCGAGTTGAAGGGCTTGCCGTCGTAGCTGTCGGCCAGCACGGTGAGCGTGCCATTGGCTTCGGTGCGCGTGATGCGCCGGCCTTCGCTGGTGGTGGTCGAGCCTTCGCAGACGATCAGCCGCCCTTGGCGATCGCGGCACATGCCGTTGGAGAAGTTCGAGTGTTCGCGGTACACGCTGAAGGTGTCGGTGATTTCATCCCAGCGCATGATGCGGTTGTTGGGGATGTCGCTGACCAGCAAGTAGCGGCCATCACCAACCCAGACCGGCCCTTCGGCCCAGCGCATGCCGGTGGCGAGTTTCTCGACGCTGGCGTTGAAAATCCGTAGCTCGAGAAAGCTGTCGTCGAGAATGTGAATCAGCGGGTCGGGGTAGCGTTGACTCAACGGTTCGGCGGCATCGGCGAGTCGGCTCAGTGCGGTGCTGCCGACGGTGGCGAGCGTGGCGGAAACCGCCAGTGACTTTTTCAGGAAGCTGCGGCGGGTGTTGCCTTGCGCGGGGTCAAGGCTGTCAGGCAGGGCGGACAGAGTTGAGTCCATGTAGCGATCTCCGTGGTTTTATTGTTGTTCGGGAGACTTAGTAATACATCGTGGTAGGACATCGTACAAGTATCATCTCGTCTGCTGGAACACTTTCATGTTGCCGAACCGGTCAGTCGGCGGAGCAGGTTCCAGAGCTGCGAAACGTCGGTTCAAAGCGTGGTGATCTGCCCATTGCGGTCGCGCTCAAAGACCTTGTTGCCCTGCAGTTTTTCCTTCAGCCAACGCTCCGCCTTCCCTAGCGGACGCTGCCGCGCCCATAACAGATCCACGCCAATCTGCCAGTCGGTGTGCGGGTACGCCGTGAGTTGCAACTCGACCAGTTCGCCTTTGGCCAATTCCCGCTGGATCAACTGCCGGGGCAGGGTGGCCCAGCCGAGTCCGGCGCGGACCATTTCCAGCAACGCCAGATAGTTTTCTGCTTGCCACAACTGCGCGGAGCGCAGGTATTCGCTGCTCGGCAGCTTGCTCGCGTGGGCGCTGAAGGCCAGGCGTCGATGAACGTGCAGGTCATCGAAGCTGACATCGTCGAGTTGCGCCAGCGGATGGTCGGGGTGGCAGACGTGCAGCATGATCAGTTTGCCCAATTGCTGGAACGCCAGTTCCTTGGGGTAGCCGGGCTGTGAGAAGGCGACGCCGAGCACGGCCTCGCCGCTGCTGACCAGTTCGCTGACGTCGCCGTACACCGGGTGGCGGATGATCAGGTCGACGAAGGGGAACGTCTGCTCGAACGCTTTCAGCGCCGGCATGATCGGCCCGTAGGGTGTTTCGATGGCCAGCGTCAGGCTCGGCTCGACGCTGTCCGAGAGACAGTCGGCGTGCGCCTCGAAGGTCATGCAGCGTTCAAGCACAGCTTCGGCCTGGATCAGCAGTTTGTGGCCACTGGCGGTGAGCGCCGGGCTGCGGTTACTGCGATCGAACAGCTCGACGCCGAGGTCGGTTTCGAGGTTGGCAATCGCCGCGCTGATGGTTGACTGGGTCTTGCCGAGTTTGCGGCCGGCGGCGGAGAACGAGCCGCTTTTCACGACCTGAACAAACATCAGCAATTGATCAAGTGAGAAGCGCAAGCGGTGGACTCCCGAATCGAAGATGGATCAGCAAGCGCCGAGTGTGCCGACTTTATGCCATCGAAAAAAGCGATGATTGCTCATTTGTTTCATCGTAATAAACGTTCGACCATGGCCCCGCAATAAACGACCTCGGGGCGCATTGATCTTCAAACGCCCCTGAGAATGCCCGCGATCTCAACAGATGCCGCACCTTCAGGAGCGTGTGAAATGACCACACAACGCATTCATCCGGTGGACGAGGTTTTGCCGCTGCGACAGTTGTTCACGTTTGGCTTGCAGCATGTCTTGGTGATGTACGCGGGGGCGGTGGCGGTGCCGCTGATTCTGGGCAGCGCGATGGGGCTGACCTCGGCGCAGGTGGTGTTGCTGATCAACGCCAACCTGCTGACCTCCGGCATCGCCACGCTGATTCAGACCTTGGGCTTCTGGAAATTCGGTGCGCGTTTGCCGCTGATTCAGGGCTGCTCGTTTATTGCGCTGGCACCGATGATCATGATCGGCAAGGAGTTTGGCCTCAGCCAGATTTTCGGTGCGGTGATCGCGGCGGGTTTCATCACCATCGCCCTGGCGCCGGTGTTCAGCCGATTGCTGCGGTTCTTTCCGCCGGTGGTGATTGGCAGCCTGATCACCATCATCGGTATCTCGTTGATGCCGGCGGCGGCGATCTGGCTGGGCGGTGGCAATCCCGACGCGGCGGATTTCGGCAATCCGGCCAACCTGTTGCTGGGCCTGGCCACGGTCAGCGTGACGCTGGTGATCTATGCCAAATGCAAAGGCTTTTTCGGCAACCTCAGTGTGTTGATCGGCCTGTTCGTTGGCAGCCTGATTGCAGCGGCGTGCGGCATGACCCAGTTCAGCCGGGTCAGCGAGGCAGCGTGGTTCGAACTGAGCGCGCCGATGGCTTTCGGGGCGCCGGAATTTGCGCCGGTGCCGATTCTGATCATGACCCTGGCGATGCTGGTGATCATGGCCGAGACCACCGGCAACTGCCTGGCGATCGGCAAATTGACCGGCAAACCGACCACGCAACAGACCCTTGGCAACGCGTTTCGCGCCGATGGCCTGTCGACCATGCTCGGTGGTTTTTTCAACAGTTTTCCCTACAACGCGTTCACGCAAAACACCGGTCTGATTGCGCTTTCCAACGTCAAGAGCCGCTTTGTCGTGGCCGCTGCCGGGGCAATCATGGTGCTGATGGGGCTGTTCCCGAAACTCGGTGCGCTGATTGCGGCGGTGCCGACACCGGTACTCGGTGGCTGCGCGATCGTCATGTTCGGCATGACCACGGTCGCCGGTATTCAGGAGTTGTCGCGGGTGCAATTCGAGGGCACTCGCAACGGCATTATCGTCGCCGTGTCGGTGAGTGTCGGCGTGTTGCCGATGTCATTCCCGGCGCTGTTCGAACACGTCGGCCCAACGCTGAAACTGGTGCTCGACAGCGGAATTTTCCTCGGGGCGATCACCGCCATCGTGCTCAATGTTCTGCTCAACAACGAAAAAAAATCGACCGAAACCATCGGCGCGACCTCGGCTGAACTGGCCGACTGACCTGTTGTTTTTCCACTGCCCAGGAGTTACCCATGAATCAATTCACTCAGCTCGTCCCGGCCGGCGTCAGCGATCTGGATCTGGCGTTGCTGCGCCAGACCATCGCCTTGTCCGAGGCGTCAAAACAGCGCGGTCGCCATCCGTTCGCCGCGTTGGTCGCCGACCGGCACGGCAAGGTGATTGTCGAAGCAGGGAATAATTCGATGCCGCCGGAGGGCGACCCGACCCAGCACGCGGAACTGGTAGCGGCAGCTGCGGCGGCGAAACTGCTGACACCGCAAGAGCTGGAACACTGCACGCTTTACACCAGCGCCGAACCTTGCTGCATGTGCGCGGGCGCGGTGTACTGGACCGGAATCGGGCGAGTGGTTTACGCCTTGTCGGAGCATGCGTTGTTGGGGCTGACCGGTGATCACCCGGAAAACCCGACGTTCTCCCTGCCGTGCCGCGAGGTATTTGCCAAGGGGCAGCGCAAGGTCAGTGTGTTGGGGCCGATGCTGGAAGGTGAGGCGGCCGAGCCGCATAAAGGGTTCTGGTCGTAACGACGGAGCATTGCAACCCGAGCGCTTGACCTTAAAGGCGACTTCAGGCTTAAAGTCACCTTTAAGGTCTAGAGCATTTTGGGAGTGCGACATGAGAATCGGCGAACTGGCGAAAATCAGCGGGTTGGCGCCTTCACGCATCCGCTTCTACGAGGCGAGCGGTCTGATCAGATCGGTGGCGCGCAAAGCCAATGGCTATCGCGATTACGCCCCGGACACCGAGTGGGTGCTGGAGATCATCACGGGCGCGCAGGCCGCCGGATTTTCCCTCGACGAAATCCGCCAGTTGATGCCGATGAACGCCAGTGGCTGGCAGCATGACCAGTTGCTCAGCGGACTCAAACAAAAGGTCGCGGAAATCGAAGTCCTGCAACAACGGCTGGCGCGCAATAAACAACAACTGCTGCAGGTGATCAAGGGCATCGAAAGCAAACCCGAAGGCATGGCCTGTGCGGACAATGCGCAACTGCTGATCAATCGTCTGCGCGAGGAGGGCGTGGCGGGTGCTTCAAGCAAAAGTGCGGCCGGAGTGGCGGCTAAGAAAAAAACCGCCCGCCGGGCTTCCCAGTCCTGACGGGGGCAACGGGTTTCAGCGCTCGCCCACCAGCGTCGCCAGTGGTTTTGGCGCATACAGCGCACTCTGGAATTCAGGCACGTATTCGTACCTCAACATCTTTCCCAGTCCCAGCGAGCGAAGGTAGTTCGACAAGTCGCCGTCACCCAGCGTCAGAGTGGCTGACTCGGCGTCACGGCTCGAAGCATGGCTGAGCTCGCGGGAGACAGCGTAGCCATAGGCCAATTGGCCGTGATGATCGAGGTTGGTGAAACTGCTGGTGATCACCTCGACATCGCGGGACAACGTGTCGAGTTTCTTCGTCGTGAAAGTCACGTCCGGCTTGCCGGTCTGACTGTCGGTGATGTGGTAGATCACCGATTGCCCATCCTCCCGGCGGTCGATGCCGGTCAGCCATTTCGGCAGGTTGTAACCGACGACACCGCGCACCCGCGCCAGCTCGGTATTGACCGGCAACTTGAGCACATAACCCCAGAAGTCTTGCGACAGCGACTGGCCAACCAGTGTGAACGGACCCAGATTGGCCCTGCCGGGTTGGTTAGTAACGATCGACACGGCCACCTCGTTATACGCGTCGTTATCGCAATGCTCGTAGGTATAGGCGGTGAACGCGATCAGGCCCCGCCCCGGCCAGATTTGCAGCGGTTGCACGGTTGCCAGTACTTCGGCCGGCATCAATGCGCGCAGGCGCTCGAGGTCGGCCGTATAAATGGCGGTCACGCGGCTGTTCTGGTAGTAGAAGTTGGGTGAGTAGGACTCGAAGCCGATATCGACCCTGGTCTTGTTCAGGCCCTTGAACCAGCTCAGATCAACGCCCGGAACTTCTGTGGCAATCACCGACAACGGCGGGTTGGAGCGAAAACGGTCATAGAGGCCTCCCTTGACCACGGGCACCTGATGGCCGCCGATATCGATCACGGTGGTGTCGGTGGGGCTGGGCGTTTCAGGCGTCTGCGCCAACGCAGCGTTGGCCAGTGAGTTGAACAGTAATCCTGTCAGAACGGCGCTTGCAGGTTTCAATGGGGCTTCCTCTGGGTGTCGGGATTTACGAGACGTTTCAGCGCGTGCCTTCGCCAGCGTTGAGCACGGTCATCACGGCGTGTGCCACGGCTTTGGGCGATTGCGGGTTTTGCCCGGTGATCAGCCTGCCGTCGGTGATGGCAAAGGCAGTGAATGGCAGCCAGGCCTTGCGGTAGCGAGCGCCTTGGCTTACCAACCGGTCTTCAAGGAAAAACGGCACCTGATCTTTCACGCCCGAGAACAGCTCTTCGCGGTCGGAGAAACCGGTGATGTTCTTACCCTTGATGAGCAACTGGCCTTGCTCATCCTTGAGGTCCAGCAGACCGGCCACGCCATGGCACACCGCCGCGACGATGCCGCCGCGGTTGTAGATCGTTTCGGCGACGCGGCGCAGGTCCGGGTTATCGGGGAAATCCCACATGACCCCATGGCCGCCGGTGAAATAGATGGCGCTGAACCGCGACGGGTCGACTTCGCTGATCGGCAGCGTGTTCTGCAGCCGGGCGCGAAAGGCCGGCGACTGCAGATGCTGGCGGGCAGCCTTGTCCATGTAGAGCCAGCCAAGGCTGCGTTCGTCCAGCGGCACCGCGCCGCCTTTCGGACTGGCGAAAAGCGTGGTGTAGCCGGCTGCTTCCACGACATCGGTGAAGTGCGTCAACTCGGTCAGCCATAGCCCGGTGGTATCGGTTCGCGAGGGATAGCTTGCGTGATTGGTCATGATCACCAGGATCTGGCGATCGCTGTTGACAGCCGATTGAGCATTTGCAAACGTCATGAAAGCACCACCTATCAATACCAGCGCACAGGAAACAAGGGTCTTCAGCATCATCGGGATATCTTCAAATCGAGCAGGTCGGCGCATGCTCACCTTAAACCTAACTTTAAGGTCAATAGCCGTTTTGCGTGCGGTGCGATCATTCTCGATGCGCCTAGAAAAAGCCGTTGACCTTCAAGTCGACTTCAAACTTATGCTGGCCTCATTTCCACTTGAGGACCTGCCCCATGAACGTGTTCGACACGCTGATCCTGCCCAACGGTTCGACCATCAAGAACCGCATTGCCAAAGCCGCCATGGAAGAAAACATGGCCGACGCCGACCATGCCCCCTCGGCCGAACTGATGTGTCTCTATCAGGCGTGGGCCGAGGGTGGTGCCGGGCTGATCATCACCGGCAACGTGATGGTCGACGGGCGCGCCATGACCGGGCCCGGTGGCGTGGTGTTGCAGGATGGCCAGCAGTTGGACAAGTTCAAACGCTGGGCGCACATCGGGCGATCCGGCGGTGCGCAGTTCTGGTTGCAGATCAATCATCCGGGGCGTCAGATGCAGTCCAGCCTGGGGCAGAAAACCTGGGCGCCGTCGCCGGTAGCGCTTGAGCTGGGCACACTGTCCAAGCGTTTCGCTACGCCTCACGCGATGACCCCAAGCGTAATCAACGAGGTCATTCAGCGCTTCGCCAACACCGCGCGTCTCGGCGAGCAGGCCGGGTTCACCGGGGTGCAAATCCACGCCGCCCATGGCTATCTGTTGAGCCAGTTTTTGTCGCCGCTGACCAATCAGCGGACGGACGAGTGGGGCGGCTCGCTGGAGAATCGCGCACGCCTGCTGCTGGCAATCGTCAAGGCTGTGAGAGTCACGGTTTCGGCCGAATTCGCGGTGGCGGTCAAACTCAACTCCGCCGATTTTCAGCGCGGCGGCTTCACCGCCGAGGATGCGAAAAAGGTGGTTGCACTGCTCAACGACTCAGGTGTGGATCTGGTGGAACTGTCCGGTGGCAGTTACGAAGCCCCGGCCATGCAGGGCGAGGCGCGCGATGGCCGGACCTTGGCCCGCGAAGCTTATTTCGTTGAGTTTGCCCGCGATATACAGACCGTCGCGAACATGCCGGTGATGGTCACCGGCGGCATCCGTCGCCGTGCAGTGGCCGAAAGCGTTGTGCAGAGCGGCGTCGACATGGTCGGTATCGGCACGGCGTTGGCCATTGATCCGCAACTGCCGCGTGACTGGCTGGCAGGAAAGGACAATGCTCCACAACTGCCGCCAATCACCTGGAAAAACAAAGCCATCGCCGCCCTGGCGAACATGGCGGTGGTGAAGTTTCAGCTGCGCAAACTCAGCCAGGCGAAAAAGCCTGATCCCAACGTGTCACCTTTGCGTGCGCTGATTTTGCAGCAGATCGGCCTGGCCTTTCGCACCCGGCAATATCGGCGCTGGGTGGATAAACGTTCGATGTAAGTCTCGCCGGTCGAACGAACGCGCGGCCATGCGTCGGTTCGCCTCGCAACAAACCCAACGCATTGGAACCCTCCTGCCCGGGCGCGTACCAACGCTAGGTTGCGACCCATAAAAACGCGGAGGGATTCCAATGTCAGTGCATCCAATTCTGTTCATGGGCGGTTCCGGCGCCATCGGTCACCGCTCGGCCAAAGCCTTGCTCGCGGCCCATCCCGACGTGCCGTTGCTGATCGGCGGACGTGACTTGACCAAGGCACAGCAAGCCGCCG
Organism: Pseudomonas granadensis; assembly: GCF_900105485.1. Taxonomy (GTDB): domain Bacteria; phylum Pseudomonadota; class Gammaproteobacteria; order Pseudomonadales; family Pseudomonadaceae; genus Aquipseudomonas; species Aquipseudomonas granadensis. The sequence continues at coordinate 3,029,398 of NZ_LT629778.1, read as the reverse complement.
AAGAAATGGGCGGGGCCGAGGGTGTGGTCATTGACCCGGCTGCGGAAGATCTCGGATTGGGCGATCGCCCGGTCAGCGCCGTGGCGGTTTTCTACATGGATCACACGCTGGCGGGGCTGCGGTTTGCGCAGAAGCGCCAGGTGCCGCACCTGAGCATTTCCTCGGGGGTATTCGAAATGGCGCCGCAAATTGCCGGCTACATTCACACCCCGAATGCTGCACCGATCGTGCTGGGTTACGAGTGGATGGTCGGCGCAACAACGGTGGCAACGCTGCACCTCGCCAAGGCATTTGCGCGGGTGCGCGATATCCGCATCGACGCCTTGGTCGACGAGCAGGACGGCGGCGGGCCGACCGTGGCCGCTGACTTCGAACATCTGAACAGAATGCTACCCGCCGCGCTGACCCGACGCGAGGGTGCGTATGTCTGGCGTGAGGGCGAGGAGGCGAACGTCAGCTTCCGCGCGCTGGACGGTACGCTTATGCAGGCCAGCGGCTTTTCGTCGATCGACGTCGCGGGTCTCGCCGCCGCCACCGATGCGGCGAATGTGCAGTTCAATCTCGCCAGCGGGGTCAGCTCTTCGCGGCGTGCGGGGCGGCCGATGTCGACCGAAATTCTCATCGAAATGGCCGGGGAAGGGCCCGACGGGCAAGCGTTGCACACCCGGCATGCGCTCGTTCACCCGGCAGGCGCCGCAGCGCTGACCGGGCTGAGTATTGCCATGCTGCTGGAGCGCCTGATCGGGCTTGATGGATCAGCGCCCATTGCGCCAGGTCTGTACTTTCCTTATCAGTTGCTGGATGCCGCCCAATATCTGCAGCGTCTGGGTGAAGAGGGAGGGGAGTTGCTGGAGCTGAAGCGAGAATAAGTTGGCGTCGCCGTTTTTTGCATGCGGGCGGCAAGTGCCGGTGAAGCCGGCCATCGCCAGCAGGCTGGCTCCCACAGGAGATTCGTATCGATGACGGATCCGACGCGGTAGCCAGCCTGCTGCTTTCTTACGCCACCGCAGCCGCAGCCGCCCGGGACCGCCAGACAAACCCCAATACCATCAACAACCCCAGCCCCGCCATCGCCGCGCCAGCCAGGGAAATCGCCGGATAACCCAACCCGGCATTGATCACCGCGCCGCCCAGCGCCGCGCCGATTGCGTTGCCGAAGTTGAAGGCACCAATGTTTACCGCGGAGGCGAGGTTGGGGGCGTCTTTGGCGGCTTCCATCACGCGCATTTGCAGCGGTGGCACCAGAGCGAAGCTGGCGATGCCCCAGATCAGGATGGCGACGGCGGCCGGCAGCGGCCAGCGCATCAGCACGGTGAACGCCAGCAGGACCACAATCAGCGCGCTCAGCGAAACGATCAGGGTGCGGTCGATCGAGCGGTCCGCAGCCTTGCCGCCCCACATGTTGCCCAGGGTCAGTCCCACTCCGAACAGCACCAGCATCGCGGTGATGTAAGCGGTGGAGGCGTGGGTTTCGCTGCTGAGGATCGGCGCGATGTAAGTGAACACGGTGAACATGGCGCTCGAACCGACCACGGTCAGGGCCAGCGCACCGAGCACCGGGCCGCGGCCCAACACACGAATCTCTGCCAATGCTCCGGCGCCTTTTGGTGCCGGCAGGTTGGGCAGAGCGAACCACAGCGCGGCCATGGTGATCACGCCGAGGCCGGTAATGCCCCAGAACGCGGTGCGCCAGCCGAACATTTCACCGAACCACGCCGCCAGCGGCACACCACCGATGGTTGCCAGGGTCAGGCCCATGAACATCGCCGCTACCGCGCCGGCACGTTTTTGCGGGGCGACCACGCTGGCGGCGACGACCGAGCCGACCCCAAAAAATGCGCCGTGATTGAGTGAAGTCACCACCCTGGCGACCATCAGGCTGTAGTAGTCGGTAGCCAGCGCCGACATCAGATTGCCGAGAGTGAAAATCGCCATGAGCCCGATCAGCAAATAACGTCGCGGGATTCTGCCGGTGGTCAGGGTCATCAGTGGTGCACCGAGCAGAACGCCCAGCGCATAAGCACTGACCAGCAGCCCTGCGGCCGGAATGGAAACGCCGAGGTCGGCAGCGATGCCCGGCAACATGCCCATGGGCGCGAACTCGGTGACGCCGATGCCAAAGGCACCAATGGCGAGTGCAACAAGGGGTGGATTGATACGCATGGAAAGTCTCCTCATCTATGCCGCCAATGCTACGATGCCCACGTTTACCGCGGTAGACAGCGTTTTTGGCAATCACCTTTGCGTAGGAATCACAAATGGACGTCGGTGGCCGATCAGGTGAAATGGACGTGTTCGTCACGGTGGCTCGCGAGGGCAGCTTGTCGGCGGCCGCGCGCGCCTTGGGGCTGACGCCCTCGGCGGTCAGCCGGATCATCGCGCGCACCGAGCAGCGTCTGGGCACGCGCCTGCTGTTGCGCACCACTCGGGCGCTCACGTTTACTGCCGAAGGCGAGGCGTTTCTGCGGGGCGCCCGGCGTATTCTGGCGGACATGGCCGAGGTCGAAGACGCCATCGCCGATCAAGGCGTGCCGCGGGGCCGCTTGCGGGTCAGCGCCGCCCTAGTGCATGGGCGGCTGGCGATCGTACCGTTGGTTGCCGCCTTCAGCGCGCGTTACCCGAACATCGTGGTCGACCTTACCCTGGGCGATGAAGTCGTCGACATTCTCGGTGGCCAGGCCGACGTCGCGGTGCGTTTCGGGCATTTGCCGGACAGCCCGTTGACGGCGCGCAGACTCGGCATCACCGGTCAGGTGGTGGTGGCTTCGCCCGAATATCTTGAGCGCCACGGCACCCCGCAGGAACCGGAAGACTTGCTGCGGCACAACTGCCTGCGCTTCAACTTTCGCCGCGCCGAACCCAACTGGCCGTTCATCCGCGACGGCCAGGTGTTTTCCTTGAAGGTCAGCGGCAGCATCGAATGCAACAGCGGTGAAGCGCTGGCGCAACTCGCGCGGGGCGGCGCCGGCATCGCGCGGATCGGCGAGTTCAGCGTGAAAGAGGATCTGCAGCGTGGCGAGTTGATTTCCCTGTTGGCAGACTGGAATCCGGGCGATGACGAGCCGATCCATGCGGTGTTCGTCGGCGGTCCGGCGATGCCGGCGCGGGTGCGTTTGTTTGTCGACTTTCTGCTGGAGCATCACCGGATGTGAGCACTGGCGGCGTCAAGGCGCGGATGCGCGATTCAAGCCCATATTGCTGTTTCTGTATTGATTTCGGCGACCAGCGTGGCGTTGAACTGCCGCTGCCGATGCAGGTCATCGCGCATCATTGAGAAGTTGAATCTTTTTGCGCCCAGCTCTTTCAGTACAAGGCCTGAAACCCGGTAAATGCCGCAGTCGGAACAGTCGACGAGCTGGCCGCCATGGGCCTCGTCGGTTTTCTGTGCGTTGAGTCCGCATAGGTAGCATTTCATGTTGCTCTCCCGGTTTTGTGATGTTCAGGAGATCGTCCGGCCAAGACAGAAGTTTCATCAGCATGCGCCAGGGCGGGAACAGGTTAGGATCTGCTGCATGGGCCCATCCGGCTTGCCAGATCGCGGCTATCCACCCGATACAGGATTTTTTGAACGCTGATTTGATCGCGCAGCCCAATGCATACCAGTCATTGGAGGAGTGCGCCATGAACGAGGCAACGAGTTACTTTTCGATAGCGGTCGCGGTGATCATTTTGCTGGTTGACCTGTGGGCGATTGTCAGTGTGTTTCGCAGCGAGAAAAGCGTTGGCACCAAAGCCGCATGGGCCATCGGCCTGATCGTGTTCCCGGTGTTGGGCCTGATCGTCTGGGGCATCGCCGGCCCGCGCGGGGTCAAGGAAGGGCCGTCATCGCCGGAACACAGCAAGGGCTGAACGGCACACCTGCAACACCCGTCGAATGGCGGGTGTTGTTTTTTCAGCGTTTGCAACGGTCAGCTTCGCGAGCGTCTGCGCAACTGCATGAAGGCCTGATACGCCTCGGTGCGCTTGGCGTCGGCCACAGCCTTGGCCTGGTTGAAATGCTCCCACATCGCCGCGTTGCGACTGCTCTCATCGAACAGTCGGTAGGCGATTTCCTCGAGGCGGTCCGCTTCGTAAAACAAGGCGTTGATCCGCGCCGGTTCGTCGTCCTCATCCTCAGTTGAAAAGCCAGCCGATGACGTCGTTGAAGTCATGATGAAGCCTCCGTCCACACCAAAGCGGTAGTCTCGCGCCATTTAACCTCGGTGATGCCAAACCGTTCTGCCTGCGGTTTCGAAATGACCTTCAGCGGTGGTCTTCCTGGTTTGGGAATCGGCGCAATACCCGCGTCACAACTCGCCCAATGCCACGCATCCGCGTTGCTCATGTTTTTTGCGCGGATGACAAACGAGCGGGGCTGACCGTGAAGCAAGTATTCAATGGTGAAAATATCCGTACGACTCATGAGTTCCTCCTTAGGCTCATAGCCAAAGGAGTTGGCGGGTGTGGAAAAAATTCCAACGGATTTACCGGTGGTCGGTAACAGAAGATCAAGAGCCCCTCACCCTAGCCCTCTCCCGGAGGGAGAGGGGACTTGACCGAGGTGATTGGGCGAAATACGCCAACCTGCAATACCCAGTCGAATGCAAATTTTGAAACCAACCAGAATCGGCTCCCTCTCCAGGGGGAGAGGGCTGGGCGGGCGGCGTTCCGATGAGGGGCGAATTCACCGCCAGACTCAAGCCGGGCGAAAATCGGCTCACCGCCCAAAAAACCGACCACTAATCAGCCCACCCCAAACCCCGATGAAACCTTGCCGCCCACCCGCACCTCAACCCATAAACCCACCACCAACGGGAGAAGACTATGAAAGCCATCGTCTTTCACGGTATCGGCGACATACGCCTGGACGACGTTCCGGACCCGACAATCCAGGCCCCGACCGACGCCATCGTCAGGCTCACCGCCTCAGCCATCTGCGGCACTGACCTGCATTTCATCCGCGGCAGCGCCCCGGACATGCAACCCGGCACCATCCTCGGCCACGAAGGCGTCGGCATCGTCGAAGCCCTGGGCAGTGACGTGCGCAATCTCAAGGTTGGCGACCGCGTACTGATCCCGTCGACCATTGCCTGCGGCAACTGCGCCTACTGCCGTGCCGGTTATTTCGCCCAGTGCGACGTCGCCAACCCCAATGGCAAAACTGCCGGCACATCGTTCTTTGGCGGGCCGAAAAACACCGGTCCGTTCCACGGCCTGCAAGCCGAAAAAGCGCGTATCCCGTTCGCCAACATCGGTCTGATCAAACTGCCCGATGCCATCAGCGACGACCAGGCCATCGCCATGTCGGATATCTGGCCCACCGCCTGGTTTGGTGCGGAGATGGCCGAAATCAAAGACGGCGATACCGTCGCCGTGTTCGGCTGCGGCCCGGTCGGGTTGTTCGCTATCGTTAGCGCCAAACTGATGGGCGCTGGCCGCGTGTTCGCCATCGATGGCCTCGAAGATCGTCTTGCTCAAGCGCAGGCGTTGGGCGCCGAGTGCATCAATTTCGAACAGGAAGACCCGCTCGAAACCATCGCCCGCCTGACCGGCGACATTGGCGTGGATTGCGCCATCGATGCGGTCGGCATCGACGCCAATCACGCCCACCACGGCGCCCACGAACCGGCGCAATGGCAGCCGGGCGATGAGCCCTCGCAAGCCCTGCAATGGGCGGTGCAGGCGGTGGCCAAGGCCGGCATTGTGTCGATCATCGGCGTGTACCCGGCCGGGTTCGACAGCTTTCCGATCGGCGCGGCGATGAACAAGAACCTGCGCCTGAACATGGGCAACTGTCACCACCGCAAGTACATTCCCAAGCTGATCGAAATGACCTTGGCCGGCCGTGTCGACCCGGCGAAAGTCATCACTCAGGACGAACCGTTGACCGATGCGATATCGGCGTTCAAGGCGTTCGATAAACATCAGCACGGCTGGATCAAGGTCAAGCTTGAACCCGGTGCCGATAGCGCCACCACCGCCGAACCGGCGACAGCGTAATCAACCTGTTCCCCAACCCTCGTCAGGAGACACCCATGAAAACCCTCTGCGTATGCCTCGGTTTCTGCTCGATGCTGTTGCTGCAAGGCTGCTTTGAAGGCTCGAACGACGCGCCCAACAAGGAAGGCGACAAGAGCAAGGCTTCGTTGCAGATACAGCAAGGCGAGTCGGCCGAAGAGAAAAAGTAATCGCGTTTTTGCTCACGCGATTCGCCGCAAAAAGTCAGGAATTGCCTGGGCAGTTTGTGCTGCTTAGGCATTTTCCGCGAGCGAATGACGGCAGCATTGGGGGATGTACCGTTGGCTCCGTCGCTGCGCTGAAAAAAGGAATTATTTTAACCGGCGGCGACTCTCTCGTTTATGAGCATGCATTTGATGAGGGGAGCTGCCATGACGCTGATCGACATCCCGATCAAGAAGTCTTCACAGAGGTCCGTGTTGCAACCGGTCTCTTATCACGATCTTTATGATCGGCTGTTGGCGGAAGATTCTGCGGTTGACCGGATTGCCTACGATCTGCTTCGCCAACAATTGAAGCTGGCCGCCGAGCTGCCGCTGGATCTGCCATCGGAGCCTGAGGCATTGGCGCAATGGTCGGAGGCGCACTGTGCCGATGTCGCGGCGCAATACGCGGAGTACCTGTCGGCGCGTCAGCAGGGTGCGGACCGGCGCTATTTTCGCAACAAGTCCCACGCGCTGTATTTCCTTCAGCATGTGGCGCCAACCAAAGAGGTCGACGGCGCCTGGCTGGCGGGCATTCCTGCGCACTGGCAGGACCAGCGTTTCGACTACCTGCTCGATACCTATCTCGAGGAGTTGGGCGACGGCCTCCCACGGCAGAACCATGTGGTGATCTACCGCAAGCTGCTGGCTGAACACGATTGCGCCGACTTGCAAGGTCTGGCCGATGAGTACTTTCTGCAGGGCGCCTTACAACTGGCGCTGGGGCGTTTCGGCGATGAGTTTCTGCCGGAAGTCATCGGCTACAACCTTGGCTACGAACAGCCACCTCTGCACCTGTTGATCAGCTCTTACGAACTGGCCGAGCTGGGCATCGACCCGCAATATTTCCGCCTGCACGTGACCATCGATAACGCCAGCACCGGGCATGCGCGCAAGGCCGTGCAGGCGCTGTTGCGGCTGATCCCGGCAGGCCCGGAGCGCGACAATTTTTACCGGCGCATGACCGTCGGTTATCGCCTGAACGGTCTGGGCAAGGGCTCGACGGCGGTCATTCAGGAGTTCGATCTGCAGCGCGCGGTGGTGTCGATGCTGGAACGCAAGGCAATCTTCGGCCAGCACATGCATTCCGACTATTGCCGGATCGAAGACCGCACCATCAACCAGTGGCTGGCGGCGCCGGGGCAGATGGCCGATTTCCTCGCGGCGCTGGAGCGCAAGAGCTGGATCAAACGTGGCCAACCGGTCGAGCAAAGCCGTTTCTGGCGCCTGATCGAGGGCAGCGAAGCGGTGATGTTCGGGGTGTTCAACGGTTACGAAAAACAATTGCTCAGCGACTGGATTACCGGTGACTGCCCGGACAACGCGCACCGGCCCTACGTCGCGCGCCGAGGTGCAGCAGCCGATGAACAAATCGACATCGCTGATACCGAGCAGCGCACGCTGGAGAAGAGCCTGGAAAATCTGCCGCCTGTGGAACAGATGCACAAGCTGCAAACCTGGCTGCAACCGCAGCGGCACTGGCGTCCGGCCGGGCTGTTTGCGACCCGGCGTTTTATTCAATTGCGTGACCGTTTGCGTTGACCACAGGAGGCTGCATGTCGCTACAGGAAACTTCGGATCGAACGCTATTTGAATTGGGTAAACGCTTGCAGGACAGCGGTTATCGATTTATCACTCCGACACCGCTGACCCACGAACGGGTCTGTCAACGCTTCGCCAGCCCGCTGGCCAAGGACCTGCGCGATGTATTCGGTTGGTCGATGCCGTTTGCCAGCGAGCTGTTATCAGCGGATGAGCTGGGCAAGCTCGAGCAGGCGGGCATCATCGAGCAGCAAGGTTCGCTGTGGCGCAGCAACGTGCGCTGGTCGACGCTCAATGACCGCTTGTTTGTGCATTCGGCTTTTCCAACCACCGCCAATGACGCGGTGTTTTTCGGCCCCGATACCTATCGCTTCGCCCGCGCCATCCAGGCACAGCTACAGCAACGCTTCGCTCCGATCAAACGTGCGGTGGACATTGGCTGCGGCAGCGGGGCAGGCGCGGTGATCATGGCCCGGGCGCGGCGCGAGGCTGAAGTGCTGGCCGTCGATATCAACCCGCAGGCGCTGCGCATGACCGCGGTCAACGCGGAACTCGCCGGGGCTGATAACGTCTCGGCGTACCACAGCGATCTGCTGGCCAGCGTTGAGGGCGAGTTCGATCTGATCATCGCCAATCCGCCGTACATGAACGATCAGCATCAGCGTGCCTATCGCCACGGTGGCGGGGCGCTGGGCGAAGGCCTGTCAGTGCGCATCGTGCGCGAAGCACTGCCGCGCCTGGCGCTCGGCGGGACGTTGCTGGTCTACACCGGCGTGGCGATTCAGGTTGGGCAAGATCCGTTTCTTGAAGCGATCAAACCGCTGGTGGCCGGCGGCAGGTACGCATGGACTTATGAAGAGCTTGACCCGGACGTGTTCGGTGAAGAACTGGTCAAACCCGAATACGCCCTCGCCGAGCGCATCGCCGTGGTGGCGTTGACGGTCACCCGCGAGCAGTGAGGCTGATGGGCGCCACCGCTCGCGGTCTACAGGGGCTAGCGGTGCCGTCCACGGGCACGATTAAGCGCCAGCAGGCAACCGCCAACCAGCACCGCCGCACCCGCCACCAACAGCGGTGAAGGTCGCGTCGGTTGACGCCAGCCGCCCTCAACGCGCCGCTCGCCGCTGGGTGGTGTGAACAGATTCCCCGACGAAGTCTCGATCGCCGGGCTGCGCTGGATGCCCCGGCGGGTCAGCCAGCCCGACAACTGCGAAAAGCCCGGCAGCAGAAAGTGCGCCACGCGAGCGAGGGTTGCCGCACTGCCGACCGTCACCTGCGGTTTTGGCTTGAGCGCGCAATTGACCATCGCGCTCGCCACTTGCTGCGGATCATAAATCGGCGGTGGCGGCTTCAGCGCATGGCCGGTGTAGTTGGCGCCGTCGCGAAACCCCGGGGTATCGATGACCGCCGGATAGATGTTGCAGACATGAATATCCGGCTGGCCGACCAGTTCGCCACGCAGGGCTTCGGTGAGACCGATCAAGCCATATTTGCTCGCCGAATACGCCGCCGCATACGGCTGCGCCACCCAACTGCCGAGCGACAGCGTGTTGATCAGAATCCCCTGTTGCTGCGCCTTGAAATAAGGCCACACGACGTAGGCGCCGCGCAGATAGCCGAGCAAGTCGGTCTGCAGAACCTGTTCATGCACTTTCAGTGGCGTCTGCGCAAAATCGCCCACTGCGCCAACGCCGGCATTGTTGATCCAGATATCGATACGGCCATTGCCAAATTCCGCCGCCTGCTCCGCCAGTTGTTGCATCTGTTCGTTGGAGGTGACATCGGTGCGCACCGCCAACGCTTGTGCACCCCGCGCCGCGCACTCATCGACCACCTCGGCCAGCGCCTCGCCGTCGCGCGCGGCCAGTACCAATCGCGCATGCTCGTCGGCAAACGCATGCGCCGCCGCCCGGCCAATGCCGCTGGAGGCGCCGGTGATGACCACCAGTTTGCCGGCCAGGCGAGGGTTGGCTGCCGATTGCTTGGGCGCGAGCGGTTCAGGCGACGGGGGAGGTGTGGATGGCGTGACGCTTTCAGTTTCGTAGGGCATCTGCTCGACCGCCAGACGCAAGCCGTCGGCCATCACCAGGGTCAGCGCCTCGATCCGCCCGACGACTCGGTCGGGGTAGATCGGCTCGCCGTTAGGATCGAGCATGTCATAGACAAACGTCTGGCCTTCGAGCCAACCGACCGCAGTCTGCAGTTCGGGGCCGAGGTAATACCTGCCATCAAGAAAAAAGCCAGGAAACTGCGGCGCGCGCTCGACACTGTCAATGCGATAGCGCTCACCCGGCCTCATACCGGTTTCAGGGGTGATCATAGGGAATTCCTCCTCCGTTGGTTCTGCGATAGAGAACGGCGGGGAACGCAGGGTTCCATGCAAAAGAGGAGCGGGCGCTGAATGACGATTATCCGGCGATCTCGCAGCTCCACAGCTCAATGAACGGTTGCGCGCTGGTCGGGGCGCCGACCCATTGACTCATCGATTGGCAGTCGCCCTCGAAGCACAACTGATAGTCGCCCGCCTCGGGTGCGGGCCCCAGTTTCAGCGGTTGTTGGGGCGGCAAGCGGCGCTGGAGTGCCAACTGCCGTTGTCCTGTCGCGCCAGGGGCTGAATCCGCCTCATCCCTCTCCAGCCCTCTCGACGCGCGTCGAAATCCACTGCCGACTGTAAGCCAGCACGCCCTGAGCGATGGCCGTCGGAAAATGAATGAAGCCGTGGGGCGACGCCGGCAGCACATGCAGCTCAACCGGCGCCGACTGCCGCCAGCGTTCGGCGATCAGCAGCGTATCGTCAAGCAGCGGATCGAGTTCACCGGCAAACAGCAGTGCCGGGGGCAGGTCGCTGAAATTGCCATGCAGCGGCGACAGCGGTGGCTGGCGGCGTTGTGCGTCGCTCAGATCGGGGGTCAGCAGGCGCAACGCGTCGACCATCCCAGGGCCGTCCAGCACCAGTGTATCGGCCGGCGCGTTGCGTACGCTGGGTGTGCCGGTCAGATCGTAGACGCCGTAATACAGCAGTGCACCGTGAATGCGTCGAAGCAATTCGGGCGATGCTTTCAATGCGAGCAACGTTGCGACGGCCAGATGGGCGCCGGCCGATTCGCCGACCACCACCACGGGCAATCCTGCGAACTCGGCATCATTCAGCACCCCGCGCGCGGCGAGCAGGCAGTCATCGAGCAAGTCTTCGACGGGGGTAGAAACGGCCAATCGGTAATCGACCGAGACCACCGCAACCTGACAGTCGTTGACGATGGCGATGTTGAAATTGTCGTTCATCTGCGCGTTGCCGATGACCCAGCCGCCGCCGTGGAAATCCAGAACCACGCCGCGCGGCTGGCCCTTGGGCCGAATGATCCGCACAGGCACGGTGTCGAAAACTCTTCGCTCAGCGGTCAGGCCCTGCTCGCGCAGCTTTTTCGCGCCGCCGACCTGACTGACGCGCAGCAGCGCCTGGATCAGGCGCGGCGTCAGGCGGTTGCGGATTTTGAAGCGCGGCAGCCAGGCGAGCTTGCGGTTGAACGCGCGCACTTGCGCCAATTCACGTTCACCTTGCGGCCAAGGCGCAGGGGCCGTCATGTGCGGTTCTTCAGCAGGATGGAGAAGTTCAGTGCCGCGGCGACGCACAGCCAAGCCAGATACGGGAAGAGGATCAGCCCGGTGATCAGGTCCAGTTGCAACGCCAGTACTACCATCGCCGCGACGACCAGCCACAGCAGCGTGAGGATGACCATCGCCGCCAACACTTGATGCGCGCCGAAGAACACCGGCGTCCACAGTGTGTTCAAGGCGATTTGCGCGGCCCACAGGGCGAGCACGGTCTGGCTGCCGGGGATCAGGCTCAAGCGGTAACCGGCCCAGGCCAGCAGCAGATAAATGATCGTCCAGGCCACCGGAAACGCCCAGTTAGGCGGGGTGAAGCCGGGTTTGTTCAGGCCTTCGTACCACGCGCCCGGTTTGAACATGACGCCGGTGGTTGCCGCTGCTGCGCAGGCCAGAAGGAAGATGAAGAAGGTCATTGCCAGTCCTTAGCTGTGATCAGCTTTTCGGGAAGTGTATGCAAGGGACGCCCGGCGCCGCGAAAAGTTTGCCCGGCAAGCGATGCGGTTGAACCAATAAGCTGACCGGTCGGTCAGGGTATGCAGTTGTTTTGATTTTCTTCGAGGATGAGACGATGGCTGTTTTTGTTTTGGAGTATCGCTTCAGTGGTGAGCCGCGCAGTTATGAGCTTGAGTTGAAGCAGGCGCAGCTGGCTGTGCATGAGGCGGCTATGCATTTGTTGCAGTTGCATTTGGGGGATGCGGAGAACAGTCTGCTCATGCCGTCGGCGGATTCGACGCCGGAGCAGGTGATGGAGCAGGCTGAGCGGGTGGGGGTGACGGATATTCGGGTGGGTGATCGAAAGGATTGATCTTCGCGCTGGGTACATATCCATTGCTTCGGGTGCTGCGGCTGGCGGTTTCGCCTGACGGCGACTCACTTTTTTTACAAACGCCTAAAAAAAGTAAGCAAAAAAACGCTTGCTCCTGCGTTCGGCCCTCGCAGGCTCGGGTCCCTTCGCTCCGGGACCGATCCGGGCGCAGCGGCTACGGTTTGCTTCGCTGCACCTCCTTCCGCTGTGTCTGGCTGCGCCAGACGGTCGCTGCGCTCCCACGCCCGGATCGATCCCTCCACTCAGCCTTCCGACGTCGCCGATGGATCAAGATCAAAAGCACTCGAGCTAACGCTCATTGTTGAGTGGTTAGAAGCGGGTGGTTGGCTTTCGATCTGCGGTGTATTCGCCCCTCACCCCAGCCCTCTCCCGAGGGAGAGGGAGCCGATTTGTGAGCTGTTCAAAACCTGAGTTCGACTCGGTATTGCACGTTGGCGTAGCACTCGCATCCACCACGGTCAGTCCCCTCTCCCTCCGGGAGAGGGCTAGGGTGAGGGGCTTTTGATTTTTTTGGATTGATTTCAAACCATCAACTCAAAAAACAGACCATTCACGCACCCCACGGCCCATTCGCGCAGGCATTTCCCATCCACTCGAAACTGTCATATTCCGTCCCACTCGCATCGCCATAGTGAAAAGCCCAACGCTTGTTCAAAGAGGCTGCACTGTGTTCCAACGTCTTCTGTGTTCGCTGTCCGTTCTGAGCCTGTCAATTGCTGCCGCCCACGCTGCCGAGCCTGTCGTGCTCGACACGCCACGTTTGCAAGGCATCGACAACTTCCGTGATGTCGCCGGTACCACCAGCGCTTATTCCACCGCCCATGACGGCACGATGCGTGGCGGGGTGTTCTATCGTTCCAATGCGCTGACGCCGTCGGCGGCGGATCTGGCGACGCTAAACGGGCTGGGTATCGGGGCGATTTATGATCTGCGTACGCCGAGCGAAATTGCCGCCACGCCTGACACGATGATTGAGGGCGCGACCTGGCAGAACATCGATATCATCGGCAGCACGACCTCTGGTGCCGATATCACCCATATCTCGTTCAAAAGCGCTGCCGACGCCATCACGATGATGGAGCAGACCAACCGCGCCTTCGTCAGCGACGCCGGCATGCGCAGTCAGTTCGGCCAGTTGTTCAATGCCCTCGCCAGTGTCGATGCGGCGCAGCTGTTTCACTGCACCGCCGGCAAGGACCGCACCGGCTGGACCGCGGCTGTTTTGCAGAGCATTGCCGGGGTCGATGAGGCGACCATCATGGCCAACTATCTGGCGACCAACGACTACACCGCCGCCCGTGTCGCGGCAACCCTGAAAGCCTTGCCGCCGAGCATGGCCGCGGTCTACGAGCCGTTGCTGGGCGTGCAGGCCAGTTACTTGCAGGCCGGTCTCGATCAGGTCGCCGCCGAGTACGGCAGCATGGACAATTACCTCAAACAGGGTCTCGGTCTGTCGCAGGAAACCATTTACGTGCTGCGCGGCAAGCTGGTCGAATACAACAGTCTGCCGGGGCAGGCCAGGCTGATCGGTAACGCCGCGGCCGGTGCCGAGTTGCTGCGGCAGTTGCAGAACACCGAGTTGTCCGGGACTTACAGCGCTTACAACTACTATCTGCAATCGGCGATCGATGCCGGCACTCTCGGCGGGGTTGAAAGCCAGGTTGGCGGTCAGGTGCATGCCGATGCGGCGAGTTACCTGCTGCGCCAGACCGCAATGATCGAACAAGCCGCGGCACCGTTCGCCAGCGGCAGTGATCTCAAGGTCGGGCAGTACCGCCTCTGGAGTACCGCGCTGGCTGGCTACCTCGGCACCGATGGCTCGGCCCATGCCGACAGCAGCAACGAACACAGCCAAGGCCTGATGGTCGGCATTACTCAACGCTTCAGCGAACAATTCAGTGCACGCGGCGGGTTTGGCTATAGCAATGGCAACGTCGGCGGGGCAGGTGGGGAGGCGGACACGGACTTGACCTTCCTCAATGTCGGCGGGCGCTACGGTTTCAGCAACCTGGAGCGCGGCCTGTTCCTTGACGCCAATGCCAGTGCCGGTTACGTCGATTACACCAGCAAACGCGAACTCGGCGGTGGCCTCGGCACGGCGAAAGGCGACAGCCATGGCAACCTCACCGGTGCGACGTTGGCGCTGGGTTATCGCGCTCCGGTCAACGGCATGACCTTCGAACCGAGCCTCGGTTTGCGCATCAGTCACCTCGACCTCAACGGCTTCCAGGAGAAGGGCAGCGAACTGGCGCTGGACGTCGACGACAACAGCGCCACCCGCCGCAGCGCGATCGCCAACCTCAACGTCGCTTTCGCACCATTGGCAGTTGATGCCTGGCAACTGGTGCCGGGCCTTCAGGTTGGCTACGAACGCACCTTGGGCGATAACCAGGTCGACAGCCAAGGCCACTTGCTCGGCCTCGACGTCGAACAGCGCGCGGCTTTCGACAATCGCGATCAGTTCAGCGGCGGCGTCAGCCTGATGGCCAATCTCGGCGCCCTGAGCCTGGGCGCTGAGGTCGGAGCCAGCGGCGGCGGTGACAGCCACGGCTTCAACGGTGGGCTCAAGGCCAGCTACGCGTTCTGAACGAATAGCCGGCCGCCAGTGTAGCTGGCGGCCGGTTGTGCAAAGCGCTCAGGCATGTTCCGTACGCGAAACATGCTGCGCTCTTGGCGGTAACGCAGCGGCCTCGGGCAATGACGCGATGTGTACGGTCCGCGACGGGAAGGCGAACGCGGCGTCAACATCGGCAACCGCTTCCATGATCTGCAGATTGATTCGCTGCTGCACGTCCATGTACACGTTGTAGCTGGCATCCAGGACGATATACACCGTCTCGAATTCCAGTGCGCTCTCGCCAAAACTGCGGAAATGGCAGCGATCGAAGCGCGCCTGTTTTTCATGCTTGATGATCGCTTCGACGCGGCGGGTGATCTCTTTGATCTGCTCGGTCGAGCATTCATAGGTCAGGCGAAACTCGAAAACGATCCGCCGTTCCTGCAGGCGTTTGTAGTTCTGGATGGTGCTGCCGATCATGTCGGCGTTGGCCATGACGATCTGCTCGCCGCCGAGGCTGCGAATGCGCGTGGTTTTCAAACCAACGTGTTCGACCGTACCGGCCAGCGTGCCGACGACGATGAAATCGCCCACTTCAAAAGGCTTGTCGACGGCAATCGACAGCGAGGCGAATACGTCGCCGAGAATGTTCTGTACCGCCAGCGCTACCGCGATACCGCCGACGCCGAGGCTGGCGACGAACGCGGTGATGTTGACGCCGAGGTTCGACAGCATGGCCAGCAGAATCACCGCCCACAACAGCACCTTGACGCCCCACAGGCTCAGCGTCGCCAGAGCACTGCCTTGATACGTGCCGGTGGTGCTGTGGCGCGAGAAGTAACGATGCAGCGCCAGCGCCAATGCGCGATTGACCCACAGACCGACCTGCAATGCCGCCACCACAAACCACAGGCTGCTGACTCGAGTGAGCCAGCGCTCGGGCAAGTCGAGCAAACCGATCCCGATCAGAATCGACGCCAGCAGCAACAGCGTGGTGCTGGTCGCCGACAGCACTTCGCTGGCCATGTAACTCAAGTGTCCATTACCGGCCGCGGCGCGCGCCTGCACCTTTCGAAACACGAAGCGGATGGCCGTTCGGGCGAGGAAATAGCTCAGCAACGTTGCGCAAAACGCCAGAATCCAGTTTCCCAGTGAAATGCCCAATACCGTGTGATGGATGAAAAAGCCTGTGAAGTCCTCAGTCATGCGAAACCCCCTATCGAAGCCTGCGACGGCGCATGCGCAGCGGCCGTCGCAGCCAGGTAGACGCCAGTCGATGCGGTGCGGCGATCGAGTGGCCTGTCAGGGGTTAGTCGTTTTGAGCAGGTGGCTGTTCCATCGAATTACGCGGGCGGCGAACGACGTGCATTTGAACAACCGGCACGACGCGAGCCTCAAAGCCTCGACTTCAGCTGCGCCGGGCTCACCCCGAACGCGCTCTGAAAGTACTGAGAAAACCGCCCGACATTGCTGAAACCCAAGCGCAGCGCCACGTCTGTGACCGACGCCGAATGCCGCTGCGCCAACGCTTCATAAGCACGCTGCAAACGTACCTGGCGCTGATACGCCACGATCGACATCCCGACGAAGCGGCGAAAGCCATCCTGCAGTGCGCGCTGGCTGACATGGCTCATTCGCGCCAGCTCCACGCCGCTGACCGGTTGCTCTGGATGTGCCTGGATAAACTCCACCGCCAGCTTCACGTGCCTGGGCGCCACCAGCGGTGCCGGCCGCCGCAGCACCTCGGAGAAGTTATGCGGCCACGCCTCGAGCACCGCATCGATCAACATTTCGCGCAGGCGCGAGGGCATCAAGGTTCCGCTGTTGAGCAACGTGTCGAACTCGGTTCCCGTCGCCAGATCGATCAGCGCCTTGAGGCCCTGAAAGGCTGGCGACTGCAAATCCACGCTGGGCTGAAAAGCGATCTTCTGCACGATCGGTTTGTCCAGCAGCGCCGATAATCGCTCGGTGAGCTGATGGCGGTTGATCGACATGCCGTGATGCGCGTGATCATCGAAGAAACGCATCGAGCGGATGTCCGCCTTGTCGATCGCCAGGCCGATGTGGCTTGCACCGATGGATTCGCTGGCGTGATTGAACAGGATCTTGCCAGCGGTCGGGATGACGAACGTGATCTCGTCCTGTGGGTCAGGGAAGGCCACGCTGAAGTCACCGCGATAATGCATGCGGCGAAAGCTCACGCCTTCGTGTCGACCGTAGACGCCACTGATCACGATGTTCGAGGGAATCGGCGGAGTGTCGGCGTAGCGGTTGCCGAAAAATCGGGAAAAGAGGGCGCCGAAGTCATCGGAGTGGAGGTTGTCGGAGCGCAGGATGATGGGCTGGCGAGGTGTGGACTCATTCCATTGCATGTGAAATTGCGGGCCTTGAGCGAATGATACGTGCGGCAGAGGCTAGCAAATGGCAGTGACTGGAATGTGACGAGCGGCGATCACGGTAGTTGCGTGGCACTGCAGTAGCGATCGCGACCTTGCTGCTTCGCGGCATAGAGCATCTTGTCAGCGGCATTGATCAGTACTGCGGCGCTAACCTCATGTTCGGCTGGCCTGGCCGCCGCGATGCCTGCGCTGACAGTGACGTGGCCGAGGGGATGTGCGGCGTGGTCTATACCCAAAGCTCGAATGGTTTCGATGATGTGCCGGGCGACCCTTTCTGCCCCCTGGAGGTCGGTGTTCGGCAGCAGCACGGAAAACTCTTCGCCGCCATACCGGACGGCAAGATCCCCGGGGCGTTTCAGCGCGTGGGAAATCGCCTTTGCTACAGTGGCCAGACATTCGTCACCGGCGGCGTGCCCGTAGGTATCGTTGTAGCGTTTGAAGTAATCGACGTCGATCATGATCAATGCCAGTGACGAGTTCTGCCGCTTGGCCAGCCGAATCTCGTCTGCCAGCGCACTGTCCAGCCGACGCCGGTTGGCCAGGCCGGTGAGGCTGTCGGTCAGGGCCATATCACGCATGGTCTGATGAGCAAGACGCAGCTCTTTTTCAATGGCCATGCGCTGGCGAAGCTGATTGAGGACAATCAGACCGAACACCGTGAATGCGCAGATCACCGAGGACAGCACAAATCCGGTCTTGTAGAGATCCCAGCGCCAGGGCGCGATGATCGATTCACGGGACAGCCCGGTTTCGACCACCAAGGGGTACGTGGTCAAGGCCCGATAACCATACAGGCGCTCGGTGCCGTCCACGACGGCTTTGACTTCTGCGATGCCGTCGCTGGAGACGGGCAGGTAACGGGTGAAAATTTCACTGCTCGCCAGGCTCTGACCGATAACGGATTTGATAAACGGTCGACGTACCAGGATTGTTCCATCGCGCAGTGCCAGAACCAATGCGCCTCGGTCGTCGATTTTGAAATCACCGTAATAATCCACGAAATAGCTGACTTTGATGGTCCCAAGGAGAACCCCTGCAAAAGAACCATCAGGGTTGTTCAAGCGACGCGAGATAGGAATGATGAGATCGTCGGTGGATTTGCTTTTCACCACTTTGCCGATACGCACATTACGATCGGTGTGCGTGCGGTGGTATTGGAAGTAATCGCGGTCGGCGTTGTTCGCCGGTTCAGGGATGACTTCCTTGTCGGTGACGATCCATTGTCCATCCGGACCATAAATGAACAGGCCGTGCAATTGCGGCATCAATCTGGCTTGCTGTACCAACAATTTGTGAATGCGATTCACATTGATGTTTTGCAGTCCGTCACCTTCTACGCGCTCGCCCAGCGCAGCAGTCAGTACATCCACCTGTCGAATGGCATCCTCTGCATGCTGCGCCGTCGCCCTGGCAAGGTTGGTGACGGAATTGCGCGCCGACGTAAACGCTGAGTGGTAGTCACGCCAGGTCCGCCATCCTTCCACGCCGAGAAACGCCAGGATCACCGTCAACATGAACGCCACTGTGAGGCGGAACGCCGCGACAGCGCTGACAGCCTTGATCGGGGCAGCGTCTGCGTTGTCTTGCATCTTCTCGTCAGGCCGGTTTCGACCGGGCATGTGCGCATTCATAGGCTGCGAGGCTCATAGGTTCTTCCCGTGGCATTCGTCTGGTCTTCTCCACAAGCTGACCGCGCTGACCGGGTTGAGATTCAATTTAACGGCCGAGGCAGACATCGTTGGCTACATCGAGACTCGCGACATGTTCCAAGCGTGATGTTTTTCCGAACCTTCACCCGCCCGGGCCTATCAGAAATGACAAGGCAAGACTGAAGCGTAGCTACATCTCGGCTGCCACGCCGGGCCGAGTGTCTTCATTGAGACCAGACCGTGAGTAAAAACATCAGCGCAAGCGATTTGCAGATCGACCTTCAAGGAGCCAACGAAGCGGGGCTGTTCAAATGGCTGGTTGCCAGTTTTTTGATGGGCAAAAGAATCCAGGGCGCGATTGCTGCGCAGGCGTACCAGATCATCGTCGTGGCGCATGAAAACGGTTCACCGCAAAAACTCGCGAAGTGCAGCCACCGCCAGTTGGTCGGGCTTCTCGGGCAGGCTCGGTATGTGCGTTACGACGACAGCACGGCTGTGCGTTTGCTTGCATTGGCAAACAAACTCAATAGCGAATACGCCGGCAAGGTGAGCAACATTGTCGCCGCGAGTGCTGATCGCAGGGCGTTTGAAAAACGCCTTTGCGAATTCGATGGCGTCGGGCCAAAGACCGTTGAGATTTTCATGCGGGAAGCGGCGGCGGTGCTCTTTTTGTGATCAGGTAACTTTCCACCCAGAACTCAACGTTCTTCCTTGACGTTCGCCGCTTGCTTCAAAAAGCCGGTAATAAGCAAGGTCACCTGCTGCTGAATCTCCCCCCTTGGGCGGGCGTTGCCGCCATCGCTGCAAATGATCCCGTCCCCCGGTGCGTCATCCTCCAACAGTTTCACCGCCCCCGCTTTGCAGGTTGGCAGAAAGCTGAAATGAGTGGCGTCACCGATCTCGACATATCGGCTGCTCGCTTTGGGCAAGCGTTTGGCGAGGTCGGCGGACTCCAGCTGGGCGGGCAGATCCAGCGAGGGTGCGCCGGCTGCGATCACCAGCGCCGGCACGGGTAGAGCGGCGAGACTCTGGTTGGTCATTCCGCGCGAGAGCCCAAGGTCCAGTGTCACGACGGCACTGACGCGAGGATCGCGCAAATCGCTGGCTAATGCTGCTGTAAGTTGCGCAGTTTTTGCGGGACTCATGATCTGGTAAACCTTGCAACTGGACAGCTGCGGATGGGCTTTGCAATCGCCAGCGAACAGCTGTGGGTCAA
This sequence comes from Pseudomonas granadensis, assembly GCF_900105485.1. Classification (GTDB taxonomy): domain Bacteria; phylum Pseudomonadota; class Gammaproteobacteria; order Pseudomonadales; family Pseudomonadaceae; genus Aquipseudomonas; species Aquipseudomonas granadensis. The sequence continues at coordinate 3,009,400 of NZ_LT629778.1, read as the reverse complement.
AGCGTGCACCGGCGATTTCCAGCGCAGTCCAGCCACCGAGGGAATGTCCGACGACTGCGATCCGCCGTTTGGCGGTCGCACCGAATTTGTCCGGTTGTGCCATGACTGCATCAATCGCCCGGCTGACATCGACGGGTCGCTGCCACAACTGTTCTGCTGCTTGTGCGCTGCGATCATGGGTCGTGCTGCCAGGATGGTTGATCGCAGCAACGATGTAGCCCTGATGAGCCAGCGCACTGGCCAGCCAGATCTGATTGGTCCAGTTGCCGCGATAGCCGTGAGACAAAATCACCAGAGGATGTTCGCCTGCGGCGGGAGGCGCGTTGCGAACGGCGTCGGCGCCGGTAAACACGACATCGTCGGCGATCAGCTCTGGCGCGTCGGTTGTCGGGCTCGGGTACCACACGACCATTTCCAGTGGGCGCTGATGATGCGGGTCGGGCAGAGTAAGCGACTGAAAGCCGATGGGGCTAAGTTGCGCGAATGCCTGAGTCGAAAGGCAAGTTAAAAGCAGGGCGCCAAGAGCTGTCTTCAATTCAGGTATCTTCCGTGATGAGCCAGGGAACCGGTTTGGCTTGCTTGCTCGGGAAATCCGCGCGAAGCCGGCGAGCCGGGCAGCCGAGATATAACCACAGTCAAGACACCGGTTACAGGGGAAACCCTCAGAGCAAACTCCACGAAACCCCGACATACACGCCCATCCCTTCACCCGGTGTCGACCGCGCCGCATCCAGCCCCTTGTCGTCATACCCCGGTGTGACCGTGGCCGCGTAATGCTCGTTGGTCAGGTTGCGCATATCGACCCAGCCCTGCCAGTCACCCTTCGGCGCGTTGTAGCCCAGCGTTGCACCGAACAGCGCGTACGGGTCAGCGTAGTAGCTGTTGGCGTAATCCACAGCCGTTTTCGATACCAGTCGGGTGTTTACGGCGGCGAAGAAACCTTGCGGCCAGTCGTAACGCAACTCGCCCTGGTAATAGTGCATCGGCAAGCCCGGCAGACGGTTGTCACCGAAACGCTGGTCATCGCGATAGTGGAAGTCGCTGAAGGTGTAGGCCTGGCGCAGACTCAGCTGACGGCCATCCGCCGCCGACCAGAGTTTGCTGGTGAGGCTGGCTTCGACGCCTTGATGCACGGTCGGGCTGGCGTTGAGTTCGTATGGGGTCACCGCCGTGGCGTCAGGCAGTACCGAAAGCAGTTCGTGGCGCACTTGTGCGTAATACCAGGCCAGGCTCCATTCGCCGACAGCGCTGTCGCCCCGGCCACCGATTTCCAGCGTGGTGGCGGTCTGGTTTTGCAGGGTGGTCGGGTCTTTTTGCGTGCCGGTGGCCGCGCCGTTACCAGCCGGGAAACGCACGTTGGAGCTGTAGATCAGCGACCATGGGTGCGGCGCTTCGACCGAGCGGCTGAGGTTGCCGAACACTTGAACATCCGGAGTGATCTGGTAGCGCAGACCGATTCGCGGCGCGTAGTCCCAATCGTTGAGGCTGGTTTTGCCGCCGCTGTTCGGATAGGTCACGGCGCTTTCGCGGCGGGTGTAAATAGCGGCGAGGCCGGTGGTCAGCCACAGGTCGTCGGCGATTTCCAGGTCGTTGCCGACATGCAGGACGGTGTCCGAGCCTTGATAGGTGAAGTTGCGCATGCGCGTGCCCGGCGCGTAACCGGCCGTATTGCCGCTCGGGACCCGCACGAATTCGCTGGCGCCGTCGTTAGGCAGGTGTTTGGTCACGCGCAGGCCGACAGTGCTGCGGCTTTCCATGCCGAACAGGGTGTCGCGGCGCTTGTAGTCGAAGGTGCCGCTGACGTCTGTATAGGCGACTTTCAAGCGGTTCGGGCCTTCACGCAGATCCATCGGGTAATCGTGATAGACGAGGCCGGTCTGGATGCTCGAATCGTCGTCGATGTAGAAGGTGGTCTTGTTGCCGATGAAAGTGCTGCCCGGTTGCTTGCGGCTGTCGTCGCGCGCCACGTAGGACGGGTTGGCGGCCCGCGAGTGATGCTCGATGGAGTGCTTGGTCACGCGGCCGGCGAGGTCGTTGTCGGTTTCGCGGTAGCGGATATAGAAGCGTGTCTCCAGGTTCGGGTTGAAGCGATAGCCGAAGTTGGCGATCACGCCTTTGCTTTCGCTGGCGGTGTGATCCTGATAGCCGTCGGCATTGGCATCGGTCAGCGACACGTAGTAATCGAACTCGCCGAGTACTTGCCCGGAACTGATCTGGCGCTGCTGATAGCCGTGGCTGCCGGTCGCATAGCGCACTTGCAGCTTCGGCGCGGTGTAGCCGGTGTGGCTGACGTAATCGATGGCCCCGCCCAGCGCCAGCGCGCCGCGATCGAAGCCGTTGGCGCCGCGCAGCACCTCGACGTGATCGACCCATAGGGGCTCGAGCAATTCATACGGCGTACCACCGGGGCCGGTCAGCGGCAAGCCATCGAGCATTGTGTACAGCCCCGACGCATGCGCCCCCGGCGCGCGGTTGATGCCCGAACCTCGCACGGAAATCTTCACGCCTTCATTGCCCGCCGACTGCGCATAGACGCCCGGTTGGTAGGCCAGCACATCCTGATTGCTCGCAACGCGGCCCTGCAATGGCTGGCGCATGTCGACCACATTAGTGCCGCCAGGCACCTGTACCAGACGGGTCTTGGCCTCTTCGACGCTGGCGTCTGCGCCGCTGCGCTCATCCGCCGAGATCAGCACTTGCCCCAGTTCCAGACCTTGGGTCTCGGCCAGCGCCGGGCAGGCAAGGGCCAGGCCGAGCAGGGCGGTGGGCAGGGATTTGGGCGACGGCATCGAAAAACTCCAGCGAACAGGGATGAACAGTGAACAGTGCGACGCAGGAAACAAGCGGGGAAACACATGATGAGCAAGCTTTTTCCCGGCCATGGTCCGCACCGAACGAGGAATAACTTCGCGGATCGGCACTGCACGGTCAATAAACAAATACAGCTACACCGTTGAGCCGTTTCAACCGGACCGTCCATCCGTCGTCTGCCCTGAACCAGCGCCGCAGCGAATCTTTCTACCGGGTGAGTCTTTCAGGAGATACCCCCATGTTCGATCAGCAAAAAAAGGCATCACTGGCGGCTTGGCGCGAACTGGCGGCGCACACACAGGACGATCCGGACCCCGAACACCGCTACGACGAACTGCTCAAGGCCGCCGATGCGATGGAGGAGCAAGGCCTGATCACCAGCGCCGAATGGCGGCAACTGGTGCGCGAGGCCAGCAACCTGTTCACCCATAACGAAGAACAAACCCACGGTTGAATGGCCAGCGGAGGAACTTCCCATGCTCAGTTATCTGTTTATCGGCGCCAATGACGTGGAGCGTTCGGCGGCCTTTTACCACGCGATCCTGACGCCGCTGGGTTATCAGCACGATCGCGAAGAACACGATTGCTTTTACCTGCCCGGCGCCGCTGACAAATCCAATGGACCCGGCAGCGTGCACATCGCCAAGCCTTTCAACGGCGAGCCGGCCACTCCAGGCAACGGCATGATGCCGGCGTTTCGTGCCGAATCACGGCAGCAGGTCGATCAGATTTACAAGACTGGACTCGCCAACGGCGGCAGCGACGAAGGCGCGCCGGGCACCCGCGAGGCTTACACGCCGGACTTTTATGTGGCCTACCTGCGCGATCCCGAGGGCAACAAGCTTGCGTTGTTCTTCAGCGGCTGATTGCCTGCATGGAGCCCGTTGATTCCGCCCTGATGGCGGCCCGCGCCCAGTTCGCAATCACCATCGGTTTTCACATCGTGCTGGCGGCGCTCAGCATCGGTCTGGCCAACTTCCTGATGGTGCTGGAAGCGTTGTGGTTGAAAACCGGGCGCGCGGTTTATCTGGATGTTTATCGCTACTGGTTAAAAGTGTTTGCGCTCAACGTCGCGGTGGGCACCGCGTCGGGGTTGATTCTGGAATATCAGTTCGGGTTGAACTGGTCGCTGCTGGCGGTGCAGGCCGGCGACGTCATCGGCCCGCTGATGTTCTACGAAGTGCTGGCGGCGTTTTTCATCGAAGCGGGTTTTCTTGGCATCATGCTGTTTGGCCTGAAGAAGGTCGGGCCGAAACTGCATTTTTTCGCCACCTGCGCGGTGGCGCTGGGCTCGCTGATCAGTGCATTCTGGATTCTCTCCGCCAACTCCTGGATGCAAACGCCGGCAGGTTATTCGATTGCCTCGGACGGCCGATTCATCGCCGAGGACTGGTGGGCGATCATTTTCAACCCGTCGTTTCCGTATCGTCTGGCGCATATGATCCTCGCCGTGTTCATCGGCAGTGCCACGTTCATTGCCGGCGTCAGCGCCTGGCAATTGCGCAAGGTCGCGCACAATCCCCGCGCCCGCGTGCAGTTTTCCATGTCGTTGTGGCTGATTGTATTGTTGATGCCGCTGCAGATCGTGGTCGGCGATCTGCATGGCCGGCACAGCTTGCAGGTCCAGCCGCAGAAGGTCGCCGCGATCGAGGGTTCCTGGACCCGACCACCCGCAGGCGCCGGCGAACCGTTGCGCCTGCTGGCCTGGCCAGACATGAACGAGCGACGCAATCTGTGGGAATTGTCGATTCCACGCGTGGGCTCGTTGTATTTGCATCACGATTTACACAGCAGCATCGCCGCGCTGGATGAATTCCCGCCGCAAGACATCCCGCCGGTGGCGCCGGTGTTTTTCGCCTTTCGCCTGATGGTCGGGCTGGGCCTGTTGATGCTGGCGCAAGGCGTAATCAGCCTGATCTTGCGCAGGCGTGGGCGCCTGTACAGCGCGCGCTGGTGGTTGAGCGGCTGCGTGTGGCTTGCCCCTGCGGGATTTGTGGCGATGCTCAGCGGCTGGGTCGTTACCGAGGTCGGCCGCCAACCTTTTACGGTGTACGGCTTGATGCGTACGGCGGACAGCCTGTCATCGGTATCGCGTGCGCAAGTGCTCGGTTCGACGTGGTTGATCCTGCTGTTCTATCTATTGATTTTCGCCATCGGCCTGTGGGTGTTGCTGCGCTTGCTGCGTGAGCCACCGCATGCCAATGAGCCGGGACCGCAACCGACCCTGGCCGACGAAACCGGGCATTCTTGAGGATGCGTTCGCATGGACACTGACTGGCTGACCCTGCTGTGCGCCGCCGCGCTGGCATTCTCAGTGATGAATTACGTGATTCTCGACGGCACCGATCTTGGCGTTGGCATGCTCATGGGCGTGACCGCTTGCAGCCGCGAGCGCCGGGCCATGGCGGTGACGATTTTGCCTGTCTGGGACGCCAACGAGACATGGCTGGTGCTCGGCGGCGGTGGGTTGCTGGCGCTGTTTCCGCTGGCCTATGCGATTTTGCTACCGGCCCTGTATGTGCCGTTTATTGTGATGTTTCTGGCGTTGATCGCGCGAGCGGTGGCGCTGGAGTTTCGTGACCATGCGTCCAATGAACGTCACAAAAGGGCGATCGACAGGGTGTTGATGGTTGCATCGTTGCTGACCGGGTTCGTCCAAGGGATGGTGCTCGGTACGCTGGTTCAGGGCGTCGCGCATCGCGATGGCCAATATAGCGGCGATGGCCGCGAGTGGCTCAGTGCTTTTGCGTTGTTCTGCGGTGTGGTGCTGGTGCTCGGCTATCTGTGGCTGGGCGCCTGCTGGCTTTATTGGCGCACGATGGATCAATTGCAGCAGCGCTCGGCGCGCCAGGCCCAAGTCCTGGCATTGATCGTTGTGCTGTTGTTGCTGGCACTGGTTGTGTGGACTGCCACGTTGTATCCGCAGTACACACGTCGCTTGATGGATGTACGGCTGTGGTTGCCGGCGGGGTTGCTCCTCGGCGTTTCACTGCTGGTCTTTGCCATGGGCTTTCGCAGCCGCGGGGATTTCCTGCCTTTGTTCGCTGCACTGGGTGTCTTCGTACTGGCGTTCACCGTGATGCTGGTCGCGCTGTTCCCCTACATTATTCCGCCGGACCTGACCTTGAGCGCCGCAGCGTCGAGCCCGAACAGTCAAACATTCATGCTCATCGGTTTTGCCGTGCTGGTACCGCTGACGCTGGCCTATAACACGTTCGGCTTCAAAGTCTTCAGCGGCAAGGTGCGGGTGGCCGGGCAGGGCTGACCTCAGGTCACCCGGCCCTTTCTGCTGGTCGTACTGCTTACTGGCGACAGGCGTGAGGCTTGCAACAGTTCGGCAAACGCGGCTTTGTCGATCGGCCGGCTCATGAAGTAGCCCTGGACTTCGTTGCACTGGTCGACGCCAAGGATATCCAGCTGTTCTTCGGTTTCGACACCTTCTGCGGTCACGGTCAGCCCCATGGCTTTACCCAGCCCGATGATCGCCTGCACCACCGCGCGATCATTGGCGCCGCTGCTGATCGAGGCGATAAAGCGTTTGTCGATCTTGATGCCATCGAAGGGGTAAGCGCGCAGGTAGCCGAGCGAGGAATAACCGGTGCCGAAATCGTCCATGTTCAGGCGCACGCCGAGTTCCTTCAGAGCGTTCATGGTCGCGAGCGCGCCATCGGTATCGTTGAGCATGACGTTTTCGGTGATCTCCAGCTCCAGGCGACTGGCCGGGAAGCGCGTGGCGACCAGCACCTCGCGTACATCCTCAACCACATCGCTGACCGCAAATTGCGCCGGCGACAGATTCACCGACAACAGCACATCCTCCGGCCACGCCAGCGCTGTTTCGCAGGCTTCGCGCAACACCCAGCGCCCGAGCGGTACGATCAGATCGGTCTGTTCGGCCAGCGGGATAAACACGTCCGGGCCGAGCAGGCCCTTGGTCGGATGCTGCCAGCGCACCAGCGCTTCGACCGAGACGATCTGCTTGCCGTCGACCTTGTAGCGCGGCTGGTAATGCAGGATGAATTCGTTGTGCTTGAGCGCGTGGCGCATGTCGTCTTCCATCTGCCGACGTGTCTGGATCTGATCGCTCATGTGCGCTTCGAAATAGCACCAGGTGTTCTTGCCGTCTGATTTGGCTTGGTACAGCGCAATGTCGGCATAACGAATCAGATCACTCGGCACGTAGCCGTGGCGCCGACTCAGCGCGATACCGATACTGGCGCCGATGTGCAGTGGATGTTCTTCGAACACGATCGGCTGGTGCAGGCTGCCGATCAGGCGCGTGCAGAACTTGTCGATCTCGTGATGACTGTCCATGCCGTTGAGCGCGACGATGAACTCATCGCCGCCCAGACGCGCGACGAGGTCATGTTCGCGGGTGCATTCGCGCAGGCGTGCGGCGACTTCCTGCAATACCGCGTCGCCGGCCGGATGCCCGAGTGAATCGTTGATCGGTTTGAAATTGTCGAGGTCGATCATCAGCAACGTCAGCGGCAGCGCGTGTTCCTTGAGCAACAGGGCTTCATCCAGATAACGTGCGAGCTTGTTGCGGTTGGGCAGGCCGGTCAGGGCATCGTGCATCGACAAGTGCTGGATCTGCGCATGGGCGGCCACTTCGTCGGTGATGTCGCTGGCGGTGCCGCGATAGCCGACGACGTCGTGCTGATGGACGATTGGCCGCGCCGACAGTCGACAGTGGCGCGGCTGGCCAGAGTGGTCGCGGTAGGTACAGCGCAAATCGCCGCTGCTGGTTTCTTCGCTGAGCTTGCGCAGCCACAGGTCCAGCGGTGTGGTGTCGCACGACAGCAGTTCGCCGACAGGCTGACCCAGCCACAGGGTTTGCGGGTAACCGGTGACTTCACTGAAGCGTGCCGACAGGTAGGTCAGCAACAGGTCGCGATCGACTTCCCAGATCCAGTCCGAAGCCGCCTCGGCCACGGCACGAAAACGTTCTTCACTGGCCTCAAGCGCATGGTTGGCACTTTCGAGAGCGAGGTTGGAGGCTTGCATCGCTTCGATGCTGTTATCGACATACTGTGAGGAGCGCAGCGCGTGGCGGAAAAAATACGCAGTCAGCAGCATCAGCACCACCAGCGTCGCGCCAAGTGGCGGGATCAACGACCACAACAATTGCTGGCCGGGCCGCTGCAGATCGGCAATCAGGCTGTAACCGGTGCTGTCGAGCGCCACCCTCGGCTGATGGCTTTCAATGGTGTCGTCCGGGGCCAGCGTCAGGTTGGTCAGGCCGTATCCACTGCCGATCTTGCGCAGCTTGGTCGGGGTCAGTTTGTCAACGAACACCAGCACCGAGGTATTTCTCAGTTCGTCGAGCGGGCGCTCGTCGTTGGGGATGATCGGTGCTGCGGTGATCAGCGCCGGCCAGCCCTCGAACAGCGAATAAGTGGCCACCGGTTTGGTCAGATCCGGCTGGTTCAGCGCCTGTTCCAGCAAGGCTGCGGCTGGCACCTGCAATACCTCGGAAATGTCGGTCTCGACCATTTGCCCGCGAATCACCGAGTATTTGGTGCGATTGCGATCAATCACGAAAACGCCGTCATAGCCGTCGCTGGTGAACATGGTTTTGCCCATGTTCTGCTCGGCGTAGGCCCAGTCCGTATCCACCGGCCCGCTCAAATGTTCATACGCGGTGGTCCAGTAGGCGTAGCTGGTGATGTAGTTTTTGGTGGCGGTGATACGGTTTTCCAATGCTCGCGCCGAGTAGAACTGGTTCTGTTCGACGTCTTTTTCATCAAGCTGATTGGCGATGCCGAGGAGGGCGCTGACCGCGGCGATGACGCCGGCAATAAACAGCGCGCCGACGGCGATGGCCAAGCGGCGGGTGACCGCACGTTGCGGGCTCGGCAGGGGTGGCGCAGAAGCAGAAACGGCCATGTGCTCGTCCTTGATCCGGTGTCTTCTGAATCTAGAACAACGGCGCGGGCACATTGTTCAGATTGTTGTCATGGATGACGACGCGTTGCTTCGAAGTGTAGCGAATTTGCCGAAATCGCTAGTGTCGCCGGCGGGCGGCGAATCCCGAAAGCACAAGACATCGCGCGCAAAAGCCGGATAATGGCGGCCATTCGTTTAGCCGTATTCTGGTAATCCCGCATGGAAATCAAGGTCAACTTTCTCGACAACCTTCGACTTGAAGCCAAGTTCGACGACTTCACGGTGATCGCCGATCAGCCCATTCGTTACAAGGGTGATGGCTCGGCACCGGGGCCGTTCGACTACTTTCTGGCGTCGTCGGCGTTGTGCGCGGCTTACTTTGTGAAGTTGTACTGCGATACGCGCAATATCCCCACGGAAAACATTCGCCTGTCGCAAAACAACATCGTCGACCCGGAAAACCGCTACAACCAGATCTTCAAGATCCAGGTCGAGTTGCCGGCGGACATTTCCGACAAGGATCGCCAGGGCATCTTGCGTTCGATCGACCGCTGCACCGTGAAGAAAGTCGTGCAGACCGGCCCGGAATTCATCATTGAAGAAGTCGACAACCTCGACGCCGATGCGCAGGCCTTGCTGATGCCACATTCGGGGTCTGACGCGGGCACCTACATCGCCGGTAAAGACCTGCCGCTGGAGCAGACCATTGCCAACATGTCGGGCATCCTCGCCGACCTCGGCATGAAGATCGAAATCGCTTCGTGGCGCAACATCGTGCCCAACGTCTGGTCGCTGCACATCCGCGATGCGCATTCGCCGATGTGCTTCACCAACGGCAAGGGCACGACCAAGGAAGGCGCGCTGGCTTCGGCGCTGGGCGAGTTCATCGAACGGCTTAACTGCAACTTCTTCTACAACGACCAGTTCTGGGGCGAAGAGATCGCCAACGCCGAATTCGTCCATTACCCGGACGAAAAATGGTTCAAGCCCGGTGCGAAAGACGAGTTGCCGAGCGAGATCCTCGACGACTACACCTTGGAGATCTACAACCGCGACGGCGAACTGCGCGGCTCGCACCTGTTCGATACCAATTCCGGCAACACCCAGCGCGGCATCTGCTCGCTACCGTTCGTGCGTCAGTCGGACAACGAAGTGGTGTACTTCCCGTCGAACCTGATTGAAAACCTCTACCTGAGCAACGGCATGAGCGCCGGCAATACCTTGGCCGAAGCGCAGGTGCAGTGCCTGTCGGAGATTTTCGAACGCGCGGTGAAACGCGAAATTCTCGAAGGTGAAATGGCCCTGCCGGACGTGCCGCAAGCGGTGCTGGAAAAATACCCGAGCATCCTCGCCGGTATCAAAGGCCTGGAAGAACAGGGCTTCCCGGTGTTGGTCAAGGATGCCTCGCTGGGCGGCGAATTCCCGGTCATGTGCGTGACCCTGATGAACCCGCGCACTGGTGGCGTGTTCGCCTCGTTTGGCGCGCACCCGAGCCTTGAAGTGGCGCTGGAACGCAGCCTGACCGAATTGCTCCAGGGCCGCAGTTTCGAAGGCCTCAACGACCTGCCGCAGCCGACATTCTCCGGCCAGGCCGTGACCGAGCCGAACAACTTTGTCGAACACTTCATCGATTCCAGCGGTGTGGTGTCGTGGCGTTTCTTCAGTGCCAGACCCGACTTCGAGTTTGTCGAGTGGGATTTCTCCGGTCAGGGCGAAAACTCCAACGCCGAAGAAGCCGCGACGCTGTTCGGCATCCTTGAAGACATGGGCAAGGAAGTCTACATGGCGGTCTACGAGCACATCGGCGCCAAGGCCTGCCGCATCCTCGTGCCGGACTATTCGGAGATCTACCCGATTGAAGATCTGATCTGGGACAACACCAACAAAGCCCTGCAATTTCGCGCTGACATCCTCAACCTGCACAACCTGAGCAAAGTCGGCCTGCGCAACCTTGCCCAAGGTCTGGAAAACAGCGAGCAGGACGATTACACCGACATCACCACGCTGATCGGCATCGAGTTCGACGACAACACGCCGTGGGGCAAACTGACGATCCTCGAACTGCGCCTGCTGATCTACCTCGCCCTGCAGAAGTACGAACAAGCCAAGGACCTGGTCGAAGCCTTCCTGCAATACAACGACAACACCGTCGAACGCGGTTTGTTCTATCAAGCAGTCAACGTCGTGCTGGAAATGGAACTGGACGAAGATCTGCAACTGGAAGACTACGAAGCAAACTTCCGACGCATGTTCGGTGATGAGCGCATGGACGCAGCGATTGGCTCGGTCAACGGCAGCGTACGCTTCTACGGACTGACGCCGACGAGCATGAAGCTGGAAGGGCTGGATCGGCATTTGCGTTTGATTGAGAGTTACAGGAAGTTGCATTCGGCGCGGGCGGCATTTGCGCGCTGATTCCCCGTTAAAGAAGCACCGTCGGGTGCTTCTTTAACGCGCTATTCGTTTTCTGACACATCCCGTGAATACTCCAAAAATCCCTGTGGGAGCTAGCCTGCTAGCGATTGCCATTCACCAGACACATCCTGCCAAACGTCTGCCGATGCGTAGTCATTCAAGCCAACTAGCCTTCTCCTGAACACTTAAGGGAGGGGCACGGAATGCCCGATTCACCTTCATCACACCGTCTGCGTCACGGCCGCTACGCTGAATGCAACCGCATCTACTTGCTGACCACCAACACGTACCGCCGCATCCCGGTATTCCGGGACTTCGCTCTGGGGCGCCTGGTAGCGGAGCAGTTGCAGAGTGCGCATGATCATGGCGTGGTTAATTCATTGGCATGGGTCGTCATGCCTGATCATTTCCATTGGTTGGTAGAGCTACAGCAAGGGTCGTTGGGCGATCTGATGCAGAAAACCAAGTCGTTGAGCACTAAAGCGGTGAACAGAAGTGCTGGCTTCAAGATAACCCTTTGGCAGAAAGGCTTTCATGACCGGGCCTTGAGGCGTGAGGAGGAACTGGTGAACGTGGCGCGCTATGTTGTAGCCAACCCGTTGCGAGCAGGGCTGGTTAAAAAGCTTGCCGACTATCCGCTGTGGGGCGCTATCTGGGCTTGAACTGAGACCCGGTTGCCGCCATCGCTAGCAGGGCTAGCTCCCACAAGGTATGCGGAAATCAGAATTCCGGGATCGGAATACATTGTCTGAGGCGCTCCCATAACCTGTGGGAGCTAGCCTGCTAGCGATGAAGGCCACTCGGTCGATCAGTCTATCGCAAAAAATTTTGATACAAGGCTTCAACGCCCATGCGCCGCATCCGCCAACTGTCCGGTATCCACCCGCACGAACACCGAATCGCCTACCGCCGTCAGCACTTCCCCTGTATACACCTCGCAAATCACCCGCGTTTTGCGCCCGACTTCACCGTCAACTCTGGCCCGCAAGATCAGCGTCACGCCCATCGGTGTCGGTTTGATGAATTTGATGCCCAGATTGCCGGTGACACAGTCGATGCGCGGCAGGCTGCCGGCTTCGCGGTGTTCCGCGCGGTAGTGGTAGGCCATCGCCGTCCAGTTGGAGTGGCAGTCGACGAGCATGGCGATCAGCCCGCCGTAAACCAGATCCGGCCAGCCGCAATATTGACTGTCCGGCAAATGTTCGGCGATGACGTGGATGCCGTCGTCGTGCCAGCGGCTTTTGACGTGCAGGCCATGCGGGTTGCGGCCACCGCAGCCGTAGCAGACGCCTTCAGGGGCAGCGAGATCTTGCAGTGGCGTGTCGAGGCTGGACATGTTTTTTATTATCCTGAAGTGGTGAGCCCGGTCAGACGAAGGCGATTGCGCCCGCCGCGTTTGGATTCGTAGAGCGCCAGATCACCTTGTTCGATCAGTGCCGCGAGGCTGGCCGGGGCCGTGTCGAATGCGGTGGCGCCGATACTCAGGGTGACCGCGGCTGACGTGGCAAAGGTTTGTGAGGCCATGTTCAAAAACTGATCGCGCAGGCTGTCGCCGAGTTCAACGACGCGCTCACTGGAGGTGTTGTTCAACAGAATGACAAACTCGTCACCGCCGAGTCGTGCCGTTAAGGCATTGCGCGGTAGTGTCGCTAGGATCATTTCACTGAGGGCGATGAGCAAACGGTCGCCGGCGGTGTGGCCGAAGTGGTCGTTGACCAGTTTGAAATTGTCGATGTCGATCAGCAGCAGGGCGCCCGGCTGTTGCGGCGACACTTGTTGCAGCAGGCGCGGTGCGCGTTTTTCCAGCGCGCGGCGGTTGTACAGGGCGGTCAGCGGGTCGCGCTCGGCAAGGCGGGCGATCTGTTTTTCCCGGCGATAACGTTCGGTGCCGGTCATCGATAACGCGATCAACATGATCGCCATTGCGCCTTCGACCAGGGAAATCTGAATGATCTCGCCGCGAAACGCCGCCAGATCGATCAACGTGCCGGGTATCACCACGGTCAGCGCTTTGGCCACGTAGAACAGGCCATGGCCGAGCAGCACATAACGCAGTTGCACTGCGCCGACGCTCAGCGATTTGCCGTGCGGGCGCAGCAGCGAGCTGGCTTTGAGCGTCGGGATCGCCACCAATAGCGAATTGGCCACCAGCATGGCTTTCGACCACAGCGGCCCGTCCGGTAACAGGAGCATTACCAGCCAGATCAGGAACACCAGATACCAGGCCGGCGACAGCCGTGTCTGGGTAAAACGCGCCACGCCGAGCAGAAAAAAGAAGTGCGCGGTCACCAACAAGCCATTGGCGAACCAGATGCCAAGCCACAGGAAGCCGCTGCTGCGCAAGAGGGCGAGAGTGGAGCCCACGCTGATCGTGGCGAAACCGGCGCTCCAGAACAGCAGCGAAGATTCACGAATACTGCGCCATTCGACCGCCAGGTACAGCGCGGCAGCGGCTGCAAGTGCGATGGTGATGGTGAGCATCGTTGGCGGGTCGAGCAGCATTTACGGGCGGGCCTGTCTGATTGGGCGGTAAGACCGGCGATTGTAAGCGTTCAGGCGGATTTTTCGCAGAGGGCGCGGTCGGCCTGCACCGCCGCGCCTTGGCTTATTGGCTGGCGTCGAGCACCACGCGGTAGCGTGCCTTGCCACTGCGCAAGTGGTCGACCGCCTCGTTGACCTTGCTCATCGGGAGCATCTCGACCTGCTGGCAAGTCTAGACGGTCATGGCGCGGGCGCGAGCCAGGTGTCCACCACTCGACGATCCAGTTCTTCCCAATAAGCCATACCCAACACGCGCGTGGTGTTGAGCCCGCGCAGGTAACCGCGCAACTGGTTGGCAGTGTCTTTGATCAGTTGTGGATCGAGGCGGTTTTTGTCCAGCAACACACTTTCGTACTGCACCAGATACTCGGCCACGCGCTCGCGATATTCGGGAAAAACCGCGTCACGGATCAGGTCAAACGTTCTCAAGGCAAACCTCACGGGTTTTTGTCGTTGTATTGGAGTGTCTCGCAGTCTGCGCGAGTGCAACTATTGCTAGAAGTAATAGTGACCATCAAGAAACGCAAGTTCTGCTTTGTCGGCAATCGGCGGAAAATCGCCTCCATCGACCACGCCGCTCAAGGAAATTGCGCGATGAACATTCTGCCCCGACTGGCTTTGCTCGCCCTGCTGACAGCGGGCGCGATGTTTACCGCACCGACCTATGCAGCCGACGCCGGGGCGTGCCATTTCCAGAGCCTGGGTGGCAGCAGCGCGACCTTGCAGCATTCGCAAACCGTTGGCGTGTTGCTCAGTGCAAACACGCTGGACAATCTGCAATATCTTGAGCGTTATCACGACATGGCGGCCAATGGCGCGAAAGATGCGTTGGATTCGCGGATTCGTGAAGCATTTGTCGGCAGCTCCGATCCGGAACTGGCGATCGACTGGCTGGTGAGTTCGTTGCAACAGCAATTTCTGTCGGTGACGGTCTACGACAACCTCGATGCGCTGGTGCAGGCGCATCCGGACGTGGTGGTCCAACTCGATACGTTCAATCGGTTGTTGACCCAGCGTAACAATCTGGTCGAGGCGCGTTTTACCGCACGTTTCTACGACGCCGACCTGCAATACATCGGCAAGGCTGAAGGCGCGGTGGAAAAACAGCTGCCTTCGGTGTGGGTGCATGACCAGGCCGCGCCGGCGATTGCGGCGCAGATCGACAAACAGCGCGACCTGCAATTCGATGCCTTGAAGCAATTCGATGTGTCGCTCAAGGCCCTGGTGGCGTCGAGCTGATCTCTCAAAACATAAATGGCAACGGCGGCTCCGTGAGGCTGGACCGTTGCCGGTTGAACCGAACCTTTATTTTCAGGATTACCCCGATGCGTCTTTTATTCGTCCCTGCCATGGCTATTGCTTCTTTGTTGCTCGCCGGTTGTGCTTCGGCGCCGAACAATCCGAGCCTGACCTTGCAGACCAGCAAGACTCCAGAGCAGTACGCCGAGTGCGTGGTGCCGAAGTTGCAGGGCAGTGCGCTGCACCCGACGGTTTCGCAGACCCAGCGCAGTTATCGGATTGTGGTGCCGAGCAAGATTTCCGCGGACAACGTGCTTGAGGCTTACAAGGCGGGGAATGGCGGCAAGGTGTTCATTTATGAGCGGCATTTGCTGGCGTCTAATTTGTTGCCGTCGAGTTTTGAGCGGGCGGCGCAGGATTGCATCTGATTTTTTGATTTGGCTGAGCTCCTTTGGTTGGCCGCAACCAACCAATTCCTTTGCCCCATGCCTTTTGGTTTTGGGGCTTTTTTTTGGCTGTTTGGTTGGGTGAATATCCGTTTTTTCGGGTGCTGCGGCTGGTGGTTTCGCCCTTACGGCGAGTCCCTTTTTCAGACGCCAAAAAGGAACCAAAAGGCTTTGCTCCTGCGTTCGGCCCTCGCAGGCTCGGGTCCCTTCGCTCCGGGATCGATCCGGGCGCAGCGGCTACGGTTTGCTGCGCTGCACCTCCTTCCGCTGTGTCTGGCTGCGCCAGACGGTCGCTGCGCTCCCACGCCCGGATCAATCCCTCCACTCAGCCTTCCGATGTCGCCGGTGACGCAAGATCAAGATCAAAAGCACGCGAGCTAACGCTCATTGTTGAGTGGTGAAGAGCAGGGTGGTTGGCTTTGGTTTTGTTGTGTGGCTGCCCCTCACCCCAGCCCTCTCCCCGAGGGAGAGGGAGCCGATTTGTGGGCCGTTCAAAACCTGAGTTCGACTCGCTATTGCACGTCAGCGTAACTCTCGCATCCCCTGCGGTCAGTCCCCTCTCCCTCCGGGAGAGGGCTAGGGTGAGGGGCTTTTGATTTTGCTCTCAAGTCTGCATGCGACTCGGTATTTCACGCCGGCAATTCCCTGCCAATCACCTCGGTCAGTCCCCTCTTCCTCTGGGAGAGAGCCAGGCGGGCGGCGTTCTGGTGTGGGACTTTTGATTTCCAGCGTAGTTTCCCGCCCAGTTACTCCCCCTTCATGAAGTTTGTGTGACATCCGTTCGGTCGTGGTCCTTGCCAACTGCCTATGTCGTAACAGCAGGTCTATGCATGCCTGCAGCCATGTGTGGCAGTCAACAAAAGGATCTCGTAGTGATGCTCGCTCGCCCGTCCCGTCGTCGTTCCAACGTTCAGTCATCCAGGCGTGAAATCGTCGAGCCGGCGCTGTG
This sequence comes from Pseudomonas granadensis, assembly GCF_900105485.1. Classification (GTDB taxonomy): domain Bacteria; phylum Pseudomonadota; class Gammaproteobacteria; order Pseudomonadales; family Pseudomonadaceae; genus Aquipseudomonas; species Aquipseudomonas granadensis. The sequence continues at coordinate 2,993,110 of NZ_LT629778.1, read as the reverse complement.
GCTGCTCAAGCCGTTGGCGCAGGCGGTGGCGTTGTGTCTGGTGGCGGGTGGGGCGCAGGCGCAGACGGCGTTCAATTCGGCCTGGTTTGCGGCCAAAGGCGCGGCGCAGCAGGCTGCGGCGGCGCGGCCGGGTGGGGGTGGGTTGCCGGGGATGACGCCGCCGCTGGCGCAGCAGCAGAAGGCCAATCAGCAATTGCAGCGTTCGATTCAGACGCTCAACAACACGGTCGCGGCGATTGCTGCGCAGCAAGCGGCGCAGGCGGCTGGGCGGGCGGCGGCGTTGGGGACGGTGCAAGGGGTGCCGGACGGGCTGGGTGAGGGCGGCTTGAAGGTCGATAACAGCCTCGCCCAAGGCTGGCAGAACGCCAAAGGTCCGCAGCAGACCCAGAGCGGCGGCAAGACCACGGTGAAGATCGAACAGACCGCCGACAAGGCGATCCTCAACTGGGAAACCTTCAACGTCGGACGCAACACCACCGTCGAATTCGCCCAGCAATCTAACTGGGCGGTGCTCAACCGGGTCAACGATCCGAGCGCGCGGCCAAGCCAGATTCAAGGCCAGATCAAGGGCGACGGCACGGTGATGCTGATCAACCGCAACGGCATCGTGTTCAGCGGCAGCAGTCAGGTCAACGTGCGCAATCTGGTGGCCGCGGCGGCGAATATCACGGACATCCAGTTCCGTGACCGCGGGCTGTATTTTGACAGCAACGGCACGCAGCCGACCTTCACCGAAGCGGCCGGCAAGGTGCTGGTGGAGCGCGGCGCGGCCATCGAAACCCACAAACCGGCGGCCTCGACCGATGCCGGCGGCTACGCGTTATTGCTCGGCCATGAAGTACAGAACGACGGCAGCATCAACACCGTCAAGGGCCAGACCGTACTCGCCGCCGGTGACCGCTTCTACATCCGCAAAGGCTCGGGCACCGAGGGCAATGCCCTGTCGACCACGTTCGGCAGTGAAGTCATTCCGGGGTTCAAAGCCGGGGCGGCTGCCGGCAAGGTCACCAACAACGGTCTGATTCAGGCGGCGACCGGTGACATCACCTTGGCCGGTCATGAGGTGGTGCAAAACGGCGTCTTGCTCGCCAGCACTTCGGTCGCGACGCGCGGCACGATTCACCTGAGCAACCCCGGCACCGACGCCACTGGCAGCATCACGCTGGGACAGGGCAGTGCCACGGCGGTTCTGCTCGACAGCAGCGACCTGACCGCCCTCGATAGTCAGCATGACGCGGCGCTGACCGGCGTCAACGCCAACAACCGCATTCGGGGCGATCAGTCGCGTATCGAGGTCCAGAGCGGTGGCACCGTCGAATTCCAGAATGGCTCGATTACCCTCGCCACTGGCGGCCAGGTGGCTGTCAGTGCACAGCGCCGCAGCCTGGTGCGTGATGGCGCGATGATTGATGTGTCCGGAGCCCTCGGCGTCAAAGTGGCAATGGAAAACAACAGCATCAAGATCAACGTGCAGGGCAACGAGCAGCGCGATGCCTCGGGCAACCGTGACAAAGGCGCGCTCAACAGCAATGACATCTGGGTCGACGTGCGCGAACTGGTTTACGTGCCGGCCGGCACCAACGGCTACGCCACCGACCGCTGGTACACGGCAGGTGGCTTGCTCGAAGTCGGTGGTTATCTCGGCACCCAAGGTCACAGCGTTGGCGAGTGGATGGCCCAGGGCGGTACGGTGAGTTTTGCCGGCAACGACGTAGTCACCGAGAACGGTTCGCTGATCAACCTGTCGGGCGGTACCCTCGATGTGCAGAGTGGCGAAGTGCGGCAGAGTTGGCTGCGTGGCGAGGATGGCAAACTCTATGAAGTTTCCCGCGCTCCCGGGGATTTGCTCTACACCGGGCTGTACAAGGGATATGAGGATCACAGTGAACGCTGGGGTCAGACCAGCGTTTTTTACAATCCGCTGATTGCCCCGCGCTCACGGTTCGAGTCGGGATACACCGTCGGCCGCGACGCCGGGCAACTGGTGGTCGCCACCGCCAACGCGGTGCTCGAAGGGCAGATGGTTGGCGAGGTGTACCAGGGCGAGCGGCAGAACCAGGCGCCGAAACCTCAGCTCGATGGCTACGATCAGAGCCAGACGGCGCTGGCGCGGCGTGCGCAATGGATCGTCGGCCGTTATGAGCCGACCTATGTCGCGGCGGCGGGCGGCTTGTTGTACACGCTCAATCCGACGCTCGATAAAGTGCAGATCGGTGGCGAACGTCCGGTCGGCGGCAGTGATCTGGATCTCACCGGTGCGGTGGCCGATGCACGCAAGGGCGCGTTGTTCCTCGATAACGAGCAACTCAACGGTTTCCGCCTCGGCGCGCTCAAGGTCGCGGCCAGGGATCAGGTCGTGGTCGATGGCGCGCTCACGGTCGATAACGGCGGCGACATCACCCTGTATGCGCCGGATGTGCAGATTGGTGCCGATCTGACCGCGCGTGGCGGCAGTCTGCGGCTGGGCAACGTACTCAATCAGTTCCTCAGCAGCGGTACCACTGACACCCGCCTGACGGCGAAGGATGGCAAGGCGACGCAAGTCACCGTCACCGAGGGCGTGCGGCTTGATGCCCGTGGTCTGTGGAGCAACCTGCGCACCAACCCGGACGACAGCGCCAGCCTGGCGTACCTCAATGGTGGTCTGCTGTCGATTCGCAGCAGTGGCGATATCGACATCGGCGCCGGCAGCCTGCTGGACGTTTCTTCCGGTGGCGCCATTCTCGCCAATGGCAAGTCCCGGGGCGGCAAGGGCGGTGACCTGACGCTGGAGTCCAGTGCCATTTCAGCGCCTGGCCAGACGCATCTCAAGCTTGAAGGCGATTTGCGCGGTTACGGTGTCACCGGTGGCGGAACTTTGACGGTGCAGGCCAACAAGATACGCGTCGGGCAGACTGACAAAGCGCTGGCAGACCATACCCTGCAAGTGTCTGCCGACTTGTTCAATAAAGGTTTTTCCGCTTACAACCTCATCGGCCTGAGCGGGCTGCAGGTTGCCGAAGGCGCCGCGATCGACGTGAGCCTGCCGGTGTACCGCTTTACCGAGCAAGCGCTGAATCTGGCCAGCGCTGCCGACCCTCGGGCGGCGCTGGAACTGTGGACACCACCGCTGTTTCAGCAAGATCCGCTCAAAGGCGTGCTGACACAACGCGGCGGCGCCAGTCTGACCCTGCAAGGCGGGGCCAGCCTGATCGGGCTGATCGATGCCGCCAACAGCACGTTGACCCTGGACCGCGGATCGCTCATCAGCGTCGATCCGGGGCAGCGCATCACGCTGCGTGGCGCCGGGCAGATTACGGTCGACGGTGAACTGAACGCCTGGGGCGGCACCATCGATATCCGTCAGCAGCAGTTCGGCTCAATCAATCCGACCACGTCCACTCAACAGGCCGACCCGAAGGCGCACGAGCGTTCGATCTGGATCGGTGCACAGGCTGTACTCGACGTTGCCGGGCGCGCCAGCACGGCGATCGATGCGATGGGCCGAACCTACGGCCAGGTCGGCAAGGGCGGCAGTATCATTATTGGTGGCGAGGTCGATGCAACAGCCGCCACCGCCACGGCAGCCGATGCCTACGTGATTGTTCGCCAGGGTGCGCGGCTCGACGCGTCCGGTAGCGAGGCGGTGCTCGACGTTGCGGGCCAGGGCCCGACCCGTGTCGCCAGCGACGGCGGACGCATCAGCCTGAGTTCCTACAACGGGCTGTTCATCGACGGTGATTTGCGCGCGGCGGCCGGTGGTCTCGGCGCGGCGGGTGGACGTCTGGAGCTGGCGCTTGAAACGCCGTTGTATGCGGACTCGGCGAACAACGCGGTACGCGCGCCACGGGAAATGATCATCGGCCAAAGCGCCGCTGACCAACCGTTGGCGGTGGATCTGCAACCGGGCGAGGCTGCCGATGGCTTGCGTTATGGGCAGACGCGCCTGAGTGCGGACAGCTTGATGGCCGGCGGTTTCGATAACCTGACTCTGTTCAGCAACGGTCTGCTGTCGTTTGACGGTGATGTCGCTCTGCAGATGAATCAGAGCCTCAATCTTTATGCCGCAGCGCTGTCGCTGGCTGAGGATTCGAAGGCGACAGCCCATGTCGAGTTGAGCGCGCCGTACCTTCGGCTGTCAGGCGTCGGCAGCTACTTCGCGGGCGTTGGCTTAATGCGTCCGCGACTGCTACTCAATCCAACGACGAAGCTGGCCGACGCAACCTTCAGCGCATCGGCCAATCTGCTGGATTTGCGCAATGGCCTGTCATTCGGCACCCAGGGTTCGATCGCGCAACTGCAGGCTCCGGCGGTTGAATACAGCCGCCGCGCGTTTGGCCGGGTGTCTTTGAACAGCAGCGGTGACCTGCGTTTCCTCGCGCCGAACGATGGCGCACCGAAAACCCGACTATGGACGCCGGGTGACCTGGACCTGGGCGCAGCGCAGATTTATCCGGCAACCGGTGTGCAGGCTGAGGTACGCGTCGGTTATCAAGGCCCGATTGCCACTTCCTCACACACATTGCGTATCAGCGGTCACGGACCGGCACCCGCGGCTTTGCCGTACTCGGTCTTCGGCAGTCTGAGCCTGGCAGCGGGCACCATTGAGCAGGGCGGGGTCATCCGCGCCCCATTGGGTCTGATTACAGTGGGTGACGATGTGGTCACCAAAACCCGCGAAGTGCGTCTGCTGCCGGGCAGCGTGACGTCCGTCAGCGGCGCCGGACTGGTGATGCCTTACGGCGGCACTACCGATGGCATCGATTATCGCTACGACGGCAAGTCTGTGGTGTTGAACGGCGTCACCGGTGATACCGACGGTGTTGTGCTGAACTCGCAATTCATTGATGTACAGAGCGGCGCGCTGATCGACCTGTCAGGCGGCGGCGATTTGCGTGGCGCCGGATTCGTTTCCGGGCGCGGCGGCTCGACCGATGCACGTTTCAACCCGCTGGTACGCAATGCCAGCGACGGCAGCTTCAGCCTGCCGGGGCTGGCGAGCAACCCGGTGTACGCCATTGTTCCGGGCAATCAGAGCGTTTACGCGCCGATTCTGGCCGAGGCAGGTGCGGTCGACCCGCGTATCGGCCAGCAGATCACCCTCGGCGCAGGCGTGCCGGGGTTGGCGGCGGGCACCTACACCCTGTTGCCATCCACCTTTGCGCTGTTGCCGGGGGCGTTCCGGGTCGAGGTCAACGGTCAGGCCACAGCAGGCGCGATGACTTCGGCGTTGCCATTGCGCAACGGTTCGTGGGCCGGTAGCGGGCAATTGTCGATTGCAAACACCGGAGTCCGTGACAGCCTCGCCAGCCAGGTCATCCTGACTTCGGCGGATGTGTTGCGGCGGTACTCGCAATACAACGAAACCGGGTTCACGCAGTTCGTTCAAAGCGATGCGGCCCGCCGTGGCATACCTCGCGCACTGGCGCCGATGGATGGCAAAACGCTGGACATGCGTTTAAGCGCCGGTGGCGAGCAGGACATCGCCCTGCAGTTCAACGGGCAGGCGTTGTTCAAGGGGGCCGAGGGTGGCTTTACCGGTACGGCTGCGATACGCGGCGGCAATGCCGGCGCTGACATCGAAGTACTCGGCACGGGGCGTGCGCCGACTGAGGATTTCGCCGGTGTGTCGCTGTATGCCGATTCGCTGAACAACCTCAACGCCGCGCGCTTGACCCTCGGTGCATTGCCCAAGGTTGTGTACAACACCTCACCCAACCTCATCGAGTTCACGGGCACCAGCAACAATATCGTCCTGCGCGAAGGCGCGATTCTGGCTGCGCCGGAGGTCATCTTGCGCACCACTTCGACCCTGGGTGGCATCACCGTCGAGGCAGGTGCCGGGATCAATACCCTGGGGCATGGCAAGGTGGCTTACGATTCGACCGCCGGCTATCTGTATCAGCCGCGCAATTCCAGTCTGTTGCTGGCTTCCAACGGCTGGACCAACGTGCTGGCGCCAGAGGTGGCGAGCGGCATCACGGGCGCCGGCAGTATCCGCATCGGCACCTGCGCGACGGATCTGTGCAGTGCGCCGGCAGTGCTTTATTCGACCGGCAGCATTACCGCCGCCACGGACAATCAGTTCGAACTCAGTGACGCGGTGCGTTTCGGCACCCGGCATCTGGCGTTGTCGGTCGGTGCGGTGAATGCCGGCAGTGCCGAGGCATTGGCCGCGGCAGGTAATCGCGTACCGGCCGGCCTGACGCTCAATCAAAATGTCCTCGACCGTTTGCTGCGCGGCGATACGCAGGCCGGTGCGCCGGCCCTGGAAACTCTCAGTCTCACCACCCGCGATGCATTCAATTTCTTTGGCAGCGTCAGCCTCGATACCCTCGATCCGCAGACCGGCCAGAGCAAACTGCAGAATCTGGTACTGGTCACGCCCGCGATCCATGGTCTGGGCGATGCCAGCGATGTGGCGAGCATCCGCACCGCCAGTCTGATCTGGAACGGCGCCACGCAGAGCCCTGGCGGTGTCATTACCGACGGCGCCGGCACGGGCAGCGGCACCCTGGACATTCAGGCACAACGCATCGAACTGGGTTACGGGCCGATGCCGCAGGCCAGTGGTCTGGATCAGAACCATCGTCTGGCGCTGGGCTTTGCCAATGTCAACCTGACGGCCAGCGAGCGCATCACCGCCAATCACAAGGGCAGCCTCGTGGTGTATCAGGAGCAGGGCGCTTATGACCCGGTCAAGGGTTACAGCTACAGCGGCGGCAACCTCAATCTGCGTACGCCGCTGCTCACCGGTGAGGCGGCGTCGGTCAACCTGCTCAAGGCCGGCAATAACCTGACGCTCAATGGCGGCGGGGCTTCCGGTGTTGCGGATGCTTTAGGTGCAGAGCTCAATCTCGAGGCCCGCAGTATCGTTCTCGACAGCCGTATTGCCCTGGCCAGCGGCAAACTGACGGTCAAGTCCGAAGAGGATCTGAATCTGGGTAGCGGCGCGGTGCTGGATCTGGCCGGTCGTACCTTGCCGTTCAACGATGTGAACAAATACAGCTGGGGCGGTGATGTGTCGCTGTACAGCGCCAACGGCAACATTCGGCAGGCGGCAGGCTCGCGGATTGATCTGTCGGCGAAGAACAATCAGGCCGGTCATCTCAGCGCCATCGCGTTGGCTGACGCGGCGGGAACTGTCGATTTGCAAGGACAGGTCCTTGGCGGCAGCAGCGGTTATTACGATGCGGGCGGCACGTTCGTGCCGTACAAGGCCGGTGGTGTGGAAATCCGTGCGCAACGGCTGGGCGGCGATGCCACTGAGCAGTTCGCAGCGCTCAATCAGCGCCTGAACGCCGGGCAAGTATTCGGCAGCCGCAGCTTGCAGCTCAAGCAAGGCAATCTGCTGATCGGCGATGGCCTCAAGGCGAGCGAGGTCAACGTTTCGCTGGACAACGGCAACCTGACCGTTGCGGGTCTCGTAGACGCCAGTGGCGAGCGCGTCGGCAGTATACGCCTGTCGGCCAAAAACGGCCTGACCCTCACCGGCAACAGCGTCCTCGACGCTCACGGTCGCGTGTTGCGCGTCGACAGTTATGGCGAAATCATCGATGCGCCGAACCGCGCCACCGTCGAGCTCAACTCCGGTGAAGGCGTGCTGACGCTGGCCTCCGGTGCGCGGATCGACCTGCGTCACGGCACCGATGCCGTGCCGGGCAGTCTGGCCGGACAAAACGATGGCATGTTGCGCGGTACGCTGGAGCTGAATGCGCCGCGCCAGGGCAGCAATGACATCGCCATCGATGCCAGCGGTGCGCTGACGATCCAGGGCGCACGCTCCATCGGCCTCAACGGCACCCGTCGCTATACCGATGCCCGCGATGGCGTCGATGAGGCGGTCAGCGGTCGGCCGTATCAAGTGATCGATCAGGCCATGCTCGATCGCATTCACACCGACAGCGACACGTTCATCAATGCAGCACTGAACAACACGGACCTGCTGCAACGCAAACTGGCTGGCCTGAACAACGCCACCTATGCGGACGCTTTCCACCTGCGCCCCGGCGTGGAAATTGCCAGCAAAACCGCGGACGGCGATCTGGTGGTGGAGGGCGATCTGGACTTGTCCGGTTATCGCTACGCCAGCCTCAACCGGCACACACAATTGAACCCGTCGGTTTACGGTTCCGGTGAGGCCGGCAGCCTGGTGATTCGCGCCGGTGGCAACCTCGATATCTATGGCAGCATCAACGACGGCTTCGCGCCGCCGCCGGAAACCGTCGATGACGCTGGCTGGAAACTGATTGCCGGCGTGCAACCGTTTGGCGGTGATCTGATCGTGCCGGGCAGCGGTGTTTCGCTGGCCGAAGGCACGCAGTTTCCGATCGGCGCCACGCTCAATTACGACGTGACGATTCAGGGCGCGGTCCTGGCCAGTGGCACCTTGCTGCCGACGCAGGCGGTGCTCGCCGAAGCGTACACCTTCAGCGCCGGTACGGTGCTCGCAGGCGCCATCCATGACCCGAGCGGCAACTTGCTGTACGCCGCCGGTACGTTGCTGAGCGAGAGCGTGACATTGCCCGCGCAAACGCGTCTCGGCGCTGGCATTCGCCTGAACAAGGCGACCGCTCTGCAAGCCATGAACTGGCCCAAAGGCGTGCCGTTGCCTGGGGTTTACGACGCCGATCTGCTCAGCGTCTCCGGGGTCAAACTCAGTGGTTCGCTGGCGTTGCTGCGCGGTTCGCTGATTCCGTCGATGACTGATGTGAAACTTGCCGAGGGCACGTCGCTGATTGAACTGCGACCGTTTACCGGCGAGCAGCAAGGCAAGAACTGGGCAGTGGCAAGCATGTTGCCTTCCGGCAGCGCGTCGTGGTCGATGCGCGTGGTGGCGGGAGCGGACCTTGATGCTGCCGACAGCCGAACGGTAAAACCGCTGACAGCCGAAGGCAATCTGCGCCTGGCGGATAGTCACTACGGGGTAAAGGTCACCACCGAGGCCGGCAAGCGGGTCTGGGCCGCTGGCAACCAGTATGGATTCCCTGAGTTCGAGCCGGTGTCCGAGGAATATCTCGTCCTGTGCGATATAGAACCGGGCGACTGCGCGCCCATGGCCCGCTGGGTCTGGGCACCGGGCAGCGGAATGGGCGCGGACTACGAGCCGGTGCCGGAAGAATATTACGTGATCTGCGATCTGCAACCGGAGCTGTGCATTGGCAACAACCCCGGGAAAACCGCCAAGGCCCATACGCAGATGTTCAGTGTTTTGCGCACCGGTACCGGCGATCTCGATCTGATGGCGGCTGGCAACCTGAGCATGGACTCGCCGTTTGGCGTGTACACCGCCGGCACCCAGTCGGCGAATATCGACCCGCTCTACAACCAGCCGCGCGGGTATCTTTCGGACAGCAATTCGGTGCTCGGCAGCGCTGGCACCGATTATGAAAAGTGGGTCAACGGTGGGACTGATAGCCTCTATCAGGCCTGGTACCCGCAGTTGGGCGGCAACCTGACGCTCAATGCCGGCGGCTCGGTGTCCGGCGATTCGGTGGGCACCAAAGTGTCCTCGCTGAACGGTGGCTTTCGCGAACAGATGGCGAGTGCCGCCGTCGGTAACTGGCTGTGGCGCCAGGGCACGGGCGATGCGGGCATGCCTACAGCCTGGTGGATCAACTTCGGCAGCTATGGCAGCCAGCTGATTTCAACCGGGAACAACAACACCGAACCGTACCTGGTGGGCTTCACCGGCTTCGGCACCCTGGGCGGCGGCAACATCAGTCTGCGCGCCGGGGCAGACGTCGGCATGCTCAAACCGTTGGGTGATGCGATCAATTACCCGCGCGGCCAAGGAGTGATCCTCGCCGTCGGCAGCACCGGGCGAGTCGGCAGCGATGGCAGTGTGCAAATGACCGGGGGCGGCGACATGGATATTCGCATCGGCGGTGTGCTCAACCCGTCGCTGCAAGCGCGCGCCAGCAAGACCGGCATCGGCAAGCCGACCCATGATCTGCAAGGCGCGTTGATCAACCTGCGCGGTGCCGCGCAATTGAACGGCGGTGCGCTGGGCGGCATCAACCTGCAATACGGTGCGTTGGCGCACGTCAACGATTCACGGGAAACACGTCCGTTCGATCCCTTCACGGCAACCGTAGGCAGTGCGTCTGGTGGCCTGGTGCTGATACCGGGCGATTCGGCCATGCAGCTCAACAGCCGCGGTGACCTGGTGTTGGGCGGGGCGACAGATCCGGGTCGCGTCAGCCTGACCAATGCCTCGCCGGTCTATGACGACACTGGCAGCGTTACCCAGGGCGGCGTACTCAGTGGTTTCTCGCTGTGGACCGAGCACACGGCAATCGACCTGTTCTCAGCCGGCGGCAACCTGGCGCCGAGCACGCAAATCGGCGAATTCAGCGAGTTCGGCAGGTTGATCAGCGGCCGTAATACCTCACCGACCGACGGCCGCTTTGTCTATCCGTCCATATTGCGTGCGGTGGCAGGGCAGGGCTCGATTTATGCCGGGCCATCGGCGACGTTTACCAACCTGCAAAACCCGCTGACGGCTTACTCATTGCTTCTGGCACCGTCGCCATCGGGGCAGCTCGAGCTGCTGGCCGGGGATTCCATTTATGCCGGCGGTTACGCCATCAACCAGTCCGGGGCCAGTCCTTCGGCGATTGCCACGCCGTTCAATCCGGCCTTCAATACTTTCGCCACAAACACCTCCGGCAAACCGCAGAGCAGCAACTACAGCAGAGACGGCGTACTGCCGGACAGCAACACGCGTTATCCATTGTTCGCGTTCGGTCCCGACAGCTATTCGGAACTGAACGGCGGTCGGGCATCGGCACGGTTCTACGCCCTGACCGGCGATCTGGTCGGGGTTCGCAGTGGCGAAACCTTGAGTTTCGGAACGAGCAAGCGCACCTGGTATGAAGCGGCAGGCCCGGTGTGGATGGTAGCGGGGCGTGACATCGTGGCTTCCGGGACTTACCTGGGGCAGCCCACGCCTGTGCAGGCAGATGAGATAGGTGTCGGGCAGGAAGTCATCACCTCGTCCGGCAACGTATTTGTGCACAACGATCCGCATGACGTTTCGCGCGTTTGGGCCGGGCGCGACATTCTCTACAGCAGCTTCGATATTGCCGGGCCTGGCACACTGGACGTCAATGCCGGACGCAACATCGTCATGGAGGACCGCGCCAGCATCACCAGCCTTGGCTCAATCGTGGCGGGAGACAACCGTCCGGGCGCCAGTGTGGTATTGCAGGCCGGCATCGGCGCGCAGGGGCCGGATTATTCGCGCTTCGTCGCGCGGTATCTGACGCTGCAAAATCTGGCCAATCCCGATGCTTCGTTAAGCGCGCAGCCAGGCAAAGTGGTCAAGACCTACGTCGACGAGCTGCAGAACTGGCTGACCCTCGGTTACGGCTTCAGCGGCAACGCCGAACAGGCACAAGCCTTCTACGCCGCGCTGCCGAGTGCCGAGCAAGCGATCTTCGCGCGTCAGGTGTACTTCGCCGAACTGCGCGCCGGTGGCCTGGAATACAACGACGCCGACGGTCCTCGCCAAGGCAGTTATCTGCGTGGCCGCAACGCGATAGCTGCGTTGTTCCCGACCACTGATGTTGCCGGCAATGCGATCCGTTATGACGGCGACATCACGCTGTACGGCGGAGCAGGGGTCAAGACCCTGTTCGGCGGCGACATTCAGATGCTCACCCCGGGCGGTGGTCAGGTGTTCGGCATCGAAGGTGCAGCACCGCCGTCCACGGCCGGGATCATCACCCAGGGCTCGGGCAACATTCAGCTGTATTCGCAAGGCAGCATTCTGCTCGGGCAGAGCCGGATCATGACCACCTTCGGCGGCTCGATTCTCGGCTGGTCGGCCGAGGGCGACATCAACGCCGGTCGCGGTTCGAAAACCACCGTGGTCTACACCCCGCCAAAACGTGTCTACGACACTTGGGGCAACGTCACGTTGTCGCCATCGGTGCCGAGCACCGGCGCCGGTATCGCCACGCTCAACCCGATTGCCGAAGTGGCACCGGGCGATATCGACCTGATCGCGCCGCTGGGCACCATCGATGCGGGCGAGGCGGGGATTCGTGTGTCGGGCAACGTCAACATCGCCGCCCTGACGGTGGTCAACGCCGCGAACATTTCGGTGCAGGGCAAGGCGACCGGTGTGCCGGTGGTGTCGGCGGTGAATACCGGCGCGATCACCTCGGCCAGCTCGGCAGCCTCTTCTGCCACGCAAGCGGCGGAAGATGTGGCGCGGCAGCAACAAGCGGCGGCGCGGCAGAATCAGGCCTCGGTATTTACCGTGCAGGTGTTGAGCTTCGGCAACGAACAGCTCACACCCTCGCGCGATGGCGCCAGCCGCGCACCGGCGCCGGGGTACAACCCGAACAGCCCGGTGCAGGTACTGGGCGCCGGGGCGTTGGATGAACAGGCCAGGCAGCAGTTGACCGAGGAGGAACGTGGGCAGCTGACGTTGTAAGAGGACTCTCGTGCAGTACGTTTGGGCGACCGGTGGGTCGCCCTTTTTTTATTCTATGAGTTTCGCGGGTATTGTTGTCGGGTGTGAACCAGCGTCAGGATTCTGATGCGGCCGTTTACCCGATAGACCAGCAGATAGTTTGAATTGACCACCATTTCCCGGGTACCTGGTACTCGACCGGATCTGTAGCCATAGGGTATTGATGAAAGCCTTTGCGTTGCTGCACCCACCTTGTGTTGCAGAGCAACTGAAGCGTTGGAATTGTGTTGTTCAACGTAATCGATAATGTCAGCCAGATCGTCCAGAGCTTGATCGCTCCATTCAAGCGGCAGTGCGTCGATTCTTGCGTTTCTCTTCTAATAATTGGTCGAGCCGCACCATGGCGTCCTCGTGGGGAATGCCTGGGCGAGGATCATCCAGCGCAGCCTGGACCTTGGCACAAAACCAGCGATCGTAGCTCTCTGCCTCTTCTTCGGAATCGAACTCAGAATAAAACGGGGAAAGCAATAGGCTCATATGACCTCCGTGATCAATTTCAAGCAGTCTAAGTGGAATGGCTCATTGTCGTCACTGGCTTGACGATGCACCCCATGTGCCCGTGATGAACCATGGGATAACGGAGCCCAGTATCTGCAAGCAACCCCTCTAAATCTGCCAGACGTTTCCCCCCTATTGTCCGGCAATCTGGACCGTCGCTGTAGGCGTATTCCAACAATGCGTTTTTCAGGTTTTCAGGCTACAAATTCAGGTGCGCTTTCCTACAAATGCATTTAGAAGGCATACGGAATACTGATCTTCGCCCACAACATTTCCCCCTCCGGCCGGTTTTCCACATCAAGCTCCCTGGCCCAGCGGATCTCGGCGCTGGCGTATTTGAGGAAGGTGAAATGCAGCGCCGGGCCGATGGCGAAGACCTGCCCACGTACGCCGTCATCGACGTCCTGCCCGGCGAACTGCACGGTATGGCCGAACTGTTTGTCGTCGGTGGTCTGTTTCAGGTAGTAGCCGTTGATACCGAGCATCAGGTCGTCGGTCAGCTTGTAGCTGGCTGAATAATCGAAGTGGAAGATCTGTCCTGACTTGTAGTCGGTGTCCTTGTTCTTCTCGTTGAAGCTGTAGGTGGTCTTCATCGAGACTTCAGTCTTGTCGGTCGGCAGCCAGGTGAAGGAAAACAACGGTTTGTAGGTGTAGAAATTGTTGCTGGTGTTGGCCAGCCGATCGACGCTGTATTCGCCGGTGGGGACGGTGATTTCCAACGCAGCAGCGAGGGTCAGGTTCTTGCCCATGTCCCACAGGATGATCGGCGCGACGGTGGTATCGCCCATGCCTTCGCGGGTGTCACGCAGGCCGAACACCGAGACTTCCTGCTTCAGCCACGGCTGGGCGATGTACCCCGCCAGGCGTCCGCCGAACACCCGCACGGGGCTCAGATAATCGAGGCGCGGAATCACCGCGGTCGATTCGATCTCGACATCCGGCACCTTGCCGCCCAGCGAGCTGATGTTGAGCTTCCGTGACTTGTAATGGTTGTAGTAGAGGTTGAACGCGACCATGTGGTCGGGAAGGCTGTCGACGTCGGTCGGCAGCATGAAGAAACCATCGGTGCCGGGGCCGATATTGTCGACGCCGGCCTCGGTCGCCAAGGCCGCTGCGTTGGCGCAGCACAGCAAGCAAAGGGCCAGGCGCAGGGGGAATGTCGCGCGGTTCGGGTGCATGGCGGTCCTCATTATTATTGTGTTGGAGCGCAACGCCGGCACGCGGGGTGTCGGGTACGCTAGAAATAAGCGCTTGGCGCCCGTCAGGGCAGGGTATTGGCGGACAGTCAGGGGGACTTCTGCGGACACTCGGCCAACCCTGTGCTAACTTCGTTCGACATAACCGGTTACAAAAATAACAATCAAGCGTGATCCGGAATGTCAGCCCCCATGAACGTAAAAGTCCAAGACCCCACTTTTGAAATAGCGATGGTCTCGCCATTCCTGTTGCAGACTCTCGCCGACGTGGTGCAGATCAACGGTGTCGATCCGCAGAGCCTGTGTCGCGGGCTGGGTTTCAACCTCGAAGATCTGCAGGATCCGGCGCAGCGGATCTCCTATCGTCAGGCCGTGGCGATGATTCAACGTGCGCTCAAGGTGCTGCCCAATCAGGGCCTGGGGTTGTGGGTCGGTGCGCAGAATGTGTTGGGTACGCTGGGCTTGCTCGGCCATGTGTTGTCGCTATGCAAGACCTTGCGCGATGCGTTCGCGCTTGGCATTCGCCATCAGCACACCTCGGGCGGGATTGTCGTGTCGAGTGTCGATGTGGTGGGCGATCAGGTGTGGCTCGATGCCGAATGTCGCCTGCCATTTGCAGATGTGCAGGTGTTCGCGGTCGAGGAATTTTTCGCCAGTCTGCTGGTGTACGGGCGCGCGCTGGTGGGGGCTGAATTCAAGGCGGTCGCCGTGGAATTCGTGCATGCCGCACCGGACTATCGCAGCGAATATCAGCGCTTGCTCGGGCCGGACGTGCGCTTTGGTTGTCTGCACAATCGCATGCTGATCGACGTGCAATGGCTGGACGTGAACCTGCCCAATCATCATTTACTGGCGTTGCGGCAGGCCGTGGCGTTGCTGGAGCTGGAGGCGGCGCAGGTGCATCAGAAGCTCGATTTGATTCAGGCGGTGGAGCGGGCGATCGCTCGGGACTTGAGTCGTGGCAGCCATATCGAAAAGATTGCCGGCGACTTGAACATGAGCAGCCGCACCTTGCGCCGGCGCCTGACCGATCACGGGCTGACGTTCGAGGCCTTGCTGGAGCAAGTGCGCCAGGCGCGCACATTGAGCCTGCTGGCGAATCCGCACATGCCGATCGAGCGCATCACCGAAGAAGTCGGCTACAGCGACGTGCGCAGTTTTCGCCGCGCCTTCAAACGCTGGACCGGACTGAGCCCGAGTGCCTGGCGCAACGAGGCCAACCCTCACCCCAGCCCTCTCCCAGAGGGAGAGGGAGCCGACCGAGGCGTCTTGAGTCCTGCATCGACCTGAGAAACCGCGTCGAATGGACTCACAGCAGGACGTTCAATTCGACGAAGCCCTCGGACATCCCCCAATCAGTTCCCTCTGCCTCTGGGGGAGGGCTGGGGTGAGGGTCCTCGGTGTTCTACACATTCACCAAACCCCCACAAATCCACCGCCCGCAGGTAAACTCCGCGCACTTTTTCAAGGAGTTCACATGAGTTACTACCAGCCGGGCATTCTCGCCACCCCAGTTCCTGCGCAAGCGCGTCACCTGTTCTTCGCCCTCGAGTCGGTGGAAGCGCTGCCGCAGGCGCTCGACAACCTGCTCAATCAGGTAGATGGCGCGTCGGCGGTGGTGGGTTTCGGTGAACCGCTGGCCAAGGTGCTCAACGTGCAGATCGACGGGCTGCGCAGCTTCCCGGCGCTGGCCGGCGTTGGTGTTGAAAACCCTTCCACTCAACATGCGTTGTGGGTCTGGTTACACGGCGCCGACCGTGGCGAATTGCTCAATCGCTCCAACGCCCTCGAAGCCGCACTCGCACCGGCCTTGCGCCTCGTCGATCGTCAGGAAGCCTTTCGCCACAAGGACGGCCACGACCTGACCGGCTATGAAGACGGCACGGAAAACCCACACGATGACGCCGCCATCGCTGCCGCGCTGCTGAGCCAGGGCGCTGACGGCCACGTCGGTGCCAGTTTCGCCGCCATCCAGCAGTGGCAGCACGACCTCAAGGGCTTTCACCAACTGTCCGCCGAAGACAAAGACAACATCATGGGCCGGCGCCTGAGCGACAACGAAGAAATCGACGACGCGCCGGTTTCGGCCCACGTCAAACGCACCGCGCAGGAAAGCTTTGCCCCGGAAGCCTTCGTCGTGCGCCGCTCGATGCCGTGGATCGAAGGCGATCGCGCCGGTTTGATGTTCCTCGCGTTCGGCTTCTCGCTGGATGCCTTCGAAGCGCAACTGCGACGCATGAGCGGCCTGGAAGACGGCGTCACCGACGGCTTGTATCGCATCAGCCGGCCAATCACCGGCGGCTACTACTGGTGCCCGCCACTCCAGAACGGCCACCTCGACCTGCGCGCCTTGCGCATCGGCTGATCGCGTGCTGTACCGCGATTCCCTGTAGGAGTGAGCCTGCTCGCGATAGCGGTGTGTCAGACAACACATCAATGACTGACACACCGCTATCGCGAGCAGGCTCACTCCTACAAGAGCGACCGTGTGAGCGTCTAAGGTTATGCCCAAACAATATTTCCCTGACTTGTCATAACAACCCTAAGATCACGCCATAACTCGTTATGACAAGTGATCCGAAGATGACCGATAACGTTCTCTCCCTTGGCAGCGTCCCGCTGCACACCCAACTGCGCGATGTGCTGCGCGCGCGGATTCTCGACGGTGAATACCCGCAAGACAGCCAGATGCCCTCCGAAAGCGAACTCGGTGCGCTGTTCAAAGTCAGCCGCATCACCGTGCGTCAGGCGCTCGGCGATCTGCAAAAGGAAGGGCTGATCTTCAAGATCCATGGCAAAGGCACCTTCGTCGCCAAGCCGAAAACCTTCCAGAACGTCAGCAGCCTGCAAGGCCTCGCCGAGTCGATGACCGGCCGCGGTTACGAGGTGATCAACCGCCTGCGCAGTTTCAGATTCATTGCCGCAGACAAGCGTGTCGCCGAGCGTTTGCAGGTAGCGGAAGGCGAAATCGTCGCGCAGATCAAACGCGTGCGCCTGATCAACCGCGAGCCGATCTCGCTGGAAATCACCTACCTGCCCAAAGCGCTGGGCGAGCGTCTGGAGAAGGCTGATCTGGTCACCCGCGACATTTTCCTGATCCTCGAAAACGACTGCGGCATCGCCCTCGGCCACGCCGATCTGGCCATCGACGCGGTGCTCGCCGACAGCGACCTGACCCAGGCGCTCAACGTCGAGGCCGGTTCGCCGATCATGCGCATTGAGCGTCTGACCCACGATGCCCAAGGCCAGCCGCTGGACTTTGAACACCTTTACTACCGTGGCGATGCCTTCCAGTACCGCCTGCGCATCGATCGGCAAAAAGGGGAGCAGGCATGACCCGCAACGTGCTCGAACAGGAATACGACATTGTCGTGATTGGCGGCGGTACGGCCGGGCCGATGGCGGCGATCAAGGCGAAAGAGCAGAACCGCGACTTGCGCGTTCTGCTGGTCGACAAGGCCAATGTCAAACGCAGTGGCGCAATCAGCATGGGCATGGACGGCTTGAACAACGCGATCATTCCTGGCCATTCGACGCCGGAGCAGTACACCAAGGAAATCACTATCGCCAACGACGGCATCGTCAATCAGGCAGCGGTTTACGCCTATGCAACGCACAGTTTCGAAACCCTCTCACAGCTCGACCGCTGGGGCGTGAAATTCGAGAAGGACGAAACCGGCGATTACGCGGTGAAAAAGGTCCACCACATGGGCGCCTACGTGCTGCCGATGCCGGAAGGGCACGACATCAAGAAAGTCCTGTATCGGCAGTTGAAGCGCGCGCGGGTGAGCATTACCAATCGCCTGGTCTGCACGCGTTTGCTGACCGACGAGGAGGGCGCCGTCAATGGCGTGATGGGTTTTGATTGCCGCACCGCCGATTTCCATGTGATCAAGGCCAAAGCGGTGATCCTCGCGTGCGGTGCGGCGGGGCGCCTCGGTCTGCCGTCGTCGGGCTACCTGATGGGCACGTATGAGAACCCGACCAATGCCGGCGACGGCTACGCGATGGCCTATCACGCCGGCGCCGAACTGGCCAACCTCGAGTGCTTCCAGATCAACCCGCTGATCAAGGATTACAACGGCCCGGCCTGCGCCTACGTCACCGGTCCCCTGGGCGGCTACACCGCCAACAACAAGGGCGAGCGCTTCATCGAGTGCGATTACTGGAGCGGGCAGATGATGTGGGAGTTTCACCAGGAGCTGGAGAGCGGCAATGGCCCGGTGTTCCTCAAACTCGATCATCTGGCCGAGGAAACCATCCAGAACATCGAGGAGATCCTGCACAGCAACGAGCGCCCGAGTCGCGGCCAGTTTCACGCCAATCGCGGCACCGACTACCGCACGCACATGGTCGAGATGCACATTTCCGAAATCGGCTTTTGCAGCGGTCACTCGGCGTCTGGCGTGTGGGTCAACGAACGCGCAGAAACCTCGGTGAAAGGCCTGTACTCGGCGGGTGATATGGCCGCCGTGCCGCACAATTACATGCTTGGTGCCTTCACTTACGGCTGGTTCGCCGGGCATAACGCGGCGGAGTTTGTCGCCGGCCGCGAATTTACGGCGCTGGATGCCGAGCAGATCGCCAAGGAAAAGGCTCGGGTCTACGCGCCACTGGATCGCGAACACGGCCTGCCGCCAGCGCAGGTTGAATACAAGCTGCGGCGCTTCGTCAACGACTACCTGCAACCACCGAAAGTGACGAAGAAGATGCAGATCGGCCTGCAACGCTTCAGCGACATCGAACGCGATCTGGAGCAGATGAAAGCCAACAACGCGCATGAACTGATGCGCGCGATGGAAACCAGCGTGATTCGCGACTGCGCCGAAATGGCTGCTCGCGCCTCGTTGTTCCGCGCCGAAAGCCGCTGGGGCTTGTATCACTACCGCGTCGATCACCCGCAACGCGACGACAGCGAGTGGTTCTGCCATTGCCACCTGAAGAAGGGCGAGGACGGCCAGATGACCAGTTTCAAAAAAGCCGTCGAACCTTACATCATCCCGCTCGATGCCGAAGAACTGCAGGCCTACGACCGCTTGCGCGTAGGCGCCTTCGCCGCTTGATGCACGACTAAACAAGAGAGCCCGAACCATGGCCTATCAAGCTCAGGAAATCTTCTTCCGCTCCAACGCTCCCGTCACCGTGGACGAGGACAAATGCATCGCCGAAAAGGGCTGCACCGTGTGTGTCGACGTGTGCCCGATGGACTTGCTGGCGATCAACCCGGCGACGCAAAAAGCCTACATGGCGTTCGATGAATGCTGGTACTGCATGCCGTGCGAGAAGGATTGCCCGACCGGGGCTGTCAAGGTCGAGATCCCCTATCTCCTGCGTTGAACACAACCCCTGTAGGAGTGAGCCTGCTCGCGATAGCGGTGGCTCAGGTGTTGATGTGTTGCCTGACACACCGCTATCGCGAGCAGGCTCACTCCTACAAGGGATTTGTGGCAACCCAAAGCCATCCGGAAACACCGGACGCTGAATCCAGCAACACCCCTCGTTTCCCACCGCGCCCTGATCGCGGCGGAGACGAACATCCAATAAACGATTCGAGGGGAAACACCCATGTTGCGTGCAGCAATTGCCGGTCTGCTACTGGCTTCGTTCACCGTGTCGGCGTCGGCCGAAACCATCCGCATCGCCATCGGCACCCAGGACACCACCATCAACTGCGCCGCTGGCGGTTTGTTGATTCGTGAACTGGGTCTGCTCGATAAATACCTGCCCCACGACGGCGCCTACAAAGACGCCAGATATGAGGTGCAGTGGAAGAACTTCACCAGCGGCGCACCGCTGACCAACGAGATGGTCGCCGGCAAGCTCGACTTCGGCGCCATGGCCGATTTCCCCGGTGCGTTCAACGGCGTGGCGTTTGAAACCGCGGGCAAGCACAGCCTGTTCATCAGTGTGCTGTCGGGCAGCATCAAGGGCAGCGGCAACGGCATCGTCGTGCCGAGCGCGTCCACGGTGCAGTCGCTGGCCGAGCTCAAGGGCAAGACCATTTCCGTGCCGTTCGCCTCCACAGCCCACGGCATGTTGTTGCGTGCGGTAGCGGCGCAGGGCTGGGATCCGCTCAAGGACGTCAACATCATCGCCCAGCCACCGGAAGTCGCCGGCTCGGCGTTGCAGGCTGGCAAGATCCACGCCCACGCCGATTTCGTGCCGTTCGCCGAACTGTTCCCCAGCCGCGGTTTCGCTCGCAAGATTTATGACGGTTCTCAAGCCAACGCGCCGACATTCCACGGTGCGCTGGTCGATCAGGCCTATGCGAAGAAATATCCCGAAATCGTTATCGCGTATCTGCAGGCGAGTATCGAAGCCAATCGACTGCTCGCTGCAGAGCCTGAGAAATACAGCGAACTGATCGCCAAGGTCACCGGCATCGATGCCGAGGTCGCCTACCTGTTCCACGGCCCGCTTGGCGTGCAAACCCGCGACCTGAGCTGGAAACCTGAATATCGCCAAGCGGTAGGTACCGCCATCGACACGTTGAAGCTACTGAAGAAGGCCGATCGTGGGCTCGATCTCAACAGCTTCATCGACGATCAATACATTCGTGCGGCGTTCAAGGCGTCGAATCTGGATTACACCGCGCAACTGGCCGATTACGCGCGAACGCCATTGACGGGGGTGGATGCCGCAACGGGCAAAGCGATCACCGACGTCAGCCATGTCGCGGAAATCTGGGTGCGCGGCGAAGACAAGGTGCGCCGTTATGCCTCGGCTGAATCGGCGTTCAGCGCGTTGGCCGCGTTGAAGCAGGAGGGCAAAAACATTCGTGCGGTGTATGCGCAGGCGAACGACAGCGGGATCAAGTTGTTGGCCGAGCAGGCGTGGTTTGCCAGTGATGCGAAGGGGCGGTTGAGTGCGTTTCTGCTGAAAGGGCAGGCGCAGGCGTTTGCTTCGGTGCAGGGGGGCAAGGTGTTCGATTTCAGCGATGCCACGGCGCAAGTCGTTGCTGCGCGCTAACTTCGGAGCACCGTTTCCCCTGTAGGAGTGAGCCTGCTCGCGATAGCGGTGGCACACCCAAAATATCATCGCCTGACATACCGCTATCGCGAGCAGGCTCACTCCTACAGGGATTTGTGTTGAGAGGAATTATTGTGTACCGATCCTGTTTACGCTGGGTTCCAAGAGCCGCTTCGCTGCTGCTCTGCCTGCTCTTCTGGCAACTCGCCGCCAGCCACCATTGGAACCTCGGCCTGGTCACGTTCGCCAACGTGCCCACGCCATTGGCCGTGATCGAAGCCGCTTTGGGCCTCGGTGACTCCGGCAAACTCTGGCAGCACCTGACCGCCAGCCTCGGCCGCGTGTTTGCCGGTTACCTCGCCGCGCTGGTCATCGGCATCGCCCTGGGCCTGGCCATCGGCCGCTCGAAATGGGCCGAAGACGTGCTTTTGCCGCCCCTGGAAGTCCTGCGCCCGATTCCCGCCGTGGCGTGGATTCCGCTGGCGATCCTGATGTTTCCGTCCTCGGAACTGTCGATGGTCTTCATCACCTTCACCGGCGCACTGTTTCCGATTCTGCTCAACACCGTGCACGGCGTCGAGGGCGTCGACCCGCGGCTGATCGCTTCGGCGAAAAGCCTCGGGGCAGGACGCCGGGCGATTCTGCTCGAAGTGATTCTGCCCGGCGCGGCACCGAGCATCATCACTGGCCTGGCCATCGGCGTGGGCACGTCGTGGTTCTGTCTGGTCACGGCGGAAATGATCTCCGGCCAGTTCGGCATCGGCTACTACACGTGGGAGTCCTACACCATTCAGAATTACGCCGACATTGTCGTCGGCATGCTGCTGATCGGTGTGCTGGGCATGGGCAGCAGTTGGCTGATCAAACGTCTGGGCGGCGTGTTCACGCCTTGGCATCGACCGCGAGGAAAAGCCTGATGAGCGTAATGCAAACCCCGGAAGGGCGGATCGACATTTGCCAGTTGTCGATCGTGCTCGGCGAAGGTCGCGATGCTTTCGAAGCGGTGCAGGATCTCGATTGCCAGATCGAACCCGGCCAGTTCGTGTGCATTCTCGGCCCGTCCGGTTGCGGCAAATCGACGTTGCTCGGGGCCTTGGCCGGGCATTTGAAGGCCAGTACTGGCAGCCTGAAAGTCGACGGCGCGGCGGTGTCCGGGCCGTCGCCGCAGCGCGGCATGGTGTTCCAGCATCACACGCTGTTTCCATGGCGCACGGTGCGCGACAACGTTGCCTTCGGCTTGAAGATGCGCGGTATCGGCAAGGTCGAGCGGCATCGCGCGGCCGCTGACATTCTCAAACTGGTGGGCCTCGACGGATTTGCCGAGCGCTGGCCCGATCAGCTGTCTGGCGGCATGCAGCAACGGGTGGAAATTGCTCGGGTGCTGGTCAATCGTCCACGGCTGTTGCTGATGGACGAGCCGTTCGGCGCGCTGGATGCGCTGACCCGCCTGAACATGCAGGAACTGCTGCTGGATATCTGGACGCGCATCCGTACCACCGTCGTGTTCGTCACCCACGACATCGACGAAGCGCTGTTTCTCGCCGACCGCTTGCTGGTGATGAGCGCACGTCCGGGGCGGATCATCGAAGACCTGCGTCTGGATTTCCCGCGTCCACGCACCAGCGAACTGGTCACCAGCGCCGAATTCGCGCGCCTCAAACGCCATTGCCTCGACCTGCTGCGCCACGACACCGACCGACCGCTGCCGCGCCTCAACCCGCTCGGCTTGCCTCCTGAAAACCCTTTGCCGCGATTTGCCCTATGACCTCTATTTTTGCTGTGACCGATATCGATGAAATCCTTGCCCTGCAACCGCGCCTGACCGCTGATGACCCTGGTGTGCGGCGCATCGCCCTGATCGAGCTGGCGGATCTTGAAGAACCCGACGGCTTGCTCTGGCTGGTCGATCGACTTGGCCACGATCCTGCCGAAGAAGTCCGCGCCGAAGCTGCGCGGTTGCTCGAGGCCTGGGAGGATGAGCCGGTCGTGCAGGCCTTGTGTGAGGCGCTGACCGATCCATCGCTGGCCGTGCAGGCGGCTGCCGCACAAAGCCTGAGCTTGCTCAAGTCTGAAGCGGCGGGGCGGGTGATTCGGCCGTGGACTGATCATGCCGACGTCAACGTGCGCATCGCTGCGTTTCGCGCTTTACGTGAGTTGCGTTTTGCCGATGCGGCGCCCGCTGCCGTCGCCGCGCTGAACGATGCCGACGCCAATGTGCGCCGCGAAGCGGTCGGCGTGCTGGGTTGGCTCAAGCAACTCGACGCGCTGCCGGCGTTGGCGCGTTTGGCCAGCGATGACCCGGACACCGAAGTGCGCCGTGCGGCGACAGGTGCGCTGGGGTTGGCCTCCAGTGCCGAGGTGTTGCCAGCTCTGCGTCAGGCCTTGCGCGACATTGCGTGGCAGGTGCGCGAAGAAGCGGCGACGACGTTGGGCAAGGTCGGCCATGGCGACGCCGGCCCGGCGCTGGTCGAGGCGTTGAGCGATGACTATTGGCAAGTGCGTCTGCGCGCCACTCGCAGCCTGGGTCGTTTGCGTTTTGTGCCGGCGCTGGAGGCGTTGATCGATACGCTCGGTCATCGCATCAGCAACCTGCGCAAGGAGGCGGCGCTGGCCTTGGGTGAGCTGAATGATCGTGGCGCTGTGGCGGCTTTGCAGGCGGCGCAGGATGACGGCGATCCGGAAGTGCGCAAGGCGGTGCGCATTGCCTTGAGTCAGTTGCAATGAGTCCTTTGGCGGTGGTCAATTCGCAGAGCACGCGGACGTTGCGTCTGAGCTGGCCGGATGGGCGTGAGTCGGTGTTGGGGCATGCTCAACTGCGGCGGCAGTGTCCGTGTTCGCAATGTCGTGCGTTTCGGCTGCGGGGGGTTACGCCGTTGGTCGATGATCGGGTGCGTCTGATTGAGGTGAACGGTCAAGGGTATGGGGTGCAGTTGGTGTTCAGTGATGGGCATCAGCGGGGGATTTATCCTTGGGATTATCTGGTGGGGCTGGGGGCCTGATATTCAATGGCTTACCCGGTTGAAACTGTGGGAGCCAGCCTGCTGGCGATGGCTTTCTGTCAGGCGCTGAGTTTTTTGATTGGGGACATATCCGTTGCTTCGGGTGCTGCGGCTGGCGGTTTCGCCTGACGGCGACTCACTTTTTTACAAGCGCCAAAAAAAGTGAGCAAAAAACGCTTGCTCCTGCGTTCGGCCCTCGCAGGCTCGGGTTCCTTCGCTCCGGGATCGCTCCGGGCGCAGCGGCTACGGTTTGCTTCGCTGCACCTCCTTCCGCTGTGTCTGGCTGCGCCAGACGGTCGCTACGCTCCCACGCCCGGATCAATCCCTCCACTCAGCCTTCCGACGTCGCTGGTTAGGCAAGATCAAGAGCACTCGAGCTAACGCTCATTGTTGAGTGGTTAGAAGCGCCGCATGGTTTGAGATCTTCGGTGGATTCGCCCCTCATCGGAACGCCGCCCGCCCAGCCCTCTCCCGAGGGAGAGGGAGCCGATTTTGGTTGGCTTCGAGACTTGCATTCGACTCGGTATCTCAAGTCGGCGTAACTCTTCCAAACACCACAGTCAGTCCCCTCTCCCTCCGGGAGAGGGCTAGGGTGAGGGGCTTTGGATTTCGACTATTTCAAGCTTTAGCCGGAACCACCGCGACCGCCAGCAGGCTGGCTCCCAAAGCGAATTTTGTGTAGCCCCAAGCCTTGCCTCCACCGCAAAACCTGTGGGAGCCAGCCTGCTGGCGATAGCGCCCCAACAGGCGCCACATCACTGCCCGACAAACCAGCGAAAATACGGGTTCGAGCCATCCCCCTGCATGACTTCGCGAATATCCCGCGCCCAGGCGTCGCGATCACCGTCATAGGCATGCAGGCTCGCCCGATAAAATTGCATCAGGCGCTGGCGGTGCGCTTGCAGGCGTTCGGTGAATCCGCCATCGGCGTTCACCAGTGGCGGCGGTTGGTACAGGTCAAGCAAGGCCGGCAGCACGCGGGTGATTTCCTGGCTGCGCACCCACGGTGCGTATTCGATGCGGGGTTGATCGTCGGTCACGGCGGGGGCGTCGGCGGCGAAGCGTTCGAGCCCGGTGCGGTCGGTGACCCAGGTGGCGAGCAGGGCGGCGGCGGAGCCGATGCCGACATCCTGCAACGTGCTGCGTACGCTGTCCTGCTGGATACGTGCGCTAATTTTCGCCATGTCGAGGGTCATGGGTGGTACGCACTACCGGTTTGCCGGTGCGCAAGGACGCGCGCCAGTCGAGGTGGCGCAAGTCATCGCCGGGCTGATAGCGGCGCAGCTCATCGAAGTTCAAACCGCGCCCGCGCAGCCGCGAGGCATGGTTGCCGGCAAGAATGCTGCCGCGTGGCTGGCGGGCGAGAAAGCTCAGGTCACGGGCCTTGAACTCCAGCGCCATCAATTGCGCCAGAGACACGTAGACCAGTCCGTCGGTGTTCATGCCGGAATCGCGACTTTATCGAGAATGCGATCGAGCACCTGATCGGCACTGACGCCGTCGGCGACTGCGTCGTAACTCAGTTGCAGGCGATGCCGCAGCACCGGATGCACCACCGCGCGGACGTTGTCCGGGGAAACGAAATCCTGCCCCTGCAACCACGCATCGGCGCGCGCACAACGGTCCAGACCGATACCGCCGCGCGGGCTGGCGCCAATGGCGATCCAGCGCGCCAGGTCTTCGTCGTAATCGGCGGGATAGCGGGTCGCGTTGATCAGGTCGATCAGGTAGCTGTCGATGGCCGGCGAGACGTGCACGGCGCTGACTTCCTTGCGCGCCGCGAAAATCACCTCCTGAGCGAGGTTGAAGCCCTTGGCCGGCGCGGTGCTTGCGCCTTGGGCGAATTCTTCGTTACGCAACAGACGCAGCACCTGACTTTCGTTTTCGGCGCTTGGATAATCGAGCAGCACCTTCATCAGAAAACGGTCCATCTGCGCTTCCGGCAGCGGGTAGGTGCCTTCCTGCTCGATCGGGTTTTGCGTCGCCACGACGATGAACAACTCCGGCAGCGCATGGCTGTTGCCGGCCACGGTGATCTGGCGCTCCTCCATGGCTTCGAGCAACGCTGCCTGGACCTTGGCCGGAGCGCGGTTGATTTCGTCGGCGAGAATCAGGTTGCCGAACAGCGGGCCGGGTTGAAAACGGATTTCGTTTTTGCCCTCGACCTGATGCAGCACCTCGGCACCGGTGATGTCCGAGGGCAACAGGTCCGGGGTGAACTGGATGCGGCTCATTTTCGCGTCGAGGTGTTTGGCCAGGGCTTTGACCGTACGGGTCTTGGCCAGCCCCGGCAGGCTTTCCAGCAGCAAATGGCCGTTGGCCAAGAGGCCGAGCAGGATCTGCCGGATCACTTGATCCTGACCGAGCACCGCTTCGGCGATGCTGGCTTGCAGGGCGTTGAGGTCGCTGAGCGCGGTCATGAGGACAATCCTTTGTGGCCGAGTCTAGAAAAATGCCAGGGTCAGGTTGACGCTGAAGCCATTGCCTTCGGGGCGGTTTTTGCTGTCGAACTCCGGTACCCAGCGCGCACTGACGTTGGCCTGGGCATCGGCGAACTTGCCGGCCCAGCCGAGCACCGGCCCGGCGCCGACTGCGCGACCGCGGTAGCCGTTGAAGGCATCGGCGGTCTGGCCCTTGTCGTCGGTCAATTGCTGGATGTAGCCGGCGGCGATACCAGCGTTCCAGCCGTTGCCGAAACCGTGGGTCCACAGTGCGTCGAGGCGAAAGATATTGCCGTTGCGATAGTCAGTGGCGTGGTTTTCGCTGTAGCGCTCGAAGGCACTCATCAGACTGAACTCGCCACCCTTGCCATCCAGATGGGTGAACGCGACGGTCGGCATGAGCGTGTAGGTGTTCTGTCCTGCGTTAGCCAGGCGGTCCTTGTTGTAGGCACCGGTGGGCACGTAGATCGGCAGCGAGAAGGACAGGTGATTGCGCTCATCGAAGTGGTATCCGGCGGCAATCGGGGTGATCAGCGCATCGGCGAACTGCGTCCCTGAATCACTGTTGCCGAGGGTGCGCCCTCGCGGTCCGGTGACGCTGGCCTTGATGTCGGTGTATTGCACCGGTACGCCAAGCGCCGAGGCGTAATTCCAGCGGCCCGGGCCGGTGTCCCAGACGTGGGTGAAGTTACCCATGGTGTAGGAGACCTTCATGTCGAGCCCGCCGCTGACCGCACCGGAAATCGGCGCGCCCTTGCTGCCCTTGAGCGAACCGTCGTACCAGATGCTGGTCAGCGACATGATCCAGCCCGGTTCGGGCGGGACGATCCCGGCGTTGGCAAACACCTGCTGGCCGGTGATCGGCCGGCCGACGCCGCCCTCAGCGGCGTACAGTGCAGGGCTGCCGTACATGCACAGCGCCAGCAACGGGCGCATCACCAACGGCTTGAGCATCGGACACGCTGCGCCGTCCCGCCCGCGCTGAAAATCAGTAATCCCGGCTCGACTGCAGATCATTTCCCGATTCCATGGTGCGTTCAGGACAACTGGGTGCTGTTTCGCCACCCTGCGTCTTCCCGTTCTTTATCAAGCCTGTAGGACAAGTCCTTCTGAAACTAGCAGCAAATCGGGGGTTAGCCAGTCGAAGGAATTAATTCCTTGGCGTATCGGGGGGACAACGCACATAGCGAGCTTGTCAGGTCTTTTTCGCCTGCTCGCGAATAGGAGCAGGAGCTATCTAGTGAAACGAGGCTACGATCTTTTGATCTTGTTTTTCAGAAGCAAAATTAAAAGATCGTCTGATCGTGGCTCAAACCTTCGGCGGCTCCTACCTATGCGTATTTCAATTCGAGATGTTTAAAGTTATTTCGAATTTGCGGAACGTTCCCACAACGTTTTCAGGTTGTCCGTCGGACGTCGGATCTCTAGCCTGTGTTCGTCGCTGCCAATTCAGCGACCGGGACTGGAAACCCCGACGAGTATTAGTGGCGCGTACACGCCTTTCATAACGTATCCTTGCGCACTTCGAATGTGTGCACTCCGTTATGGCGGCTGTGCGCGGGAGACCTTCGGGTCGACCGGGTCGCCGCTGCCCGGGTTTCCAACCTGCGTACAGCTGCCACCTCTTCGTCCGGAAACCGAATGGGGCAGCTCCAACTTTCCAGTGGAGTACCACCATGAAAAAGCCAACACCCAATCCGCCAGAATCAGACGCCGACACCACATCCCCCTGCACGTCAGTCGACAGTAAAAAACTCCACGAAGCCGCCGACCGCGCCCTCGACTACTACCTCAATCCTGCCGCCCGCATTATGTGCAGCGCCAACGAGCCGGAACCCATGTACCTCGCCAACCCCAGGTACAACACCGAATCTCTGCTCGCCAACGCTAGTGAAACCCTCGGCTCTGCCAGCGAAATGCTCATCAACTTCGCCGCCTCGCTGGAAACCTCTCAGCGCAAGACCGCACTGGGCATCGCACAGGTCGTCATGCTAGGCGAGTTAGCGGTAAATCAAGCGCTTGATCACGTCGAACTGAAGGACTGATCGATCTTGATCCTTCCCACGCGCAGCAAAGGACTGCAGCCCTTGACGATCTGCGTAAAATCCGCGGATTGGAAAGCGGAACTCTCCTGTGACATTCCTTTACCGCGCGTTGGAACGGTCAACGACCAACCAAAAAAGACTCAACCCGGGCGAGTTTTTTATCCAGTCCGGAGGCCCTATGGATACCCTGTTTTCACAACAAGATCGGTTAATATCCGCAAGTCGTGATATTCAATGGAGAGAAACGATGGCAGGAAAGCCAGTCGCAAGGCTCGGAGATCCGGGGAGTCACGGTGGAAATATCACCACTGGATCAAGCCCTATCTTTGTTAACTCTACTCCCGTAGCTTTGGTAGGAGATATCTATTCCTGCCCAGTTCACGGTAGCAATCCCATAACAACGGGCGCTCCCCATGTTTTTGGGTTGGGAAAAGACGTTGCCCATGTTGGTTCCCAAACGGCATGTGGAGCGACGATTACTGCTGGATCACCCGACACCTTCGTCGGTGATTCTGGTAGTGCTCCCACCAGCTTCTTCTCGGAGTTTCTGAGAGAAAAGACTTTTGTCGAGTTTCAGTTACTTAGCGAAAGAGATGAACCTGTCGCTAACGAGGCGTATGAATTGACGCTTCCCGATGGAACCTTGATGACTGGCGTCCTCGATGGAAATGGTTTTGTGCATGTTGCAAATATTCCCAGGGGGAGTTGCAGCATAAAATTTCCGAAACTTGAAGATACGGAACATCTTTAATGGTTCAGTCTACTAAAGTTACCAGCACAACCCAGGCAGCAAAAAATACCGGCACATCAGGGAAAACCACAAAAACCAATCAGGTGGTGGTGTCCGGTGCGTATATGGAAGTGCTGGTGGGTGGTCCCTACACCCGCGATAAAGAAGAGCATCCTTTCGGGCACGCGGCTTTACATGTGGTGGTCGGTAGCAAAGACATTACTTATGACTTTGGACGCTATGGAAAAACCTGGGGCACGTTCGATAGCGAGGGCGAAGGCGTGCTGAACGTCTGGACATCCTTCAAAGCTTATATCTCTGGTGAAAACAGTTTGGGACGTACAACAACAGGTTTTGTTTATTTTCTGGAGAATGCAAAAGCTGAGGCTGTGATCGCTCATTTCGACAATATTGTCGCCCAGCAAACAGAACAGCGAAAAAAGACTGCGTCATCAGCACGGTATGTGTTGCCATCCAACTATCATCCGACTACGAATAACTGCACAACCGTGACCATTGCGGGAGCAAAGGTTTCGGGTAAATCAATTGTGCAGAACCCGGCGAAATTTAATGAGATGCGAGGTCTCTCTTTCATCGAGAGACAGGCTGCGCGTACGCAAAGTAGTCCGAAGGACGGGATTTTCATGCCGGCGGATTTACAAGCCATGCTCGAAGCGAATACCGAGGCCCCATATGATAAGAAAAATGTTTACAAATAGGCGACTTGGCGTATGGCTGGTGACAGTTTTATCCGTCAATGCGATTTTTTTGGCTTTTCTGATTTTTGGCGATATTGCGAAGGGGCACAATATGAAAATGATCAAAACTAAAGAACCGTTGCTGATTGAAGGGCCAAATGGCGACGAGAACTACTATGTCCTGCCTTTGGGTACTACGCTTTATCATGATAAAAGTTTTCCTGAAGGGCATGACCGTTATGTAGTGTATCTCAACCATAAAGGTGCAATTGCACACGAAGACGTACCCATGAAACCTGAGTATGGCGGTTCATTTATCGACCCGCTCTGGTTGGCCAATGTTAATGAGGAAGCCTTGAAGGAAATTTTCAAACGTTTCCCGCTTTCCAAAGCGGATGTCGCCGCTGCTATAAAGGCCAATGGAATAACCAAGGATGATCTCGCCGACATAATCCGCTCTATGCCCGACTGATGAATTTGCAGCTTTCGAGTGAAGCAAGGCTGTGATCTTTTGACTTTGCTTTTCCAGATCAAAAGATCGCAGCTTTCGGCAGCTCCTGGATGTGATATTCCGTTTAGCCGTTTTTCTTGGCATGTTCGCGAATGTGCTCTTCCTGCGCTCGCGCCTCGGGCGTGAACTCGGCGCCGAAGTCTTCCGCGGTAAATATCTGGCGGATCTCGATTTCGGCCTCGGTCCCAGGCATTGGATTGGGGCAGCGCTTGACCCACTCGATGGCTTCTTCCTTCGATTTGACTTCCCAGACCCAGTAGCCGGCGATCAGCTCTTTGGTTTCGATGAACGGGCCGTCGATTACGCTGCGCTTGTCCCCGGAAAATCTGACCCGTGCGCCCTTGTTGCTCGGATGCAGCCCATCGGCGCTGACCAGAACGCCGGCCTGCGCCAGTTCTTCGTTGAAATTGCCCATGGCGGTTAGCAGTTCTTCGCTGGGCATGACACCGGCTTCCGAATCGGCGCTGGCTTTGACAAGAATCATGAAACGCATGGTGGTGACTCCGTGGATTGTCGGGGGATTCGCTGTTTAGTCGAATGGGCGGGACGTGAATCGACAATGGGTGGTGAAAAAGATACTGGCGATGATGATCCTGTCGGTCTACCTGAGCGTTTTGTTTGCAGACTCAAGCTACATCGCTGGAATGAAGGTCGGATGTTCGCTCGAAAGCCCCTCACCCTAGCCCTCTCCCAAAGGGAGAGGGGACTGACTGGGGGATACTGAAACGTTATGGCGACCTGTTGATTTTTCACCGAATCCATTGGCCGAAGGGGGCCAGATCAAAGTAGCCGGTTCAACATTTCAGCCCAGCCAAACGCAGATTCAGCATTCAACATAGTTCGGCTCCCTCTCCCTGGGGAGAGGGCTGGGGTGAGGGGCCGGGGCGCAACAAGACTTGAGGTATTGCCCAATACCCATTAATAAGGTCGCCGATTTGTATACAATTTCTCGCGCTCACCCCCAACAATTCAACGAAGGGTTTAGCTCGCCAGGCCAATTCATGGTTAACTTCCGCCTCTTGCATGCTTTCCAATCAAAAACATCAGAAGGACTCAAGTCATGGCTCAAGTCACCCTTAAAGGCAATCCGGTTCAAGTCAACGGCCAGTTGCCACAAGCCGGTTCCAAGGCGCCAGCCTTTTCTCTGGTTGCCGGCGACCTGTCTGACGTCACCCTGAAAGACTTTGCCGGCAAGCGCAAAGTGCTGAACATCTTCCCAAGCGTCGACACCCCGACCTGCGCCACCTCCGTGCGCAAGTTCAACGCTCAGGCCAACGAACTGGCCAACACCGTGGTCCTGTGCATTTCCGCCGACCTGCCATTCGCCCAGGCGCGTTTCTGCGGTGCCGAAGGTCTGGAAAACGTCAAGAACCTGTCGACCCTGCGCGGTGCCGAATTCATCGAAAACTACGGCGTGGCCATCGCTGACGGCCCGCTGAAAGGCCTGACCGCCCGTGCCGTGGTCGTACTGGACGAGAACGACAACGTTCTGCACAGCGAACTGGTCAAGGAAATCGCTGAAGAGCCAAACTACGAAGCGGCACTGTCCGTTCTCAAGTAAGGCTTTTACAATTGTTAACGGCCTGGCCCTGTCCAGGCCGTTTTCATTTGTGTATCAGGGTTTTGCCTCACACCTTGAAACGTAAGTGCAAGGTAAATTGCCGGTAAAGCTGCTTTGCTTAAATCCAGTCAGTGCTTATCGTTCAGCCTCCCGTAATAGAAGCCCACGCGCCCAATGGTTAATCACTCCATGCAATCGTCCTCCCGCAAATCCCGTCGCTGGCTGATCAGCCTGCTTGTCCTGTTGGTGATCGCCGTCCTGTGCTGGAAATTCTGGCCCGCCGGTTCCGCCCACAAGGAGGGCGCGGACAAGACTGCGGCCGGGCACGCCGGGCGTTCGGGAATGATGCGGCCGGGCTTCGGCGGCGGCACCGGGCCGATTCCGGTGCGCGTGGCGCCGGCGGTCACCGGGGACTTCCCGCTGTATTACAAGGCGCTGGGCACCGTGACCGCGCTCAATACCATCAACGTGCGCAGCCGGGTCGGCGGCGAGCTGATGAAGATCAATTTCGAAGAAGGGCAAATGGTCAAGGCTGGCGATGTCCTGGCCGAGATCGATCCGCGTCCGTACCAGAACGCCTTGCTCCAGGCCGAGGGCACCTTGCTGCAGAACCAGGCGCAGTTGAAAAACGCGCAGGTCGACGTCGAGCGTTATCGCGGTTTGTATAAAGAAGACAGCATCGCCAAACAGACACTCGATACCGCCGAAGCACTGGTCGGCCAGTATCTGGGCACGGTCAAGACCAATCAGGCCGCAGTCAACGACGCCAAGCTCAACCTCGAATTCACCAGGATCCGCGCACCGATTGCCGGGCGCGTCGGCTTGCGTCAGGTCGACGTCGGTAACCTCGTCACCGCCAACGACACCACCGCGCTGGCGGTGATCACCCAGACGCAGCCGATCAGTGTGGCCTTCACCTTGCCGGAAAACAGCCTCGACACCGTACTCGCGCGCTATCGCAGCGGC
Organism: Pseudomonas granadensis; assembly: GCF_900105485.1. GTDB lineage: Bacteria > Pseudomonadota > Gammaproteobacteria > Pseudomonadales > Pseudomonadaceae > Aquipseudomonas > Aquipseudomonas granadensis. The sequence goes on along the minus strand of NZ_LT629778.1, from coordinate 2,960,033 downwards.
GCCAGACTGTCGGCTGAGGCGTGGGATCGCGGCGACAGCAAACTGCAGGCCACCGGCGTACTGCAAAGCCTCGACAACCAGATCGACGTCGCCACCGGCACCCTGAAATTCAAGGCCCGTTACGATAACCGCGATCAGGCGCTGTTCCCCAATCAGTTCGTCAATATCCATTTGCTCGCGGACACGCTGAAGGGCGTGGTGCTGGCGCCATCCGCAGCGATTCAGTTCGGCACCAACGGCACCTTCGTCTATGCGCTGGACGGCGACAAGAAAGTCACCATCCGCCAGTTGAAGATCGGCGCCAGTGATGGCGAGAACACCGTTGTCACCGAAGGCCTGGCTGCCGGCGACCGGGTAGTGCTGGAAGGCACCGACCGCCTCAAGGAAGGCAGTGAAGTCGAAGTGGTCAACGACAGTAATGAGGTGCCGACCACGCCGACCGAACACCTGCAAGGCAAATCCGCCGCCAATGCGCCGGACGCCGCCGTGACTGACAAGGCCAAGAAGGGCGCATGAACATTTCGCGGCTGTTCATCCTCCGACCGGTAGCCACCACCCTGAGCATGCTGGCCATTGTCCTGGCCGGTCTGATCGCTTATCGCCTGTTGCCGGTGTCGGCGCTGCCGCAGGTTGATTACCCGACCATTCGCGTCATGACCCTGTATCCCGGCGCCAGCCCGGATGTAATGACCAGCGCAGTGACGGCGCCGCTCGAGCGCCAGTTCGGGCAGATGCCCGGCCTGACGCAAATGGCTTCGACCAGTTCCGGCGGCGCGTCGGTGCTGACCCTGCGTTTCAGCCTCGACATCAATATGGATGTCGCCGAGCAGCAGGTACAGGCGGCGATCAACGCGGCGACCAATCTGCTGCCGACCGACTTGCCGGCACCGCCGGTGTACAACAAGGTCAACCCCGCTGATACGCCGGTGCTGACACTGGCGATCACCTCGAAAACCATGCTGCTGCCCAAACTCAACGATCTGGTCGATACGCGCATGGCGCAGAAGATTGCCCAGATCAGCGGGGTCGGCATGGTCAGCATTGCCGGCGGCCAGCGTCAGGCGGTGCGGATCAAGGTCAACCCGGAGGCTTTGGCGGCGAACAGCCTGAACCTGTCGGACGTGCGCACCTTGATCAGCGCCTCCAACGTCAACCAGCCGAAAGGCAACTTCGACGGCCCGACGCGCGTCTCGATGCTTGATGCCAACGACCAACTGACCTCGCCCGAGGACTACGCCAACCTGATTCTTGCCTACAAGAACGGCGCGCCGCTGCGGCTCAAGGACGTCGCCGAGATCGTCGATGGCGCCGAGAACGAACGTCTTGCCGCGTGGGCCAACCAGAATCAGGCGGTGTTGCTGAACATTCAACGCCAGCCCGGCGCCAACGTGATCGAGGTGGTCGACCGCATCAAGGCATTGCTGCCAAGCATCACCGACAACCTGCCGGCCGGCCTCGACGTGACGGTGCTCACCGACCGCACCCAGACCATCCGCGCTTCGGTCACCGATGTGCAACACGAACTGCTGATCGCCATCGCTCTGGTGGTGATGGTGACGTTCCTGTTTCTGCGCCGTTTCAGCGCGACGATCATCCCGTCGGTGGCCGTGCCACTGTCTTTGATCGGCACGTTCGGCGTGATGTATCTGGCCGGGTTCTCGGTCAACAACCTGACCCTGATGGCGCTGACCATTGCCACCGGTTTCGTGGTCGACGACGCGATCGTCATGCTCGAAAACATTTCGCGCTTCATCGAGGAGGGCGACAGCCCGATGCAGGCCGCGCTCAAGGGCGCCAGACAGATCGGCTTCACCCTGATTTCCCTGACCCTGTCGCTGATCGCCGTATTGATCCCGCTGTTGTTCATGGCCGACGTGGTCGGGCGCCTGTTCCGCGAATTCGCGATTACCCTGGCGGTGGCGATCCTGATTTCACTGGTGGTGTCGCTGACCCTGACGCCAATGATGTGCGCACGCTTGCTCAAACGTGAACCGCAAGAACACGAGCAGGGCCGTTTCTATCGGGCCAGTGGTGCCTTCATCGACTGGATGATCGCCGGCTACGGGCGCATGTTGCAGTGGGTGCTCAAGCATCAGCCGCTGACCTTGCTGGTGGCCATCGGCACACTGGCGCTGACGGTGTTCCTGTACATGGTCGTGCCCAAGGGCTTCTTCCCGGTCCAGGACACCGGCGTGATCCAGGGGATTTCCGAAGCGCCGCAGTCAATCTCCTTTGCCGCGATGGGCGAGCGCCAGCAGGAACTGGCCCGGGTCATCCTCGAAGACCCCGCGGTGCAAAGCCTGTCGTCATATATCGGTGTTGACGGCGATAACGCCACCCTCAACAGCGGTCGCTTGCTGATCAACCTCAAGCCCCACGGCGAACGTGATCTGAGCGCCAGTGAAGTGATTGCGCGCCTGCAACCCAAGCTCGACAAGCTCGTCGGTATCCGCCTGTTCATGCAGCCCGTGCAGGACCTGACCATCGAAGACCGCGTCAGCCGCACGCAGTACCAGTTCAGCATGTCCTCGCCGGACGCCGAACTGCTCAGCCAATGGAGCGGGCGGCTGGTCGAGGCATTGGCCCAGCGTCCGGAACTGACTGACGTTGCCAGTGACTTGCAGGACAAGGGTTTGCAGGTCTATCTGGTGATCGACCGCGATGCCGCTTCACGCCTGGGCGTTTCGGTGTCGAACATCACCGATGCGTTGTACGACGCTTTTGGCCAGCGGCAGATCTCGACCATTTACACCCAGGCCAGCCAGTACCGCGTGGTGCTGCAGGCCCAGGCCGGCGAACGCATCGGCCCGCAGGCGCTGGACCAGATCTACGTCAAGACCACCGATGACGCGCAGGTGCGGCTGTCGAGTCTGGCCCATGTCGAAGAGCGGCAGGCGCAGTTGGCAATTACCCATATCGGCCAGTTCCCGGCGGTGATGATGTCCTTCAACCTCGCTCCCGGCGTGGCGCTGGGGCACGCGGTCGACGTGATCGAACAGGTGCAGCAGGAGATCGGCATGCCGGTCGGCGTGCAGACCCAGTTCCAGGGTGCGGCCGAAGCCTTCCAGGCGTCGCTGTCGAGCACCTTGCTGCTGATTCTGGCCGCGGTGGTGACCATGTACATCGTGCTCGGCGTGCTGTACGAAAGCTATATCCACCCGATCACGATTCTTTCGACGCTGCCTTCGGCGGCGGTCGGCGCGTTGCTCGCGCTGCTGCTCAGCGGCAACGATCTGGGGATGATCGCGATCATCGGCATCATTCTGCTGATCGGTATCGTGAAAAAGAACGCGATCATGATGATCGACTTCGCCCTCGATGCCGAGCGCACCCAGGGCATGGCCCCGGAACAGGCGATCTATCAGGCAGCGCTGCTGCGCTTCCGGCCGATCCTGATGACCACGCTGGCGGCATTGTTTGGCGCGGTTCCGTTGATGCTTGCGACCGGTTCCGGCGCCGAGCTGCGTCAACCGCTGGGTCTGGTGATGGTTGGCGGATTGCTGGTAAGCCAGGTGCTGACGCTGTTCACCACACCGGTGATCTACCTGTACTTCGACCGGCTCGGCCGACGCTTTGGCAAGCGCAAGGTTGAAGCTGAAGAGGTCTCGGTATGAAAGCAGCTACAGGCTCCAAGCTTCAAGCTGCAAGAGAGAAGCGGGCTCACTGCAAGCTTGTGGCTTGTGGCTTGCAGCTTGCAGCTGGTGGTTGCCACTTATGAATCTCTCCGGTCCGTTCATCAAGCGCCCCGTGGCAACCATGCTGCTTTCGTTGGCCATCATGCTGCTCGGTGGCGTCAGTTTCGGTCTGCTGCCGGTATCGCCGCTGCCGCAGATGGATTTCCCGGTGATTGTCGTGCAGGCGAGCCTGCCCGGTGCCAGCCCGGAAGTGATGGCGTCGACGGTGGCGACGCCGCTGGAGCGTTCGTTCGGTGCGATTGCTGGCGTCAATACCATGAGCAGTCGCTCCAGTCAGGGCTCGACCCGGGTCATTCTGCAGTTTGACCTCGACCGCGACATCAATGGCGCTGCGCGGGAAGTGCAGGCGGCGATCAACGCGTCGCGCAATCTGCTGCCAAGCGGGATGCGCAGCATGCCGACCTATAAAAAGGTCAACCCGTCGCAGGCGCCGATCATGGTCTTGTCGCTGACATCGGACGTGCTGGAAAAAGGTCAGCTCTACGACCTCGCCTCGACCATCCTCTCGCAGAGCCTGTCCCAGGTGCAGGGCGTCGGTGAAGTGCAGATCGGTGGCAGTTCGCTGCCGGCAGTGCGCATCGAACTTGAGCCGCAGGCGCTGAACCAGTACGGCGTGGCGCTCGACGATGTGCGCAAGACCATCGCCGAAGCCAACGTGCGCCGGCCCAAAGGTTCGGTCGAGGACGGCCAGCGCCTGTGGCAGATCCAGGCCAATGACCAGTTGGAGAAGGCCAAGGACTACGAGTCGCTGATCATCCACTACGCCGACGGCGCGGCGCTGCGCCTCAAGGACGTGGCCAAGGTCAGTGATGGCGTCGAAGACCGTTACAACAGCGGTTTCTTCAACGATGACGCGGCGGTGCTGTTGGTGATCAACCGGCAGGCCGGCGCCAACATCATCGAGACCGTCAACGAGATCAAGGCGCAACTGCCGGCCTTGCAAGCGGTATTGCCGGCCAGCGTCAAGCTGAACCTGGCGATGGACCGCTCGCCGGTGATCAAGGCGACTCTGCACGAAGCGGAAATGACCCTGTTGATCGCCGTGGCCCTGGTGATTGTGGTGGTGTTCCTGTTTCTCGGGAATTTCCGCGCGTCGCTGATTCCGTCCCTGGCCGTACCGGTGTCGCTGGTCGGCACCTTTGCGGTGATGTACCTGTATGGTTTCTCGCTGAACAACCTGTCGCTGATGGCGCTGATTCTCGCCACCGGTCTGGTGGTGGACGACGCCATCGTGGTGCTGGAGAACATTTCCCGGCACATCGATGAAGGCGTCAAACCGATGCAGGCCGCTTACCTCGGGGCCAAGGAAGTCGGTTTCACCTTGCTGTCGATGAACGTCTCGCTGGTGGCCGTGTTCCTGTCGATTCTGTTCATGGGCGGGATTGTCGAAAGCCTGTTCCGCGAGTTTTCCATCACTCTCGCGGCGGCGATCATCGTCTCGCTGGTGGTCTCCCTGACCTTGACGCCGATGCTCTGCGCACGCTGGCTCAAGCCGCACACGCCGGGGCAGGAAAACCGTCTGCAACGCTGGAGCCAGCGGACCAACGACTGGATGGTCGACAAGTATGCCAGCAGTCTCGACTGGGTGCTGCGCCACCGCCGTTTAACCCTGCTCAGCCTGTTGATCACCGTCGCGGTCAACGTTGCCCTGTACGTGGTGGTGCCGAAAACCTTCATGCCTCAACAGGACACCGGTCAGTTGATCGGCTTCGTGCGCGGCGACGACGGCCTGTCGTTCAGCGTGATGCAGCCGAAAATGGAAATCTTCCGCCGCGCTGTGCTCAAGGACGCTGCGGTAGAAAGCGTCGCCGGCTTCATCGGTGGCAGCAACGGCACCAACAACGCCTTCATGCTGGTGCGCCTGAAGCCGATCAAGGACCGCCAGCTCAACGCACAGAAGGTCATCGAACGCCTGCGCAAGGAGATGCCCAAGGTCCCTGGCGCACAACTGATGCTGATGGCCGACCAGGACCTGCAATTCGGCGGCGGCCGCGAGCAGACCACTTCGCAATACAGCTACATCCTGCAAAGCGGTGATCTGGGCGAGCTGCGCAAGTGGTACCCGAAAGTGGTCACCGCGTTGCGCGCGTTGCCTGAACTGACCGCGATCGATGCCCGTGAAGGGGCGGGGGCGCAGCAAGTCACGCTGATCGTGGATCGCGACCAGGCCAAACGCCTCGGCGTCGACATGGACATGGTCACCGCCGTGCTCAACAACGCCTACAGCCAGCGGCAGATATCAACGATCTACGACAGCCTCAACCAATATCAGGTGGTGATGGAGGTCAATCCGAAATACGCCCAGGACCCGGTGACGCTCAAGCAGGTCCAGGTGATTACCGCCGATGGCGCGCGCGTGCCGCTATCGACCTTCGCCCATTACGAAAACAGCCTCGAAGACGACCGCGTCAGCCACGAAGGCCAGTTCGCCTCCGAGAGCATCGCGTTCGATATGGCCGAAGGCGTGACGGTGGAGCAGGGTAGCGCAGCCATCGAGCGGGCGATCGCCAAAGTCGGTCTGCCGGAAGACGTGATCGCGAAAATGGCTGGTACCGCCGACGCCTTTGCCGCGACGCAAAAAAGCCAGCCGTTCATGATTCTCGGCGCACTGCTGGCGGTGTATCTGGTGCTCGGCGTGTTGTATGAAAGTTACATTCATCCGCTGACGATTCTTTCCACGCTGCCGTCAGCGGGTGTCGGCGCGTTGCTGTCGATCTATGTGTTGGGTAGCGAGTTCAGCCTGATCTCCTTGCTGGGCCTGTTCCTGCTGATCGGCGTGGTGAAGAAAAACGCCATTCTGATGATCGACCTGGCCTTGCAACTTGAACGCCATCAGGGCCTGTCGCCGCTGGAGTCGATCCGCAGCGCCTGCCTGCAACGGCTGCGGCCGATTCTGATGACCACGCTGGCGGCGATTCTCGGCGCCTTGCCGCTGCTGCTCGGCCGTGCCGAAGGTGCGGAAATGCGCCAGCCGCTGGGCCTGACCATCATTGGCGGGCTGGTCTTCAGCCAGATCCTCACGCTTTACACCACCCCGGTGGTTTACCTCTATCTCGACAAGCTGCGCCATCGTTTCAACAAATGGCGTGGCGTGCGTACTGACGCCGCTCTGGAAACTCCGCTATGACTGACCATTCGCTTTTCAATTTCGCCACCGCACGGGGTTCGCGCTTGCTGAGCCTGTCGCTGTGCGTGGCGCTGCTCAGTGCCTGCGCTGTCGGCCCGGATTATCAACGCCCGCAGACGGCTGAAATCGCTCAGTACAAGGAAGCCGAAGGCTGGACCCAGGCTAACCCGAGCGATGCGCTGGCCCGGGGCGCCTGGTGGGAGTTGTATGGCGATCAGCAGCTCAACGGGCTGATCGAGAAACTCAACAGCTCCAACCAGACCGTCGCCCAGTCAGAAGCCCAGTATCGCCAGGCCCAGGCCTTGGTGCGCAGCGCGCGCGGGGCGTTTTACCCCAGCGTCGACCTGAGCCTGGGCAAGACTCGCTCCAGCCAGGGCACCGGCAGCAGCAGTTCGAGCCTGAGCAGTTCTTCCAGTGGCATTCGCGATACTTACAATGCTGAGCTGGGCGTCAGTTGGGAAGCTGACGTCTGGGGCAAACTGCGCCGCGGCCTCGAAGCCGACGAGGCCAGCGCCCAGGCCAGTTTTGCCGATCTGGCGGCGATGCGTCTGAGCCAGCAGTCGGAACTGGTGCAGAATTACCTGCAACTGCGGGTCATCGATCAGCAGAAACGTTTGCTCGAAGCGACCGTTGCGGCTTATCAGCGATCGTTGCAGATGACCCAGAACCAGTACCGCGCCGGGGTTTCCGGGCGTGATGCGGTCGCACAGGCGCAGACCCAGCTGAAAAGCACCCAGGCCGATCTGGTCGACCTGATCTGGCAGCGTGCGCAATTCGAGAACGCCATTGCCGTGCTCACCGGGCAAGCGCCGGCGGACTTCAGCATTGCTGAAGTGCAGACCATCCCGAAACTGCCGCAGGTGCCGGTGAGTCTGCCGTCGCAATTGCTGGAACGGCGTCCGGACATTGCTTCGGCGGAGCGTTCGGTGATTGCCGCCAACGCCAATATCGGCGTGGCGAAAGCCGCGTACTACCCGGACCTGACCCTGAGTTTGAGTGGCGGCTATAGCAGCAGTACTTCGCAGAACCTGATCAGCCTGCCGAATCGTTTCTGGTCGGTGGGACCGAAACTGGCGTTGCCGTTGTTCGACGGCGGCCAGCGCTCGGCGGAAGTCGACCGCACCGAAGCGGTATACGACCAGACCGTGGCCCAATACCGGCAGACCGTTCTCGATGGTTTCCGCGAAGTGGAAAACTATCTGGTGCAGCTCAAGGTGTATGAAGAAGAAGCCGCGGTGCGCCAGGAAGCGCTCGACGCGGCGCGCGATTCCTTGCGCCTGACCGAAAACCAGTACAAGGCCGGGTTGATTGCCTATATCGACGTGGTCGTGGTGCAAGCCACGGCACTGAGCAACGAGCGCAGTGTGCTGAATATTCTGCAAAGCCGTTTGATTGCCAGCGTGCAATTGATTGCCGCACTGGGCGGTGGCTGGGATGGCCAGCTGGAAGTCAGTGACACGCAGTAACCTGCCGAACGATCGTTCCCACGCTCTGCGTGGGAATGCATCCCGAGACGCTCTGCGTCCCATCCAGAGCCGAACGCGGAGCGTCCGTTGAGGCATTCCCACGCGGAGCGTGGGAACGATCAATCTGCGAACCGGACGATTGTAAGACGATCAGACACCGCTTCATCGGCTTGATGGCCATTTGCTAACTTTGTCAGTGCGTTCTTCCGCGCAATCAGTACAATCGCCGCATTTGCCCGACCGAGAATGGACGCGATTGTGCGTTGGGTGGCCACGAGAATCCCCATGCTCATCGGTAGTTACTCTTCCACTCTGGTTTTCATTTCGTTGTGCGTGGCGATTCTCGCTTCCTACACCGCACTCGACCTCACCGGCCGCATCGCCACCGCCAAGGGCCGCGCCGTGCATTTCTGGACGGCCGGCGGGGCGTTCGCCATGGGTGTCGGCGTGTGGTCGATGCACTTCATCGGCATGCTCGCCTTCAAACTGCCGATCGATCTGGGCTACGACATTGTCCTCACCGCGCTGTCGCTGCTGATTGCCGTGCTGTCCTGCGGCTTTGCCCTGTGGCTAGTCAGCCAGCCGAAGCTGCCGATCCTGCAACTGGGCTTCGGCGCGCTGATCATGGGCGCCGGCATCAGTGCCATGCATTACACCGGCATGGCGGCGATGCGCATGACACCAGGCATCGATTACGATCCGGCGCTGTTTGGCGCCTCGTTGCTGATCGCCGTCGGCGCTTCGGCCGCAGCGCTGTGGATCGCTTTCCGTCTGCGCCAGCATTCGCCTCATGTGCGGCTGATTCGCGCCGGTGCAGCGGTGATCATGGGGGTTGCCATCGTCGGCATGCATTACACCGGCATGGCCGCTGCGCAATTTCCGGCCGGCAGTTTCTGCGGCGCCACGCTCAACGGCTTGAAAGGCAACGGCCTCGACGGTCTGGTCCTGATCACCACGCTGGCGGTGCTGTCGATTGCCTTGCTCACCTCGATCCTCGACGCCCGCCTCGAAGCACGTACTGCCGACCTCGCACACTCGCTGACTGTGGCCAACCGCGAACTCACGCAATTGGCGCTGCACGACACCCTGACCGGCCTGCCGAATCGCATGCTGCTCGACGACCGCATCAATCAGGCGATGAAAAAAGTCCATGAACACGGCGGCTGTTTCGCGCTGATGTTTATCGATCTGGACGGTTTCAAGCCGGTCAACGATGCGTTCGGCCACCACATGGGCGACGAGTTGCTGCGCGAAGTCGGTGTGCGTCTGCGCGAAGACTTGCGCGGCCAGGACACACTGGCGCGGATCGGCGGTGACGAGTTCGTCCTGCTGGTGCGTTTGAGTGAACCCAATGATGCGCTCGGCCTGGCTGCGCGCCAGGTGGGTTTGGTCGCCCAGGCGTTCCGCGTCGCGGGCCATGATCTGCAGATTTCCGCCAGCGTCGGCATCGCCCTGTACCCGGGCAACGGCCAGAACGCCCAGGAACTGCTGATGAACGCGGACGCGGCGATGTACCACGCCAAGGGTGGCGGAAAAAACGGCTACAGCTTTTTCGACGCCTCGATGAACAACAACGCGCGCAAGCAGTTGCAGTTGCTGCAAGACCTGCGCGCGGCGCTGGAGCACAGCCAGTTCAGCCTGCATTATCAGCCCAAGTTCGACGCCGGCAATGGTCGGGCAGTCGGGGCCGAGGCGTTGCTGCGCTGGCAGCACCCGGTGCACGGCCTGTTGATGCCGGACAAGTTCATCGAACTGGCGGAGAAAAGCGGCCTGATCATTCCAATCGGTGAGTGGGTGCTCAACGAGGCCTGCCGGCAGATGCGCGAGTGGTTCGTGCTCGGTTACACCGACTGGCGGATTGCCGTGAACCTCTCGGCCCTGCAGTTCTGCCACACCGGGCTGGTGCGCAGCGTCGCCAAAGCGTTGGCCACGCATCACTTGCCCGCGAACAGCCTGACGCTGGAAATCACCGAAACCACGGCGATGAGCGATGCCGATGCGAGCATGACGGTGTTGCAGGAGTTGTCGGACATGGGCGTCGACCTGTCGATCGATGACTTCGGCACCGGATATTCCAGCCTGATGTACCTCAAGCGCCTGCCGGCCAACGAGCTGAAGATCGATCGGGGTTTTGTCCGCGATCTGGAACACGACAGCGACGACGCGGCGATTGTCTCGGCGATCGTGGCGCTGGGGCAGGCGCTGGGTCTGCGGATTGTTGCTGAAGGGGTTGAAACCGGGGTGCAGCAGAAGTTTCTGACCCAGTTGGGCTGTGATTCCCTGCAGGGCTATCTGCTCGGGCACCCGATGCCGGCCGAGCGTTTCATGCAGGACATTGTGCGCGGTGAGGCATTGGCGCTGGCCTGACTGACCGCGTCGCCTGCAATCGCCAGCAGGCTGGCTCCCACAGGGTTTTGCATCTTGAACAGGTCCAGTGTGGGAGCTAGCCTGCTGGCGATGGCGGCCGGCCGGGCGCCACAGACCTTATGCAAAACCCGGCAATGACGGTTATTCTTGGCCCCGACTGTCACGTGTGCATTCGGGGGAAAGGCCAGCATGGATAAAGTCATCGTGATCACCGGCGGCGGGCGTGGCATCGGCGCCGCTACGGCGCTGTTGGCGGCCGAGCAGGGCTATCGGATCTGCATCAACTATCAGTCGGATGAACAAGCCGCGCACAGTGTGCTCGAGCAAGTCCGTGCCCTGGGCGCCCAGGCGATTGCGGTACGCGCCGACGTCAGTATTGAAGATGAGGTGATTGCACTGTTCCATCGCGTCGACAGCGAGCTGGGCCGGGTCACCGCTCTGGTGAACAACGCCGGCACCGTCGGGCAAAAGTCGCGGGTCGATGAGATGTCCGAATTCCGTATTCTGAAAATCATGAAAACCAACGTGCTGGCGCCGATCCTCTGCGCCAAACACGCGATCCTGCGCATGTCGCCCAAGCACGGCGGGCAGGGTGGCAGCATCGTCAACGTGTCCTCCGTCGCCGCACGGCTCGGTTCGCCCAACGAGTACGTCGATTACGCCGCCTCCAAAGGCGCACTCGATACCTTCACCATTGGCCTGTCGAAGGAAGTGGCGGGCGAAGGCATTCGGGTCAATGCGGTGCGTCCGGGTTACATCTATACCGATTTCCACGCGTTGAGCGGCGACCCGGAGCGGGTCAGCAAACTGGAATCGGCGATCCCCATGGCCCGTGGTGGCCGCCCGGATGAAGTGGCGGAGGCGATTGTCTGGTTGTTGTCGGACAAGGCGTCGTATGCGACGGGGACGTTTGTGGATCTGGGGGGCGGGCGCTAGTTCTGCGGTGGCTGGTCGGGCGCTATCGCCAGCAGGCTGGCTCCCACATCGGTTCTGTATTCACAAATTTACTGTGGGAGCCAGCCTGCTGGCGATGGCGATCAACCAGGCAACCTCTGTCTGTCAGAACGACCGCACAATCCGCCCCAACGTCTCCATGGCCTTTTCCGAATCCTCGGTCCACGGGCTGCCATAGTTCAGGCGAATGCAATTTCGAAAGCGTTGGGTCGGTGAGAAAATCGGCCCCGGCGCTATGCTGATGCCTTGGGCCAGCGCCATCTGAAACAACTTCAGCGAATCCATCTGCGGTGGCAATTCCAGCCACAAAAAGTACCCGCCTGCCGGCTGGCTGACTCGCGTCTGCGCCGGGAAGTAACGAGCGATGGCCGCTAGCATGGCGCTTTGCTGTTCCTCCAGCGCATAGCGCAATTTGCGCAAGTGGCGGTCGTAGCCGCCGTGTTGCAGGTAATCGGCAATCGCTGCTTGCGCCGGCATCGACGCGCACAGCGAGGTCATCAGTTTCAGTCGTTCGATCTTTTGCGCGTAGCGCCCGGCGGCGACCCAGCCGATGCGATAGCCGGGGGCGAGGCTTTTGGCGAACGAGCCGCAGTGCATGACCAGCCCTTCGGTGTCGAACGCCTTGGCGGGCTTCGGCGCGTGCTGGCCGTAATAGAGTTCGGCGTAGACATCGTCTTCGATCAGCGGGACCTGGTGCTCGCGCAGCAGTTCGACCAGTTCCTGTTTCTTCGCCTCGGGCATGGTCGCGCCCATCGGGTTCTGAAAACTGGTCATGCACCAGCAGGCCTTGATCGGATGGCGTTCGAGCGTCTGCGCGAGCACGCCGAGGTCGATGCCGTCGCGCGGATGCACGGGAATTTCCACGGCCTTGAGCTTGAGCCGCTCGAGCACTTGCAGGCTGGCATAGAACGCCGGGGCTTCGATGGCCACCAGATCGCCGGGCTCGGTCACGGCTTGCAGGCACAGGTTCAGCGCTTCGAGCGCGCCGTTGGTGATCAGCAGTTCTTCCATCGGCAGCATCAGCCCGCCGACCATGTAGCGCAGGGCGATCTGCCGACGCAATTGCGGATTGCCCGGCGACATGTCGGTGACCACCATGCGCGGGTCCATCTCGCGCGTGGCGCTGGCGAGCGAGCGCGACAGCCGTTGCAGCGGGAACAGGGTCGGACTGGGGAAGGCCGAGCCGAAGGGTACGGTGTTCGGGTCCTTGATCGAATCGAGCACCGAGAACACCAGTTCGCTGACGTCGACTTCGGTGGACTCATTGACCTGATGGCTGATCACCGGCTCGGAAAACGGGCTCGGTGCATGAGTGTTGACGAAATAGCCGGAACGCGGACGCGCACGGATCAGGCCGCGGCGTTCGAGCAGGTAGTAGGCCTGGAATACCGTGGACGGGCTGACGCCGTAGGTCTGGCTGGCGTAACGCACCGACGGCACGCGCTGGCCGGGACCGAGGACGCCGGAGCGGATCAGTTCGGCGATGTCGTCAGCGAATTTTTCGTAGCGTTTCATTGGGGGCCTTGGTGTTCTGGATTTTTGTGGTGTGTCAGGGGGAAGGCCCCTCACCCTGGCCCTCTCCCGGAGGGAGAGGGGACTGATCGGGGATGTTTAAGACATATGCTGACCTGAGCTGGCTGTGTTGAATTCATAATCAACTTGGTTTTGCAGGTTGATGCAGAAAGTCATACACCTCGGTCGGCTCCCTCTCCCTCGGGAGAGGGCTGGGGTGAGGGGCCCGATTCTAACGGCTCAACGATTCATCGGTGCGACAAACCTGCTCTTGGCCACGCTGTACACCTGTGGCTCGTCGCTGTCGGCGATCCTGAAACTCAACGTTTGCGAGCTGCTGCTCGGCCGTTCGCTGGTCATCGCCACGGACACGGGCACATCGACAATCTCGCCGGGCGCCAGGCTCAGTTCGGTCAGGCCTTGCAACTGGAAGCCATCCGCGTCGACCAAGCTCAGGTTGTAGTTCTGCCGTTGTTGGGTCTTGTTGATGACCTTGAGGCTATAGATGTTCTCGATTTGCCCCTGAGCATTTTCGCGAAACAGCCCGCGGTCCTTGGTCACGTCCAGCGAGACCATCGGCCGCTCCACCAACGCCCACGCCAGCGTGCCGAGCATCACCAGCAGCACCAGCGTGTAGCCGATCAAACGAGGACGCAGCAGATGCGTTTTGCCGCCCTGCAATTCGCGCTCGGAACTGTAGCGGATCAAGCCGCGCGGGTAGTTCATCTTGTCCATGATCGAATCGCAGGCGTCGATACACGCAGCGCAGCCGATGCATTCCATTTGCAGGCCGTCGCGGATGTCGATGCCGGTCGGGCAGACCTGCACGCACAGCTGACAATCGATGCAATCGCCAAGTCCGGCTTCTACAGGTTTGATCTCGCGTTTGCGTGGGCCACGGTTTTCGCCGCGCGCGGCGTCGTAGGCGATGGTCAAGGTGTCTTTGTCGAACATCACGCTCTGGAACCGCGCATAGGGGCACATGTGCATGCACACCGCCTCGCGCAGCCAACCGGCATTGATGTACGTGGCTGTGGTGAAGAACAGCACCCAGAACAAACTGACACCGCCGATCTGCAAGGTCAGCAGCTCTTCCGCGAGTGGCCGGATCGGGGTGAAGTAGCCGACGAAGGTCAGGCCGGTGAGCACGCTGATCGCCAGCCACAAGGTGTGCTTGGCCGCGCGCCGTGCCAGTTTGTTCAGGTTCCACGGCGCGGCTTGCAGTTTGATCCGCTGGTTGCGCTCGCCTTCGGTGATTTTCTCGCACCACATGAACATCCATGTCCACGAACTTTGCGGGCAGGTATAGCCGCACCAGACGCGGCCGGCGAACACGGTGATGGCGAACAGGCCGAACGCGGCAATGATCAGCAGCGCCGACAGCAGAATGAAATCCTGTGGCCAGAAGGTTGCGCCAAAGATATGGAATTTGCTTTCAGCCAGATCCCAGAGCACCGCCTGGCGACCACCCCAATTCAGCCATACCGTGCCGAAGAACAAGGCAAACAGAAACCCCGCGCCGCTGAGGCGCAACCTGCGAAACAGACCGGTGAAGCTGCGGGTGTGAATCTGGGTGTCGCTGGACTTGAATGTCGCCTTCAGCGGGCGTGCGGGCACCTTCTTTATATGAGGCGCTTGGGTGGGGGACGCTTCAACGGTTCGGACGGGGATTCGTTCGCTCATGCTCGTTCGCTCATCAGCCTCCATCAGGCCGGAGCACTATGAGCGTCGATCTGTTTGCAGAACAGACTCAGGTATTTGAATAAAAAGCGGATCAGACGGGCGTGGGCGCAGAGCGTGCGTCAACTTGAAGCAGCACGCGGATAAAGGCGCAAGCGACTATCGCAGGCGTTCGCGCGCCGTGTTGACCAAGGTCAGTCAAATCACCGAATCACCCGTGTCCGCTTTCACATGTTCGCGGCCGTCTTTGGCGCCGGCGAAGGTCAGTGCATTGACTTCGGCCTCGGTCAGGTAGATGCGCTGACCTTCGATATCGACCGCCGACATGGCTTTGTCGGTGTCGGTGATTACGGTCAGGTCGCTGCACAGGCGAATTTCCTCGCCGTTTTCAACGGTAAAAAAACAGACCTTTTGCTCAGAGTTGGTTTCATCGATTCGAACAGGCATCGCGGCAGTCCTTGTTCCAGTGAGATCTGTACGTTAGGAAGCGCAGCGCGCCGATCGTTCTGCGCAACCGATTAATGGTCGCCGTTGTCCATCGTTTATCAAGCCATAACAAGAGACTGAACGATGGACGACTGGTGGGACGAGGTGTGGCAAACCCTGCAAGCGGAATTCGCCGACGTCGCCGATGCATCACAGATCACTCGCATCACCGTACGCCTGGTGATGGCGGCGGTGCTCGGCGGCATTCTTGGCTTCGAGCGCGAGCACAAGGGCAAGGCCGCTGGCGTGCGTACGCACATGCTGGTGGCGCTCGGCGCCGCATTGTTCGTGCTGGTGCCGCAAACCTCGGGCGCGGAATCCGATGCCATGAGTCGGGTGTTGCAAGGGGTGATCGCCGGGATCGGCTTTCTGGGGGCCGGGACCATTCTGAAGAATCAGCAGGGCGACGAGGCCCACGTCAAAGGCCTGACCACGGCGGCGGGGTTGTGGATGACGGCGGCGATCGGCGTGGCGGTGGGGCTGGGCAAGGAGGCGACAGCGCTGCTGAGTACCATTCTGGCGCTGGCGATCTTCAGCGTGATGCCTCATGTGGTGCGGGTGTTTGAAAAGGACGTCGACAAGAATGACCACCTCTGACTGATCGCTGCCACGGTGATCGTTCCCACGCTCTGCGTGGGGATGCCTCAAGGGACGCTCCGCGTTCCAGCTTCAGAAGGGACGCAGAGCGTCCCGGGCTGCATTCCCACGCGGAGCGTGGGAACGATCAGTGCGGGGGCTAGACGATAACGGGGGGCATCGTGCTGGGTGGTTCTTCTTTCGGCGGTGGTGTGGTGCCCGGCGGTTCCTGCTCGGGCACCGCTGGCGGTTCGGTTTCCGGCAGGGTCGGTTTGTCGATGTTCGGGTCCGGCGTTTCCGCCGGGATCGGGATAGTCATTGAGAACCTCCGTGTGGCACATGGCGTGAGACGTGCTTAAGTGGGTTGACCACCTTGCGATCAATTCGATCCGCCGTCGCGGCGCAGTAATTTCATCTGAACTTTTATCCGCGGCGGTCGCTCGGAACCTAAGTGAGTTCAACACGGGGCGGCTGCCCTGTCGCGAACAGTGATCAGGCACAAGAGCGTCCTTGGGGCGTAGAAGGAGAGATGCTCAATGACTGCTGAACAACCTTCCGAACTCGGCTACAACCCGCACATGCCGCTGGCGCAGGCGTTGTTGCTGCCGCGTATCGTTATCGAAAACACCATGCCGACCCTCGACGGCGGCCAGTTCGCGGTCAAGTCGATCGCCGGGCGCGACATAGTCGTCACCAGCAAGGTCTTCGCCGATGGCCACGACAAACTCGCGGTGCGCATCCGCTGGCGCGAAGCAGGCGCCGAGGAATGGCAGACCGAGGTCATGTCCGATCAGGGCAATAACGGCTGGCGAGGCCAGTTCCGCCCGCAGGAGCAGGGCCGCTACGTTTATTGCATCGAAGCGTGGATCGATCATTTCGCCAGTTTTCAATATGAACTGGAGAAGAAGCACAGCGCCGCCGTGCCGGTCTCGCTGGAATTGCAGGAAGGCCGCAGCATGGTGCAACAGGCCGCCGAACGCAGCGAAGGTCAGCTCAGCGAAGACCTTGCCGCGCTGCACCACCAATTGTCCGGCCTGCTCGAAACCGAGCAGGTCGCGTTATTTCTGCACTCGCGCAGTGCAGAGTTGATGGCCCAGGCCGATCACCGCGCCTATCTGAGCATCAGTCCCGAATTCCCCGTAGACGTTGAACGTGAACTGGCCGAATTCGCCAGTTGGTACGAGCTGTTTCCGCGCTCGATCACCGACGATCCCAAGCGCCACGGCACGTTCAACGATGTGCATTCACGCTTGCCGATGATTCAGGACATGGGTTTCGACGTGCTGTACTTCACGCCGATCCATCCGATTGGTCGCGCGCATCGCAAGGGCCGCAACAATTCGCTGACCGCCGGCCCGGACGATCCTGGCAGCCCGTATGCGATTGGCAGCGAGGAGGGCGGCCACGAAGCGATTCACTCGCAACTTGGCACCCGCGAAGACTTCCGCCGATTGGTGGCCGCGGCCGCTGAACATGGGCTGGAGATCGCCCTCGATTTCGCGATCCAGTGTTCGCAGGACCACCCGTGGCTCAAGCAGCATCCGGGCTGGTTCAACTGGCGCCCGGACGGCACGATCAAATACGCCGAGAACCCGCCGAAGAAATATCAGGACATCGTCAACGTCGATTTCTACGCGCCGGATGCGATTCCGAGCCTGTGGGTGGAGTTGCGCGACATCGTCGTCGGCTGGGTCGAGGAGGGTGTGAAGATCTTTCGCGTCGACAACCCGCACACCAAACCGCTGCCGTTCTGGCAATGGCTGATCGCTGATGTGCGCGCGCTGTACCCGGAGGTGATCTTCCTCGCTGAAGCTTTCACTACCCCGGCAATGATGGCGCGTCTGGGCAAGGTTGGTTACACGCAGAGCTACACCTATTTCACCTGGCGCAACACCAAGGCCGAGCTGGCCGAGTATTTCACCGAACTGAACCAGTCGCCGTGGCGTGAATGCTACCGGCCGAATTTCTTCGTCAATACACCGGACATCAATCCGGCGTTCCTGCATGACTCCGGGCGTCCCGGGTTCCTCATTCGGGCGGCGCTGGCGACCATGGGCTCTGGCCTGTGGGGCATGTATTCGGGCTTTGAACTGTGCGAATCGGCGCCGGTGCCGGGCAAAGAGGAATATCTGGATTCGGAGAAGTATGAGATCCGCGTCCGCGACTTCACGGCACCGGGCAACATCATTGCCGAGATCGCCCAGCTCAACCGCATCCGCCGGCAGAACCCGGCGCTGCACACGCATCTGGGCCTGACGATCTACAACGCCTGGAACGACAACATTCTGTACTTCGGCAAGCGCAGCGCGGATGGCAGCAATTTCATTCTGGTGGCGGTCAGCCTTGATCCGCATAACGTTCAGGAAGCGAATTTTGAACTGCCGCTGTGGGAAATGGGTCTGCCAGACGATGCGACGACCCACGGCGAAGACTTGATGAACGGTCACCGCTGGGACTGGCATGGCAAATACCAGTTCATGCGCATTGATCCGGCGTACCAGCCGTTCGGGATCTGGCGGATTACTGCGTGAACATCCAAACCCCTGTGGGAGCGAGCCTGCTCGCGATAGCGATCTTGCAGGCGACGCCTTCGGTGAATGTCCAGACGCATTCGCGAGCAGGCTCGCTCCCACAGGGTATGCAGCGCATTCGAGTCAAGTGAACGGCTCACGGTTTTTCCAGAATTGAACAGGAGTTTCACATGGCGAAGAAACCCAAGGCAGCCGCCTTCATCAAAGACCCGCTCTGGTACAAGGATGCGGTGATCTATCAGGTTCACGTCAAATCGTTTTTCGACTCCAACAATGACGGAATCGGCGACTTTCCCGGCTTGATCGCCAAACTCGATTACATTGCCGACCTCGGCGTCAACACCATCTGGCTTTTGCCGTTCTATCCTTCGCCACGTCGCGATGACGGCTACGACATCGCCGAATACCGCGGCGTGCACAGCGACTACGGGACCATGGCCGATGCGCGGCGCTTTATCGCCGAGGCGCACAAGCGTGGCTTGCGCGTCATTACCGAGCTGGTCATCAACCACACCTCGGACCAGCATCCGTGGTTTCAACGCGCGCGCAAGGCCAAGCCCGGTTCGGCGGCGCGGGATTTCTACGTGTGGTCGGATGACGATCAGAAATACGACGGCACGCGGATCATCTTCCTCGACACCGAAAAATCCAACTGGACCTGGGACCCGGTCGCTGGCCAGTACTTCTGGCACCGCTTCTATTCACACCAGCCGGACCTGAATTTCGATAATCCGCAAGTCATGAAAGCGGTGCTGTCAGTGATGCGCTACTGGCTGGACATGGGCATCGATGGCCTGCGTCTGGACGCGATTCCGTATCTGATCGAGCGCGACGGCACCAACAACGAAAACCTGCCGGAGACCCACGACGTCCTCAAGCAGATCCGCGCCGAGATCGACGCCAATTACCCTGACCGCATGCTGCTCGCCGAGGCCAATCAATGGCCGGAAGACACGCAGCTGTACTTCGGCGACACCGATGCTGCCGGGATCAATGGCGATGAATGCCACATGGCTTTTCACTTTCCGCTGATGCCACGCATGTACATGGCGCTGGCACAGGAAGATCGCTTCCCGATCACCGATATTCTTCGCCAGACCCCGGAAATTCCAGCCAACTGCCAATGGGCGATTTTCTTGCGCAACCACGATGAGCTGACCCTGGAAATGGTCACCGACAAAGAGCGCGATTACCTGTGGAACTACTACGCCGCGGATCGTCGTGCACGGATAAACCTTGGCATACGCCGGCGTCTGGCGCCGTTGATGGAGCGTGATCGCCGCCGCATCGAGTTGCTCAACAGCCTGTTGCTGTCGATGCCTGGCACGCCGACCTTGTATTACGGCGACGAGATCGGCATGGGCGACAACATCTATCTGGGCGACCGCGATGGCGTGCGTACTCCCATGCAGTGGTCGATCGACCGCAACGGCGGCTTCTCCCGCGCCGACCCGGCGAGCCTGGTGCTGCCACCGATCATGGACCCGCTCTATGGTTATCAATCGGTCAACGTCGAAACCCAGTCGGGCGATCCGCATTCGTTGCTGAACTGGACGCGCCGCCTGCTCGCCGTGCGCAAGCAATCCAAGGCGTTCGGCCGCGGCACGTTGAAGATGCTCTCGCCGAACAACCGGCGGGTGCTGGCGTATATCCGTGAGTACACCGATGTCGACGGCAAGCACGAGATCATTCTCTGCGTGGCCAACGTGTCGCGCAGTGCGCAAGCGGTGGAGCTGGATCTCTCGGCTTACGCTGGCATGGTCCCGGTAGAAATGCTTGGCGGCAACGCGTTCCCGCCCATCGGCCAGTTGAATTTCCTCCTGACCCTGGCGCCGTATGGCTTCTACTGGTTCGGCCTGGCCGCGGAAAACCAGATGCCGAGCTGGCACGTCGAGCCGGCGCAGAGCCTGCCGGACTTCACCACGCTGGTGCTGAAAAAACGCATGGAAGAACTGCTCGAAGCGCCGTCGCGCACGACGCTGGAGCAAAGCATCCTGCCGAGCTGGCTGCAGAACCGCCGCTGGTTCGCTGGCAAGGATGCGGCGATCGAGAAGGTCCATCTGGCTTACGGCGTGCGTTTCGGCGATGCCCAGCATCCGGTACTGCTCAGCGAAATCGAAGTCACTGCTGGCGGCCAGACCCATCGCTATCAGTTGCCGTTCGGCTTCATCGCAGAGGACCAGGTCGGCCCGGCATTGCCGCAGCAATTGGCGCTGTCGCGTGTAAGACGTGTGCGACAGGTCGGTCTGATCACCGATGCGTTCAGCCTCGAAGCCTTCGTGCGCGCAGTGCTGCAAGGCATGCAGAACGACACGGTGCTGGAGTCGGCCGAGGGGGAAATCCGCTTTGCCTCGACGGAGCATTTGGAAAAACTGGGGCTCAGTGCCGAGTCGGAAGTGCGTTATCTGTCGGCCGAACAGTCGAACAGCTCGGTGGTGATCGGCAACAGCCTGGTGCTTAAGCTGATACGCAAAGTCGCTTCTGGCGTACACCCGGAACTGGAGATGAGCGCTTACCTGACCGAGGCCGGATTTGCCAATATCTCTCCGCTGCTGGGTTCGGTGATTCGCCGCGATGGCGCCGGCGAAGACAACCTGCTGATGATTGCCCAAGGTTATCTGAGCAATCAGGGCGATGCCTGGGAATGGACGCAGAACAATCTGGAACGGGCATTGCGCGACGAACTGGCCGATGCCGTCTCCGAGCAGGAGCAACATTACAACGCCCTTGGCGAGTTGAAGGATTTTGCCGGCATGCTCGGCCAGCGTCTGGGCGAGATGCATCAGGTGCTCGCCGCGCCGACCGACAATGCCGATTTCGCACCGCAAGTGGCGTCGGCAAAGGACATGCAGGCGACCGGCAAGGACGTTGCCGCACAGGTCGAGCGTGCGCTGACCCTGCTCAAGCAGCATCAGGGCGAACTCAGCGCAGCGGACCAGAAACTGGTCAAGCGCTTGATCGACGACAAGAAAACCATCCTCGCCCATGTGCAGGATCTGGCGAAAAAAGCCACCGGCGGGCTGCGCATTCGCGTCCACGGCGATCTGCACCTTGGTCAGGTTCTGGTGATCAAAGGCGATGCCTACCTGATCGATTTCGAGGGCGAACCAGCGCGGCCATTGAGTGAACGCCGTGGCAAACACAGTCCGTACAAGGACGTCAGCGGGGTGCTGCGCTCCTTTGATTACGCAGCGGCGATGACGATCAACGTGCACAACGTCGATAACAGCGCCGAAGCTGAAGCTGCGCGTAAACGCGTCGCCGAACGCTATCTGCGTGAAGCCCGCGAGGCATTTGTTCAGGCCTATCGCCAGGCAGCGGCTAACCTTGATCATGCCTGGCAGGATCCTGCAGGTGCCGACGCCGCGCTGGCGCTGTTCGGCCTGGAGAAGGCGGCCTATGAAGTGGCCTATGAAGCCTTGAATCGCCCCACGTGGTTGCCCGTGCCATTGCACGGTTTGTATGGGTTATTGACGGGGCTTAAACCCTTTTCCGATCTTGGTGGAGAGTAGTCATGAGTTTCTCGAACAAGGAACAGGGTCAGGTCAAAGAGGCCTTGCTGCCCTCGGCAAAAGATATCGATGCCTTGGTGCGTGCTGAGCATCACGATCCTTTTTCCATTCTCGGTCCGCACGGCGATGGCGCTGGCGGGCAATTCATCCGCGCCTATCTGCCCGGCGCGCTGAGTGTGGCGGTGCTGGACAAGGACAGCGGCGAAGAACTCGGCCCGCTGGAAATGACCGAAACGCCCGGGCTGTTTGTCGGGCACTTTGGCCAGGCGCGTTCGTACCTGCTGCGCACCCGTTGGGCGGGCGGCGAGCAGGTCGCGGAAGATCCTTACAGCTTTGGTCAGTTGCTCGGTGAGATGGACTTGTACCTGTTCGCCGAAGGCAATCATCGTGACCTCAGTGCCTGCCTGGGCGCGCAGCTGAAAACCGTCGACGGCGTCGATGGTGTGCGCTTCGCCGTGTGGGCGCCGAATGCCCGGCGGGTTTCGGTGGTCGGTGATTTCAACGTCTGGGACGGCCGTCGTCATCCGATGCGTCTGCGTCATCCGTCCGGGGTGTGGGAACTGTTCATTCCGCGTCTGCAAGCGGGTGAGTTGTACAAATACGAAATTCTTGGCTCGCACGGCATTTTGCCGCTCAAGGCCGATCCGATGGCGCTGGCTACCAGCCTGCCGCCGGATACTGCCTCGAAAGTCGCCTCGCCGTTGCAGATCGACTGGCAGGATCAGGATTGGATGAGCCGCCGCCACGAGCGCCAGCAACGTGCCAAGCCGCTGTCGATCTACGAATTGCACGCCGGTTCGTGGCAATGCGAGCTGGACGATCTCGGCGAAGTAGCGCGCCAGTACACGTGGCCAGAACTCGCCGACCGACTGATTCCGTACGTGAAAGAACTCGGTTTCACCCACATCGAGCTGATGCCGATCATGGAGCACCCGTTTGGTGGTTCCTGGGGTTACCAATTGCTCTCGCAGTTCGCGCCGAGCGCCCGTTATGGCACGCCGGATCAGTTCGCCGCGTTCGTCAATGCCTGCCATCAGGCCGATATCGGTGTGATCCTCGACTGGGTGCCGGCGCATTTCCCGACCGATACCCACGGCCTGGCGCAATTCGACGGCACCGCGCTGTATGAATATGCCAACCCGCTGGAAGGCTTCCATCAGGACTGGGACACACTGATCTACAACCTTGGCCGCACTGAAGTGCACGGCTACATGCTCGCCTCGGCGTTGCATTGGTTGAAGCATTTCCATATCGACGGTTTGCGCGTCGACGCGGTGGCTTCGATGCTCTATCGCGACTATTCACGCAAGGCCGGCGAATGGGTGCCGAACCGCCACGGCGGACGCGAGAACCTTGAGGCGATCGACTTCCTGCGCCACTTGAACGATGTAGTCGAACTCGAAGCGCCGGGCGCGCTGGTGATTGCCGAAGAGTCCACTGCATGGCCCGGTGTCAGCCAGAGCACCCAGCAGGGCGGCCTCGGCTTTTCCTACAAATGGAACATGGGCTGGATGCACGATTCGCTGCATTACATCCAGCAGGATCCGGTGTACCGCGCGCACCATCACAACGAGCTGAGTTTCGGTCTGGTCTACGCCTGGTCCGAGCGTTTCATCCTGCCGATTTCTCACGACGAAGTGGTGCACGGCAAGCATTCGCTGATCGACAAGATGCCCGGCGACCGCTGGCAAAAATTTGCCAACCTGCGCGCCTATCTGAGCTTCATGTGGACCCACCCGGGCAAAAAGTTGCTGTTCATGGGCTGCGAGTTCGGCCAGTGGCGCGAGTGGAACCACGATCAGCAACTGGACTGGTACCTGCTGCAGTATTCCGAGCACAAGGGCGTGCAGAAGCTGGTCGGCGATCTCAATCGGTTGTATCGCGATGAACCGGCGCTACATGATCAGGACGACGCACCGCAGGGCTTCCAGTGGTTGATCGGCGACGATGCGATCAACAGCGTTTACGCCTGGTTGCGCTGGAGCAAGGAGGGCGAGCCGGTGCTGGTGGTGGCCAACTTCACGCCGGTGCCGCGCCAGTCCTATCGTGTCGGTGTGCCGTTTGCCGGCCGCTGGAAAGAACTGCTCAACAGCGACGCCGAGACCTATGCCGGTTCCAACTATGGCAACGGCGGCGGGGCGCAGACCGAAGAAGTGCCAAGCCATGGTCAGGCGCTGTCGCTGGAGCTGAACCTGCCGCCGCTGGCCGTGTTGATTCTCAAGCCGGAGGGTTGATCCGAGACCGTGGCGCAGCCATCGCGAGCAGGCTCACTCCTACATTTGGAATGCGTTCCCCTGTAGGAGTGAGCCTGCTCGCGATGGCGTCAGCGCAAACACAGTAGCAACCAAGCCAATCACTCACCAACGCATCCGCACACCCAGGCTGCCGATCAACCCATTCAAATCATTGTCATCGACGTCGCTGCTGTAATCGGCACTCACATACAGGCTCACCGTGGGACTCATGCGTGCCACCAGTCCGAGGCCTAAATCCACGGTCGATGACTTGCGGCTGCTGCTGATCTTGTCGACCTGATCAAGCGTCACTGTGCTGCCGGTGTAGACGGTATGCCAGAGGTTGGTGCGCACGTAGGGTTCCACCGGCAAACCGTTCAAATCGTAACTGCCCTTCAATCGCGCGCCGACGCGACCGCTCCACGCCGTCAGGTCACTGGACGAGGTGTTG
The DNA here is from genome assembly GCF_900105485.1 of Pseudomonas granadensis. GTDB lineage: Bacteria > Pseudomonadota > Gammaproteobacteria > Pseudomonadales > Pseudomonadaceae > Aquipseudomonas > Aquipseudomonas granadensis. Next base: position 2,935,442 of record NZ_LT629778.1, on the reverse strand, counting down.
CCGGAACCTGCATAAGGCGTGTCGAGGCTGATGCGTTGATTGATCAATTGCGCCTGCGGCTCCACCACCCAGTTTTCGCTCAGCCCGATGGGGAAGCCGCCTTCGACCGAGAAGGTCATCGCGCTGCCTTCACTGGCCTGGCGTGCGCCTTGCGGGCTGCGGCTGAAACCACTGACACGTCCGGCGCTGGCGGACAGATCGACGTGCCAGCCCTGAGCGCCGGTCAGGCTGTAATAGGCACCCAGGCTTTGGCCTTGCAGATTCAGTGTGTCAGTGCCGGGGTCGGCGAGGGCGCGGCTGGTCAGCGGGCCGTTGCGATTACCGCGGATCTGATAATCGCCACCGATGACACCGATGGTTTGCGTATAGCCGTTGTGGCTTTGCAGGGTCAGCAGCGCCGGCCCTTTGCTCTCGCCGCTGCCGGGCATTGCGTAGCTGGACGACAACACATCGGTTTGCGCTTGCCGCGCACTGCGCCCGTACAACTCATCCCAGGCTGACGGTGCGAGATCGTCGCTGATCAGCCGTGAGCCGATTGGGTCACGCCGTGGGCCGAGTTGCTGCGGGTCAGGGGTAATCACTGTGACGGGGAGGGTCATCACCGGCACATCCGCGCGATACCAGATGCGGGTGGCATCCACCGCTGGCTCGGCCTTGGCCTCCATGGACGAGCACAACAGGATCGAACTCGACACGGTGCAGAAAGTGAATCTGATCTCTTGTGGGGTGAGTGAAGTTTTCATGGCGGTCTACCTTGCAGGCGCATGCGGCATCTCGATGTGGCGCCTCTCCTATCCCGAACGAGGGGCGACCGAATGGAGCGGGGCGAGCCATGACCGCTCGCTTTTGCGAGTGGCCGGAGGTTCGTCCCGGTTGATTTTCCGGGGTAGTAAGGTAGAGATAAGAAGAGTGATGGCGCTGCGTCAAGAAATTGGACGATGGGCGGTAATGGCAAAACGGCTCCGCCAAATCTTTGTTTTTATGCGTATTACTAAGTGGTTGTTTGTGCGAGGAATCGCCTGCGCAACAGCCAGGCAGAGCTTTTCAGTCCCCCGACGGAAGGTAGTCGTCCATGCGCCAACAGTGGCGCCGCCGAACTCGGCGCCAATCAAGGCACTGTCAAAATTGCGTCTACAGATGCACTTCCACTGCCAGCGGCAAATGATCGGAAAGATGCGTCCACGGTTTGTTGCCAAGGATTTGCGGGTCATGGCTGCTGGCATTGCGCAGGTAGATCCGGTCCAGTCGCAGCAATGGGAATCGTGCCGGATAGGTCTTGGCCGGGCGGCCATGATGACGCTCGAATGCCTCGTGCAGATAGTCACGCCGGGCAAGGGCGACGTTGCCTTGCAACTGCCAGTCGTTGAAGTCGCCGGCGATGATCACCGGGGCATCGTCAGGCAGCGATTCCAGTAGCTGGCAAAGCAGCTTCAACTGCAATTGCCGGTGGCTTTCGAGCAGACTCAAATGCACGCAGATGGCATGCACTTCGGCGTGCCCCGGCACATCGAGTATGCAATGCAGCAAGCCACGCCGTTCGGGGCCGGTGATCGACACATCGAGGTTGCGGTATTCGCGGATCGGGTATTTCGACAGCAGGGCATTGCCGTGATGGCCGTCAGGGTACACAGCGTTGCGCCCGTAGGCAAAATCGCTCCACATGCTGTCGGCGAGAAATTCGTATTGCGAGGTTTGCGGCCATTCGTTGTAACGGCTCGAATGCCGTTCATGTTCACCGACCACTTCCTGCAAGAACACCAGGTCGGCCGCCGTACTGCGCACCGCTTCGCGCAGCTCGGGCAGGATGAAGCGGCGATTCAGTGCGGTGAAGCCCTTGTGGGTATTGACCGTCAACACGCGCAGGCGATGAATGACGGGTGCGTCGACACGCTGACGCTCGGGTTCGCTGGACACGTTCACTCCTCGAAATTACGCACGCTTGTTCATGCGACTGATGGGGAGGGGCGGCAGTTCCGTCTGATCTGAACACAACCCCTATGTAGGCCTTCGCCTGCTCGCGATAGCGGTGGGTCAGGCAATAGGTGCGTCAATTGATAGACCGCTATCGCGAGCAGGCTCACTCCTACAGGGGGCATTCATTGTCAGACGAAGACAATTTCATAGGGCAAGCGCATCCGCTCCAGGATCACCGGTGGCAACAGCGGCGCGATGCCAATGGCCGGTTCGCCGTTGAGCTGGCTGGCGTAGGCGTGGGTGGCGTGGCTTTTGCGCGCGACGGTCCAGGTGTCGAGGCGCACTTTGCGTGCGCGCTCCCAGGGGATCTGTTGCTGTTCGCGCTCCGGCCAGTGCCAAGCCCAGACCGGCACATCGTGGTAGCGGGCGCCGACCTGTTCTGCGGCTTTGGCGCTGGCACGGCCGACCGCTTCATGGTCATCGTTGCCATCGTTGCGCCAGGTACTGAACACCACATCGCCGGGGCGCAGGTAGCGACCGATGAACTCGCAGACCTGCGCCTCCTGTACCCGCAGGGCATTGTCGGTGAAACCGCCGCGCACCCATTTCAGGCTGTGCATCGGCAGGCCGAGGCGGCGCAGGGCTTCGACGCTTTCCTGGGGGCGAAACACGCTCAGGCGTTTTTCCGACCATTGCCGCGAGCCGGGGTGGCTGGCGCTGCCATCGGTAATCGAGAGCAATTGCAGCGGATGGCCGAGGCTGGCGAGCAGTTGCAGAAGACCGCCACACGTTACCACCTCATCACCGGGATGCGGGGCGATCAACACGGCGCGAGCGCCGGGCGGGACCAGCGCGAGGGTATTGATGACGGGAATGCTGTCGAGCTGCGCGGCCGAATTCCAGATTTGCGCCGGCAGATTGCTTTCATTGAGGATGAACGGTTTCATCAGTGCGACGTCCTTGTGTGGCATGCCCGGCGTCATCGGTCACAAACGCTGGCCGTGAACGCTGATGGCAAAATGGGTTGCAACTGTGCGGTGCTCCGACCCTTGGGTTACCGCGATGCAGAGTATTGCTCAAGACACGGGATTCGTCGCGTCACAGATCAATCTGATCCGTATTTTTTTCGCCAGACTGTGTCAGATTGCGCAAATAGTCGCCGAATCCGCCGCGGGCGCGGCTGTCGAGGCGGGCGCTGGTGTGCACCCGTGGGCGATGGCTCCAGGCGATGTGCGCACCCGAGCGTTCCAGGGCGCGCACCAGTTGCACATCCTCGTCGCAAGCCAAGGGTTTGAAGCCGCCGGCAGAGATATAAGCCGCCGCGCTGACACCCAGGTTGGCGCCGTGGATATGCCGGTGGCCCTCGCGCGCCTGATAGTGGCGTTGATAGCGGATTTGCGCCGCCTCATCGACTGAATCGGGCCAATGCTCGATGGTCACCGTGCCGCACACCGCGTCCGCCTGCAGGCCCAGCTGGGCGACCAGCCAATCGTCGGCGACGCGGCTGTCGGCGTCGGTGCAGGCGATCCAGCGTGCGCCGCGCTCCAGCAGCCACCAGGCGCCGACGGCGCGCGCTTCGCCAACGTTGCTGGCGTCTATCGGCAAGCACAGCACCGGGTATTGACTGACGATTTGCGCCGAACGATCGGTGCAGCTGTCGAGCACCACCAACACCTGCACTTCCTCGCCGGCCAGTTGCGCATGTTTGCTTGCGCGGAGCGCGGCGCGCAGGCACTCATCGAGCAGCGTCTCTTCGTTGTGTGCCGGAATGACGATACCAATCAACGCAAACCCTCCAGCGCCGCCACCGAACGTGGCTCGCGACTCCAGACCTCAAGAATGAAATCCGCTTCCTGATGCAACACCAGACGCGGCAATGCCAGTTGTTCATGGATCTGGTCGTGGACCTGCCGTGCATTCAACGGGCAGCCCTCGATCGGCGGGCGCCAGTGGCAGGCCAGTAATTGGCCGTCGGCGGTCAGGGAATTGCCGATGTGGCGGATCACTTCTGTCAGATCCTCGCGGTCGAGGTAGTAGCCGATTTCGCTAAATACAATCAGGTCGAATTTTTCCTCCGGCCAGTGCCCGGGGAGGCGGTTCTGCCGCACTTCGACGTGGTCGAACAGGCTCAAGCGGGTCTGCGCCAGTTTCACCGCGGCGGCGGCAGTGTCGCAGCACACCAGACGGCTGCAACGGCTGGCCAGCTCGGCGCTCAGTTCGCCGTTGGCGCAACCCGGTTCGAAGATCGCCCGATAATGCGGACGCGGCAGGGCGGCGAGGGTGATCGCGCGTTTGCGCTGTTCGTACCAGCGTTGGCGGAATGCCCAAGGGTCGTCGTTACCGGAAAACAGACCGTCGAAATAGCGATCCTCGACACTCAAAGGAACACCACTTCGAAAGGCTGCAACAAACGTTCAAGGACATACGGCGCCAACACCGGCGCCAGTCCTGCATCGCGGTCGCCTTCCAGTTGGCTGGCGAACGCATGGGCGGCGTGGCGTTTGCGTGCGACGTGCGTCGGCGACAACAGAATCTTGCGCGCGCGTTGCCACGGCACCGCCGCGTCTTCCGGCGTCGCCCAGTGCCAGGTCCACACCGGTAGCTCGTGACACACCACGCCGGCACGGCGCGCCGCTTCGAGGCTGGCGCGGCCGACCGCTTCATGATCGCTGTGACCGTCCTCACGCCACGTGGTAAACAGCACGTCGTGAGGATGCAAATAGCTTTGAATGAATTCGCTCAGTGCCTGCTCCTGCGCCGCTACTTGGGTATCGGTGAAACCGCCGCGAAGCCATTTCAGACTGTGCATCGGCAAGCCGAGACGGCGCAAGGCTTCGGCGGACTCCTGCGGGCGCACTACGCTCAGACGTTCAACCGGCCAGAGCGTCGAGCCGGGGTGGCTGGCGCTGCCGTCGGTGACCGAGATCAGTTGCATTGGCCGTCCGGCGGCGGCGAGCAGTTGCATCAACCCGCCGCAACCGAGCACTTCGTCATCCGGGTGCGGCGCGACGATCACGGCCCGCGCGCCCACCGGCACCAGATCAAGCACATCGATCACCGGCAGCTCCGCCAGGCGCTGCGAATTTTGCCACTGATGCAGCGAGGTGCCCTGGCCGACAATCGGGTTGGCTTTCATAGCGCCCAGACCTCGCCGGGCTGCTGCGCGACCCTTTGCCCGAGCGCAGCAAGATCGCGCTCGGCATGACTCTGACGCAGGAACACCGGCAGGTCGGCCACCAGATGGGCAAAACGGCGATCCTGACAAAACGGCCCGGCACCGAGCGCTCGGCCGGTGTCACGCAAAACCTGTTCAGCGGACTGTTCGACCACCGCCCGCGCACGCCGCGCCAGCAGTTCCGCGTCGGCTTCGGGCTGGGCGTCGATCTGCAAAGCGCTGAAGCGCAGCACATCGGCGGCAGCCTGCAAGGCGCTGTCGACCGCACCGAGGTGCGCCAGCGCGTGCGGCTCATCGCGTTCGGCACAGTGTTGGCGCAAGCGTTCGCCGATCTGCCGCGCAGCACCGTACCAGCACGCGGCAATACCGATCCCGCCTTGCCAGAAGCCCGGCCGTTGCAGGTAGTCGCCGGGATCACCGATGGCCTGGGCTTCGGCATTCTCGAACACCACCTCGACGCTGCCGGTGGCACTCATGCCCACGGCTTGCCAGCCGTGCTCGGTGATGGTTACGCCAGGTTGATCGAGGGCCACCGCGACCAGTTGCTGCTGATCGTCAGCGTCCCACGCCGTGAGCAGGGCATGGCTGAGCACCGCCGCGCCGGAACACCAGGCCTTGCGTCCATTGAGATTGACCATGTGCCCGGCCGGGCTCACCTTGACGCGTGCCTGCGGCGGCTCTGCCGCCCACATGCCCCAGGTGCTGCCGGGTGTCGGGGTGCCACCCAATTGTTCGATGATTGCCAGCGCGTCGGTGTGCCCCTCGTACAGTTTGCACAGCCCCAGATCATGCCCGCCGACCGCGGCCAAACGCTGAAAACGCTCCAGCGTGTGACCGCTGCCGGGTAGCGGCAGGCGATCCAGGCCGGCCTCGACCATTGCCCGCAGGCATTGGCCGAGGGCGGCGGTGGCGACGTAATCCGGCGCACGTCGGGCCAGATAGCTTTGCAGGTCCATATCACTCTTCTTCGTCGCGTTGCAGTTCGAACAACAGCAACGAGCGCCCGGTCACCGAGTATTCGTGGCCGAATTCGAAGCGTTCCTGGCCGCGAATCGCCGGCTGATTGGTATCGACCATGCACGTCCAGAAGCCGCCGTCCGGCACTTCTGGCAGCACAAAATTGACGATGTCGTGGTGCGCGTTGACTACCAGCAACAGCGTCGCATCGCCACCCTTGCGTCGGATACCTGTCTCTTGCGCGCGACCATCAAGCAACATGCCCAGGCAGCGGTTGTGCGCGTCATGCCAGTGCTCGGTGGTCATCTCGGTAGCGTCCGGCGCCAGCCAGGTGACGTCCTTGACGCCGATGTCCTCGTTGTACTCGCCGACCAGGAACCGCCCACGGCGCAGGATCGGGTAAGCGAGCCGCAGCTTGATCAGGCGCTTGACGAACTTCAGCAGGGCCTTGCCGTCCTCGCTCAGATCCCAGTTGACCCAGCCGATCTCGCTGTCCTGGCAATAGGCATTGTTGTTGCCGTCCTGGGTGCGGGCGAACTCATCGCCGGCGACGATCATCGGCGTGCCTTGGGCCAACAGCAACGTGGCGAAGAAGTTGCGCATCTGCCTGTGACGCAGGGCGTTGATTTCCGCATCGTCGGTCGGGCCTTCGACGCCGTGGTTCCACGACAGGTTGTTGTTGCTGCCGTCCTGATTGTTTTCGTCGTTGGCTTCGTTGTGCTTGTCGTTGTACGAGACCAGATCGTTGAGGGTGAAACCGTCGTGCGCGGTGACGAAGTTCACCGAAGCGTAAGGCCGGCGCCCGCGTTGATTGAACATCTCGCCCGAAGCGGTCATGCGGCTGGCGAAGTCGGCGAGCTGGCCGTCGTCACCTTTCCAGAACGCGCGAACGGTGTCGCGGAACTTGTCGTTCCACTCGACCCAGCCCGGCGGGAAGTTGCCCACCTGATAACCACCGGGACCGCAATCCCACGGCTCTGCAATCATTTTCACCTGGCGCAGCACCGGGTCCTGACGGCAGGCGACGAGGAAGCTGTGACGCTCGTCGAAACCATCGTGATAACGCCCGAGAATGGTCGCCAGATCGAAGCGGAAACCGTCGACGTGCATCTCGCTGGCCCAGTAGCGCAGCGAGTCGGTGACCATTTGCAGCACGCAGGGATGGCTCAGGTCGAGGGTGTTGCCGGTCCCGGAATCGTTGATGTAATAGCGCTTGTCGTCAGGCATCAAGCGGTAGTACGAGGCGTTGTCGATCCCGCGCATCGACAGGGTCGGGCCTTGCTCGTTGCCTTCGGCGGTGTGGTTGTAGACCACATCGAGGATCACTTCGAGATTGGCATCGTGCAGGTGCGCGACCATTTCCTTGAACTCGGCAATCTTGCCGCTGGCGAGGTAGCGCGGATCCGGGGCGAAGAAGGCAATGCTGTTGTAGCCCCAGTAGTTGGTCATGCCTTTCTGCAGCAGGTGCTGATCGTTGACGAAGGCATGGATCGGCAGCAGCTCGACCGTCGACACACCGAGCTTGCGGACGTGTTCGAGTACATCGTCGACCATCAGGCCGGCAAAGGTCCCGCGTACGTTTTCCGGCACGGAAGGGTGACGCATGCTGATGCCGCGCACGTGGGTTTCATAAATGATCGTCTTGTCCCATGGCACGCTGACGCGGTGGTCGTTACCCCAGGTGTGCGCCGGGTCGATGACCTTGCACTTGGGCACGAACGGCGCGCTGTCGCGCTCATCGAAACTGAGGTCGGCGTCCGGATGGCCGATGGTGTAGCCGAACAGCGCTTCCGACCATTTCAGTTCGCCGACCAGTTGTTTGGCATACGGATCGATGAGTAATTTGTTGTGGTTGAAACGGTGGCCGTTGGCCGGATCGTACGGGCCATAAACGCGGTAGCCGTAGATCAGGCCAGGATGCGCATCCGGCAAGTAGCCGTGGTAGATCTCGTCGGTGTACTCGGGCAGTTCGATGCGCTCGAGTTCGACTTCACCGGCATCGTCGAAAATGCACAGCTCGACCTTGGTGGCATTGGCGGAAAACAGAGCAAAGTTTACCCCCAGACCATCCCAGGTCGCACCGAGCGGGAAGGGCAGGCCTTCACGGATTCTGGACGGATCGGCGTGCGCGGCGGGCTCGGCTTTTTTTGGACGGGTCATGATTGCTCCTGCAAAAAACGAATTCTGGGCTGATGCAAAACCCTGTATGAGTGAGCCTGCTCGCGATAGCGGTGTGTCAGATGACCAATGTGTCAATGGGTACACCGCTATCGCGAGCAGGCTCACTCCTACAAGGGGGTAGGGGTTTCTTCAGGGCGAGTGGGCCCTCTATGGCGAGCAAGCCCGCCACACATTCGTTCAGTTCAATAATCGGGTGGCGTCAGATCGCCGGAGGCTTTCTCGGCGCGCGCGGTTTTTTCTCGGCGGCTTTTTCGCCCGGCGGCACCACTTTCGGGGTGCTGGCCGGCTTGGCCTTCGCTGCCGGTTTGGCTTTAGCCGCCGGCGTGGTCTTGCCGTTTACCGCTTTACCCTCAGTCGCCTTGCTGGTCGCGGTCTTGCCGGCGGTTTTGCTACCCGTGGCCTTTGGTGGCTTCTTCGGGGCCAGCGCTTCAGCCTCGGCCAGCTTGCGCGCCATCTCCCAGTGGCGCTCCTCATGGCCTTCGGGTTTACCTTCCGATTCCCATATCTGATAGGCGAATTCGCGAATGCGTTTATCGTCGGTGCTCATCGCAATACTCCTGAACTGAACTCTTGCTTACGTTAAGTGTTGGATAAAGAGATTGACCGGGACATCCCCCAGCGCGTCGCTGACATTCAGCTCCCTGTGTTTTGTGACTGCTGCGCTGGCAAAAAGTCCCTTCAGGTTTGTGTCAGAGGCGGCGAATGGTAAAACCACTCGCGTATCGCCCCAGCGCAGCGCATCCACTTGAGGCAGGGCACTGTTTTCCAGCAGGTTCGCGCAACGCACCGGCACGATCACGACGGCCTGTTTGCCCTCATGTTCGCGAGCGAACGCGAGGACGTTATGCGCCTGGCTGCCAAGGACTTCCAGGGCCTGATAGCTGCCCCGACGGAACAACTCGGCATGCTCGGCGCGCAGGTTCAGCACCTCGGCGATCAGAGCCTGCTTGATGCGCCCGTCACGCCAGTTCGCCAGCAACTCGGTGGCCGACGTTCGCGCCTGCAAGGCCTGCGCGCGCGCGGGGTAATCCACGGGCCGGCGATTGTCCGGATCGACCAGGCTGAAGTCCCAGAACTCGTTGCCCTGATACAGATCCGGCACCCCCGGCACGGTCATGCGCAGCAAGGTTTGCGCCAGACCATTGAGGGCACCGGCAGCGGCGATGCTGTTGACGGTTTTGCTCAACGCTGCGCGTAACAGTTCGCCTTCAGCGCTGGTCAGGAGTTTTTCGGTGAACGCCTTCGCTGCGTTTTCGTACGCTTCGTTCGGCGCGCTCCAACTGCTTTGCAGCTTGGCTTCACGCAAGGCTTTTTGTTGCCACTGCCAGATGCGCTTGGCGTAGTCGGCGAAACCGGCCTGATCGTCATCGCGCAGGTCCAGCGGCCAACTGCCGAGCAAGGCTTGATAGAGGATCAGTTCGTCGCCATTCGACGGCATCTGTTCGTCACTGCGCACCGGGCGCGCGAGGGCGCGCCACAATTCCACCTGCTCGGCGTACCAATGGCTGCGTTCACTGAGCACGGCGAGACGCGCCCGGGTGTCTTCGCCACGTTTATGATCGTGGGTCGCAGTGGCCAGCAAGTTATCCGGGAATTCGCTCATTCGCCGTTGGTTGACAGCGTGGAAGTCACTCAGCGGCGCGCTGAATTGCTCGGTGTCATAACCGACATCGTTGCGTGACAGCAACACGGCCGAGCGATACAGCGCAGTGTCCTCGACGGCTTTGGCGGCGGCGGGCGAGGTCAGTTGCTGGAAACGTACGCAGGCGTGCTTGAGAATCTTGCGCGAGCGCCCGCGCGGCTTGCGTCGCCACGGCGTGCCACCGAGCCAGCCAGCGACACACTCGAGCACCGGCCAGTCAGCTTCGCTGAGGGTTTGCCGGGCCCCGTCCATGGCTTTCTGGAAGAACAACTCGTCCTGCTCAGAGCGGCCCATGGCGCTGACATAGGTGCGATACACCGGAAAATGCACGATCAGCGCCTGCAACACCCGGCGGATCGCGCCGAGCGTCAGGTCGCGGGTCATCAGGTCGTCGCGAGCCACTTGCAGCAACGCCTGGGCGACGCTTTCGCAATCGCTGGCCAGCGAGCCGTTGAGAATCTGCTGACGCGCCAGTTGCGCTTCTTCGATAAACGCGGCGGGGCGTTCGGTGCGGCGCTGCCACAGCTCACCGAGGACATGTTCACCGTCCGGATCGTGCTGCAACAGCGACAGCTGATTCATGAATTCGTAACCGGTGGTGCCGTCCACCGCCCAGTCGCGGCGCAGGGTTTCGCCGGCGCCGAGAATTTTCTCGACGTAGATCGGCAAGTGCCGCCCCGGCGCAAGACTGTCGAGACGCCGACGCAGTTTGCGGCAGTAACCCCGTGGGTCGGCGAGGCCATCGATGTGGTCGATGCGCAGGCCGTCGACCAGGCCTTCTTCGATCAACTGGAAGATCTTGCCGTGGGTGGCTTCGAACACCGCCGGGCGTTCGACGCGCAAACCACCGAGTTCGTTGATGTCGAAAAAGCGCCGCCAGTTGATGTCATCCGCTGCGGTGCGCCAACTGGCGAGGCGATAGCTCTGCCGTTCGAGCAACTGATGCAGCTTGCCGAAGCCCTCAGCTGTCGTCGAATCGTAGTGCTGCAGATTGCGCTGGATTGAGTCAAGGATCTGTGGATCGCCGGCCAGTTGCTGCAGTTCCTGCTTCAACGGAATGGACAGCGAATGCGCATCGGTCTGATAGCTCAGCGCACTGAAACGATCGGCCAGGGATTTCAGCGCTTCGTCGCCCTTGAGCAATTCGCCGTAATCGTTCGGGCAGATCGGGAAGTGGTGGTCGTAATGCTCGACATGGAAACCGCCGGTCTGCGCGTTGAATTGCAGCTTCAGTGTGCCTTCCTGCAACGCCACACCGTAATCACTGCCAAGGAACGGCAGCAACAACTGGCCTTCCATCAGCGGGTCAGGGGAATGCCACTGAATGTCGAAGAATTCGCCGTAGGGGCTCAGTCGGCCCCATTCGAGCAGGTCGAGCCACCACGGGTTGTCGCTGCCGCCCACCGCCATGTGGTTGGAGACGATGTCGAGGATCAGCCCCATGTTGTGCTCGCGCAGGGTGCTGACCAGACGCCGCAGCGCCGCTTCGCCGCCCAGTTCCGGGTTGACCTGGGTCGGGTCGACCACGTCGTAACCGTGCATCGAGCCGGCGCGCGCCGCGAGCAGTGGCGAGGCGTAGACATGGCTGATACCGAGGCTTGCGAAGTACGGCACCAGTGGCACCGCTTGTTCGAGGGTAAAGCCTTTATGAAATTGCAGCCGCAGGGTTGCGCGCAGCGGCTGGATAAGCGTTTGGTTCATTGGTCACGCTCGGCAGCCTGGAGTCGGGCACAGGCGAGCAATTCCAGGCGTCGCGCGGCATCGTCGGTGTCGAGCAGCGTTTCGCTGGTGCCCGGCAAGCGCCGCGACCAGTTCGGGTGGGTGTCCGTGGTGCCCGGCAGATTCGCCTGCTCGTTGATGCCGAGGGCATCTTCCAGCGGCAAAAGCACCAGGGGCGCACGGGTGTGGCCGAGGAACCGCACGCTGGCATCGACCACTTGATCGGCTTCGTGGGATTCCTCGCGAAAATTCTGTGGATCCTGGCTCAACGCATTGCGCAGGCCTTCGCGCTCGCGCCGACGGTGATGGCGCCAGTCGATTTCGCCGTTGGCGTCGACCAGCCCAAGGCGTGCGTTCCAGTCGATATCCCGACCGTGCCACCAACCGTTGAGCGTCGGCAGGTCGTGAGTGCTGGTGGTCGCCAGCGCGTTGTCGGGCCAGTCGAGAATCGGCTTGAAATGCGTGTTGTCCTGTTCGAACAGCAGCACGCGCATGCCCAGCATCGAGCGCGCGGCGAGCTTTTCGCGCAGGCCTTCGGGCACCGTGCCCAGATCCTCGCCAAGCACGATGGCTTGGTGACGGTGGGACTCCAGCGTCAGTAACCGCAGCATGTCGTCAAACGGGTAATAGAGGTAGGCGCCATCGGCGGGATCGGCGCCGTTGGGGATCACCCACAGGCGTTGCAGGCCCATGACGTGGTCGATGCGCAAGCCACCGGCGTGGGCGAAATTGGCCCGCAGCATGTCGATGAAGGCGCGAAAGCCGTTGCGCACCAGACCTTCGGGCGAGAATGCGGAGATGCCCCAGCCCTGACCGGAACGATTAAGAATGTCCGGCGGTGCGCCAACCGTCAGCGAGGCCAGCAACTCATCCTGAAAACTCCAGGCCTGGCTGCCGGCGCCATCGGCGCCCACCGCCAGATCGGCGATCAGGCCGATGCTCATGCCGGCGCTGCGCGCAGCGGTCTGTGCGCGTTCCAGGCAGCGGTGGATCAGCCATTGGCAAAAGGCGAAGTAGCCAATGCGCTCGGCGTATTCCTCGGCGAAAGCTTCCAGCGCCGCGCCGCGCGGGTCGCGCCAGTGCTCCGGCCATTCGCGCCAGTCGAGGCTTTCGCCACGGGCGGCGCGCATTTCCTGGATCGCTTCGAACCGGCAATGATTCTCCAGCGCTTCGCCGCCGCTGTGGCGGAAACTGGCGAAGTCCGGGTGGAGAGGGTGATCACCGGCGACAAAACCGTCGTACAAGGCTTGCAGCAATTTCTGCTTGGCCTCGGCCGCGGCCGGCCAGTCGATCAGGGTCAAGTCTTCAAGCTGCGCGAACTGGTTGCCCAGACCAGTAGCGTCGATCGCATCGCGCAACGCCCGCTCACCGAGGATCGCACCGGGCGCGGCATACAGTGAATTGAGGAACAGCCGGCTCGAGGGCGAATACGGGCTGTAGCGGCTGGTGTCGGCGCTGAACATCGCGTGCATCGGGCTGATCGCCACGGCGTCGGCGCCGCGTTCACCGGCCACGCGCACCAGTTCTTCAAGGGCGAGGGTGTCGCCGAAGCCGCCATCGCCGGGACGGCGCAAGGCATACAATTGCGCGCTCAGGCCCCAGGCGCGAGGGATCGGATTGTCGACGGCGTCGGCGACGCTGAAGCAGCGTTCCGGCGCCACCGCCAGGGTGAAATATTGATCGCCGATATGCACTTGCTGATAACCGACCGGGATCAGGCCAGGCAGCATCGCTTGCGAATCGAGCTTGAGATCCAGCCGTGAGCCGTCTTCGAGGTGGATTTCACAAGGCGTTTCCGGGGCGAAATAGCGCGTCAGGTCCACCGGTGTGCCGACATCGCAGGTCAACAGCGGCGGCAGGTGGTGGTCCTGCTGCGCCGCTTGCAATTCCAGCAGGCTGGCATCGATTTCCTGCGCCGTGCTGGCGGGGTGGCCGAGGCCGATCAAGACATTGCGTAGTACCGCAGGAGCGACTTTTTGTTGACGCCCGTTGGCGTCGATCCAGTCGACGGCGAGGCCGGCTCGGCTGGCGAGTATTTCCAGTTGCGCATCGCTCATAGGCGCTCTCCATCCAGAGGTAGCAAAGGGGTTGCGGCCGTGAGGCTGACAAGCGCGCAATACGCGGGCAGTTCGCCCGAATCCGGGGTGACACCGGCAGGCTGCTGAAACAGCCAGACGGCATCGGTGTGTGGAGGGTTGACCACTGGCGTGTCGCTGAGGTTCAGGTCAATTCGCAGCTCGCTGCCATCGCCCAGCCGCCAGCGCGCGCTCACGGCGGCGTGACCGAGTTTCTGCGCGCCCAGCGTTTGCGTACCGGGCAGGTGGGGAGTGATGTGCTGATGGCGCAGGTGCAACAGCTCGCGGTACAGCTCGAGGGTTCGCTGTTGGCGTTCATTGCCGTTTTCTTGCCGTGGTTTGGAGGCGTGGAAGGTTGCTTCGGCATTCGGATCGGGGATCGTCTCGCGTTTGTGTGGATCGGCAAAGGCGCTGAACGCGGCGAACTCATTGCGCCGGCCCTCGCGTACCAGTTCGGCCAGTTCACCGTGATGACTGGTGAAAAACAGAAACGGTTGCTCGGCGGCGAACTCGTCGCCCATGAACATCAGTGGAACCATCGGTGACAGCAGCAACAGCACGGTCGCTGCCTGTAATGCGCGTGGGTCGGCGAGTTGATGCAGACGCTCGCCAAACGCACGGTTGCCGATCTGGTCATGGTTCTGCAGAAACAATACGAATGCCGTGGACGGCAAATGCTCGCTCGGCTCGCCGCGCCGTTCGCCATGACGGTTGACGTGGCCCTGGAAAACAAAACCCTGACTCAGGCAGCGCACCAGTTGCTCAGTCGGTTGCTCGGCGTAGTCAGCGTAATAGGCGTCGGTTTCGCCAGTCAGCAGCACGTGCAAGGCGTTGTGGCCATCGTCGTTCCACTGCGCGTCGTAATCGTGCTCCAGCAGGCTGGCCTGATTCAGCTCGTTTTCGACGGTCAGCCAGACGTGACGGGCCGGATCGATCTGTTGTCGCACCCGTTGGGCCATTTCGCGCAGGAAGTCAGAGTCGCCAATGGCGTGCACGGCATCCAGGCGCAGGCCGTCGAAGCGATATTCGAGCACCCACATCAGTGCGTTTTCGATGAAGAATTCGCGCACTTCGCTGCGGCGGAAATCGATCGCCGCGCCCCACGGTGTGTGCTGGTCCTCACGGAAGAAGCTTTTCGCGTAGCGGTGCAGATAATTGCCGTCGGGGCCGAAGTGGTTGTAGACCACGTCGAGAATCACCGCCAGACCATGGCCGTGGGCGGTGTCGATCAGATGTTTGAGTTGTTCCGGCGTGCCGTAAGAGGCTTGCGGGGCGTAGGGCAGGACGCCGTCGTAACCCCAGTTGCGATCACCGGGAAATTGCGCCAGCGGCATCAATTCAATGGCGGTGATACCCAATGCGGTGAGCCGGGCCAGATGCTGCTCGACTTCGGCAAAGCCACCGAGCGCACCGACGTGCAGCTCGTAGATCACCGCTTCGTTCCACGGCCGACCCTTCCAGGCGCTATGTCGCCAGGTGTAAGCGTGCGGGTCGACTACCACGCTGTGGCGGTCGAGGTCGCCATCCTGCGCCCTGGACGCCGGGTCCGGCACCTCCAGTTCGCCATCGATACAGTAGCGGTAGCGACTGCCCGCTGGACAGCGGGCCTTGATCACAAACCATCCATCACCCTGCGGCAGCATGGGCAGCGATTGACCATCGGCCAGTTCAACACTGACGTAAAACGCATCGGGAGCCCACAAAGCAAACTGCGTGTGTTCGGCGTCCAGCACGATCGCGCCGTGGGGCCAGGTTTCTTGGGTCCTTGACGGCATCTTTGAAACCTCCCTGATTATTTGTGGCTGGCTTTACCCAATGCCTTGGCCACCAGTTTTTCGTAGAGTTCGGCGTACGGTTCGACCGCTTTGCTCCAGTTGAATGGCGCCGCCATGGCCCGGCAACGCATGGCATTGAGCAGCTCGGGGAAGGCAAAGACCTTGAACGCGCGGCTCAGGGCTTCCTTGTAGCTGTCGACGGTGGATTCATCGAAGAGGAAGCCGGTCACGCCGTTCTCAATGGTGTCGGCCAGACCGCCGGTATTGCGCGCCACCGGCAACGAACCGAAGCGCTGCGCGTACATCTGGCTCAGGCCGCAAGGCTCGTAACGCGAAGGCATCAACAGGAAATCGCTGCCAGCGAACATGCGCCGCGCGTCAGTCTCGTTGAAGCCGATGCGTACGCCGATCTGCCCGGGGAAGCGCAACGCCAGCTCACGCATGGCCTGTTCTTCTTCCGGCTCGCCACGGCCGATGATTGCGATCTGGCCACCGTTCTGCACGATGAATGCGGAGACCGCTTCAGTCAGGTCCAGACCTTTCTGATAGACCAGACGCGAGACCACTGCGAACAGCGGGCCGGTCGAGTCGTTGAGGCCGAACAGCTCGCGCACATGGGCGGCGTTGACCGCTTTGCCTTCCCAGTCGCCGATGGCGAATGGCGCGAACAGGTGCGGGTCGGTGGCCGAATCCCAGCTTTCATCAATGCCGTTAGGGATGCCACTGAGCAAGCCTTGCTGGGTCTTGGCGGCGAGGAAACCGTCGAGGCCGCAGCCAAAATCCGGGGTGGTGATTTCCTGCGCGTACGTGGCGCTGACCGTGGTGATGTGGCTGGAATAAGCCATGCCGGCCTTGAGGAACGACATCTTGCCGTAGAATTCCATGCCTTCCTGCTGCAGGGCGTGGGCGGGAATCCCCAGCTCCGGGCAGGAACCGAGGCTGGTCACGCCCTGGTACGCGAGGTTATGAATGGTGAACAGCGTCGGCGTACGCTGGCCGCGCCAGTGCATGTAGGCCGGGGCGAGGCCTGCTGGCCAATCGTGGGCGTGGACGAGGTCCGGGCACCAGTGAATCTGCGCGAGGTTGGCGGCGATATCGGCAGCGGCCAGCCCCAGGCGGGCGAAACGAATATGGTTGTCTGGCCAGTCGCGGCCGTTGTTGGCGCCGTAAGGGCCACCTTCACGCTCGTACAGTTCGGGGCAGATCAACACGTAGATCACCAGACCGTCGGGCATGTCCATGCGCCCGATCTTGCACGGTGGCAGCGCGGCATGGCCACCGAGTTCGCCGATGATATGAATCGGGTTTTCGCTGTGCATCACTTGCGGATAACCGGGAATCAGCACGCGCACATCGTGCAAATGTGCCATGGCGCGCGGCAGGGCGGCGGAAACGTCGCCCAGGCCACCGGTCTTCACCAGATCGGCGATTTCCGAGGTGACGAACAGGACTTTTTTCTTGTTGGGGTTCTTGCTCGCGACCGGAGTCAGCGTCCTGGTGCCGGGAACGTTGATCGATCGGCTGCCGGGAACGCTGACGGTGCTCGAGTCGCCAATCACCTGGTGAGCACGCTCTCCCTGAATATCCAATGCCGCACTGATCATATGTATCTCCCGTAGTGTTGATCTGTTCTTGTCTCGTACAAACGAAATTCAGAGCCACGTCCTGTGACCGGGCGCAAACGCGCCACGCATCGGTGAGCAAACGCTACCCAACACGCGCAAGCAGAATGGGTGGTGAAGCCATTGCAAGGATTGCACCAGTCGTTTTGGCTCTGTCTTCTTGATGACCCGACGCTGGATGCAAAAGTTTCGACTTTTTTTCGACGATGTGACCGGGCGGTTTCACCCTGCGAAAATGAGTCTAGGCCAGATCCTAGAGCGGGCCAGAGCAAATGGGTAAATTGTTCGACAATCGGTTTGTGCGTAAGAAAATATTGCTGGATCGGAGCAAACGCACCGACGAAGGGCAGGTTTTTCGGCGACGGAGGGCCAAAACGGTGACTGGGCGGTCACGATTTTGTGCTAGCGGGGAGGGCGGTTGCACTGTTGTGGTGCGGGAGTTGATGGTGGCTGCAAGGGCGCTATCGCGAGCAGGCTCACTCCTACAGGGGTGCGCATTCCAAAATGTAGGAGTGAGCCTGCTCGCGATAGCGATTTCCGCTACACCGCTTGATTTGGGAGGCGTTCAGTTCAACAGGCGAATCGGCTCCCCCGCAGCCCAGGCCTGAATATCCTCGATCATCTGCGCAAAGAACTGCGCATAGTTCTGTCGACTGACATACCCCACATGCGGCGTCGCCAGCACGTTATCGAGTGTGCGAAACGGGTGCAGCGCCGGCAGCGGTTCCTCGTCGAAGACATCCAGCGCTGCCCCGGCAATGTGCTGTTTCTGCAAAGCCTTGATCAGCGCCGCTTCGTCGACGATCGGCCCGCGAGCGGTGTTGACCAGCAACGCAGTCGGTTTCATCCAGCCCAGCGCCTGCGCGTCGACAAGCCCGCGGCTGCGCTCGCTGAGCACCAGGTGCACCGACAGCACATCGGCCTGCTGGAACAGCTGCTGCTTGCTGACGTAAGTCACTCCGGCCTGTGCGGAGCGCTCGGCAGTGAGGTTTTCGCTCCAGGCAATCACCCGCATGCCAAACACCTGACCGAACTGCGCCACGCGCTGGCCGATGCTGCCCAGACCGAGAATGCCCAGCGTCTTGCCATGCAGATCGCCGCCCAGGCCTTGCTGCCACTGGCCGCTGCGCAAGGCGTTGGCTTCGTTGAGCAGATTGCGCGTGGCGGCCATGATCAGCGCCCAGGTCAACTCGGGCGCGGCGTGCTTGTAACTGTCGGTGCCGCAGACCTTGATCCCGAGTTTCGCCGCCGCCTGCATATCGAGCGCTGCGTTGCGCATGCCGCCGGTGACCAGCAGCTTGAGCGCCGGCAAGCGCTTGAGCAGGTCTTCGTCGAACCGCGTGCGCTCACGCATCACGCAGATCACCTGATAGCGGCCCAGACGTTCGGCGAGAGTGGCGTTGTCCGCCGGGTAGTCATGCACGAAGGTCAATTCACCGATGCTCTCGAGCACTGACCAGTCGACCACGTCGCGGGCCACGTCCTGCCAGTCATCGATCACTGCGATCTGCACCGCCATCAGCCTTACCTCATCAACGAACAGGATTGGATGTGTTCAGCCAGCCGAGCAGGGCCTTGTGGAACTGCGCGGGTTCTTCCATTTGCGGTGCATGGCCCATGCCGGGGAATTCGACCAGTGTCGATTGCGGGATCAGTTTGGCGACTTGCTTGCCGAGCACGTCGTAGTGGCCGATCTTCGCTTTGACTTCCGGCGGTGCGATGTCCTTGCCGATCGCGGTGGTGTCGGAGGTGCCGATCAGCAACAGCGTCGGCATCTTCAGGTCCTTGAATTCGTAATACACCGGCTGGGTGAAGATCATGTCGTAGATCAGCGCGGAGTTCCACGCGACCTGGGTCTTGCCCGGGCCTTTGCTTAGCCCGGCGAGCATGTCGACCCAACGGTCGAATTCCGGCTTCCAGCGGCCGTCGTAATAGGTGGTGCGCTCATACTCGCGAATGCCCTGGGCGCTGACTTTCAGTTCGCGCTGATACCACTGATCAATGGTGCGATAGGGCACGCCGAGGGCTTTCCAGTCTTCCAGGCCGATCGGGTTGACCATCGCCAGCTGTTCGACCTGCTCGGGGTACTGCAAGGCATAACGGGTAGCGAGCATGCCCCCGGTAGAGTGGCCAAGCAGCGTGGCTTTCTGGATACCCAACGCTTTGAGCAACTGCTGCGTGTTGGTCGCCAGTTGCTGGAAGGTGTACTGGTAGTGATCGGGTTTGCTGGAGGTACAGAAGCCGATCTGATCTGGCGCAATCACCCGGTAACCGGCCTCGCTCAACGCCTTGATCGAACTGTCCCAGGTCGCCGCGCAGAAATTCTTGCCGTGCATCAGTACCACGGTGCGCCCGTTGGCCTTGCCGTTGGCGGCGACGTCCATGTAACCCATCTGCAGCGATTTGCCCTGGGATTCAAAGGCGAAGTGTTTCAGCGTGTAGGGGTAATCGAAGCCTTGCAGCTCGGGGCCGTAGGCCGGGCCTTCGGCGGCGGCTGGCGTGGCAGCCTGAGCGGACAAGGGCAGGGCAGCGCAAAGAAGCAGGCCGGGGAGCCAGCGGGAAAACGAGACAGGCATAAGGTCAAACTCCGTTTGAAATGGGCCGATGCTCGAACGACCAGATTATGGCGACGTTAAAAACAGGCAATGATCGTGGCCGATGGTTCAACCGAGCCAGCCCAGCGTCAGCATGGCCAGCGCACCGTAACGCGCGCCTTTGGCCAGGGTCACGATCAGCAGGAAGCGCCCGAGCGGTTCGCGCATGACCCCGGCGATCAGCGTCAATGGATCACCGATAATCGGCAGCCAGCTGAACAGCAGCGACCAGTGACCGAAACGCTGGTAGTGCTGTTGAGCTGTGGCCATATGTTGTCGACTGACCGGAAACCAGCGCCGGTCCTGAAAGCGTTCAAGCCCTCGCCCCAGCCACCAGTTGACCAGCGAACCCAGGACATTGCCCAGCGTCGCCACGCCCAGCAGTCCCCACAGCCAGTAATGCTCGCTGACGATCAAACCGACCAGCAGCGCTTCCGATTGCAGTGGCAGCAGCGTAGCGGCGCCGAACGCGGCAAGGAACAGCCCGGCATAAGCGGCCCCGATCAATGCGCCGGGTAATCCGCCACGACGACATCAGCGCCATCCTTTGTCAGGCCGATCACTTGCCAGGCATCGCTCATGCCGTCCATTTCCATGCCCGGCGAACCCATCGGCATGCCCGGCGCAGCCACACCGAGCAGGTCGTCGCGCTTGCTCAGGGCCAGCACCTGTTCAGCCGGGACATGACCTTCGACGAACATGCCGTTGATGATTGCGGTGTGGCACGAAGCCAGACGGGGCGGCACGCCGTGCTGTTGCTTGAAGCTGCTCATGTCGCTTTCGACGTGATCGTCGACCTTGAAACCGTTGGCTTCGAGGTGGCTGATCCATTTTTTGCAGCAACCGCAGTTGGCGTCGCGGTGGACTTCGATCGGGATCAGGTCGGCGGCCTGGGCGAGAGAGGAAATGAACAGGGCGCTCAGGGCGAGCAGACGCAGGTGAGTTCGCATGACGGTTCTCGGCTCGGGTAGCGATCGGAAAGAACGCATTTTGCCCGGTTTTCGCTGTTCAGCATCAACGCAGTGTTTCCGGTTGTTGCAAAACACACAGGCAAAACCCTGTAGGAGTGAGCCTGCTCGCGATGGCGGTGTGTCAGGCAATGTGTGTTTGCTGACATTGCGCTATCGCGAGCAGGCTCACTCCTACAGGTGATCGTGTTTCAGTGAAGTAAGCGCCCAGGTCTGGAAGATCAACGGACCTTGAACCGCCCCATGATCGCGCTGACCCGGCTGTTGGCTTCCAGCAACTGGCGGGTGTTGAGTTCGCTGGTCTGGCCGCTCTGCACCAGTTCGTCGACCATGTGACGAATCTGCACCATGCTGCGGTTGATCTCTTCGGTGACGGCGCTTTGCTGTTCGGCAGCCGTGGCGATCTGGGTGCTGAGGCTGTTGATATGGCTGACCGAGCCGGCCATTTCGTCCAGCCCCGAGTTGACCCGTGCGGTGGCGTCAGCGGCGGACTGGCAACTGGCCTGGGTGTTTTCCATGGCGCTGACCGACGAGCTCACGCCCTGCGTCAGGCGCGTCAGCATCTCGTTGATTTCCGAGGTGCTGGCCTGGGTGCGGGCGGCGAGGGCGCGCACTTCATCGGCCACCACGGCGAAACCGCGGCCCTGTTCGCCGGCGCGTGCGGCTTCGATGGCGGCGTTGAGTGCGAGCAGGTTGGTCTGCCCGGCAATCGCGCCGATCACGCCGAGAATCTCGGTGATGCGTTGAGCGTCCTGCTGCATGTTCTCGACCTTGTGCGTGGCACTCGCCACTTCATCGATCAGCGCAACAACGCTGTTGGTGGCTTCGCCGACCACCACGCGTGAGCGATCGGCGTTCTCGTTGGCGCGCTGGGTGAAGGCCGCGGTTTCGGCAGCGTTCTGCGCCACGCTTTCGGCGGTCGAACTCATTTCGGTGATGGCGGTGACGGTCTGATCGGTTTCCGAGGCGTGGCGCAGCAGGATCTGGCCGGTGTGCGCCGAGGTGCGTTGCAGGTCGTCGAGGCTGGAGGCCATGGCGCCGGTGGCCTGGGTCACTTCGCTGATCATGTTTTGCAGGTAGGCGATAAACGTGTTGACCGAATGACCGATGGCACCCAGTTCGTCTTCGGCGCGGATGGTGATGCGGCGGGTCAGGTCGGCATCACCGCTGGACAGCAGGTCGATGTTGGCTTTCAAGGCTTTCATGCGCTGCACCAACTGGCGAATCGCGTAGACCTGCAACAACACCAGCAGAATCACCAGCGGAATCTGCAGCATGCTCAAGGTGCTGAGCACGTCGTCACGCTGGGCGGTAAGCATCTTCGTCGGCAGGGCGGTGGCGAGGAACCACGGCGTGCCTTCGATCGGGCGCATGAAGAACGTGCTGTCTTCACCGTTGTTATCGAATTCGCTGCGCTGCGCCTGGTCGCGGTTCTGCAAGCCGGTTTTCACCTGAGCGGCGAAGGTCGAGGTCGCGGCCAGTTCGCTGATGTTCTTCAGCACGATCGGACCATTGATGCGCGAACTGTTACTGATGATCTTGCCGTCAGCCTCGACAATGAGCATTTCGGCGTTGAGGTCTTTTTCCTTGCGCGCCACCAGATCGTTGAAAAAGCCCAGGGTCACGTCAATGGTCGACACGCCCCAGGCGCTGCCGTTTTTCTGAATCGCCATGGCGCAGTTGGTGCGTGGCTCGGCGCTGGCATCATCTTTATAGGCCGCCGCCCAGGCGCACTGGCCGCGGGGTGTGGCCATGCCGCCCTTGTGCCAGCTCTGGTCGTAATAGTTGGGGGCGGCGTCGCTGTTCCAGAACGTGTTGACGGCGAGCTTGCCCGAGGCGTCGCGGTGCCAGAACGTACTGAATTTGTTGCGCCCGGCTTCGCGCTGGCCCGGCAGCGGCCAGATCCCGCCACCAAACACCTTCAACTCGCCGTACTGATCGACGAGTCCCGGCAGCACGGTATCGATGGCAGCGCTGTCGAGCAATGGAATGGTCTGGGTGATGCTGCGCTGTTGCGCCTGCACCTTGTTCAGTTCGCCCTGTATCTGCTCGGCGACTTCGGCGATGCGGTTGAGCACCACCTGTTCTTCGGTTTCGCGCAGTTTCGGGGCGACCAGTTGGCTGATGCCGACCACCGTCAACACTGACAGCAGCAGGATGAACAGAACCAGAAACAGCGTATAGCGAGCCTGAATGGTGCGGAATGCGGGCATGGAGACCGGTCCTTGAGCAGCGTTTCTTGTTTGGGGGGGCGGGGATGCAAAGGTGCGGCTATCGAAAGCGTATCGTCGTTCTCGGGCGAAGCTTTAGGTACACGCGTGCTAATAATCGCGACGCCGATGACTGGTTGGTATCAAGTTGGATACAGGGAGTCGGATCAGCCATTGGGTCGGTGCGAAAATCCCCTCGACATGACAATGTGATGACCGCTCTGGCGCAAGGCTTGTGCGGGTTTCGGCTTTTGTATCGTGAATGTACGAGAATTGTAAAAAAGTGCAGAAAGAGGTTGGTGCCATCAGTACGCCCGCCGATACTCGCGCCCAACGAACATCTTCAAAACGGACATTTCATGGTCATTTCGCAGGGAGACATTTCATGACAATCGGTATTGTCGGGGGCTGGGAAAGCAAGGCAGGGGTGATGGTTCGCGACACCGGCGCCAAGAAACAAGTGGCCCAGAGCGTCAAGGTGCAGCAAATGCTCACCCTGGTCGGCAACGATCCCAACGCGATCAATACCGCCGAGATGGACAAGCAGGGCTTGCGCAAAGCCATCAAGGGCTTTGATCCGGCGAATGTTTCGGTCAAGCAAATGGGCAATCTGAGCGAGATGCTGCGCAGCCGCGGGCTGATCTCGGAAATCACTTCCTTCACCTTGATGAACGCGGGCGACAAGTTCGACCGTTTCGGCGTGACCAAGGACGTCGACGTCAAATTCAACGCGCTGGAATATTTTGCCACCCAACTCGATGCAATCCAGACCAACGGCCTGAATGGCAACGCCTACGGCAAAAACCTGATTCCTGAATTCAAGAAAGCCATTTACGTCTTGCAGAACCTCAAGACTTACGGCGAAGGCAACGTTGCCAAGCCGGTCGATCAGGGCGTCAAAGCCAAGGCATAAAAAGCGCCTGCGCTGGCCCGCTCAATGCTCGAGCGGGCGTTCATTCGGGGCAATCCCGGTGAAAATGAAACCCATCGCCGCGAGGCTCTCGGTGGCGCTGGCAAAACCGCTGGCAAGCCTGAGTCTGATCGAAATCATCCATTGCCGCGGCAGTTGGCGTAGCTGTTCCAACAGACTGCAATCGAGTCGCCATGCCCGTGGGGGAAGATGATGCAGCCACTCAGGGTGAGCAGGGCCAGAACGGGGATCAGCCAGGTGATACGACGCCGCATTTGAAAAATCCTCAGAGGTAACGCCGCCAGCAAGCCAAAACGCTTGCGCGGCTGTAACATGAGACCCCCTTTACAGCCAATGCATTGCGCCCGATGGGTAAGTGCATGGCATGCAAACGGATACAAATCCGATACATCTAAAAAGTTTCAGGAACCCGCAATGACCCAGAAGCAACGCTTGATTTATTCGATTGTGATCGCCTTGTCGGTCCTGGCGATCATGCTCGGCCTGTCGTGGCTGCAGAACGCCGGGATGATTACCGAGAAGACCTTCCAGTTTGTCGCGATCGCTGTAGCGGTGGTCGTCGTGGTGATCAATGGCGTGATGCGCCGCAAGGTCAAGCCTTGACGGCGATCGCCGCTCACTTCAATCGTGCTTGAGAACCGACGCAGCCTGTGGATGCAGGCTGTAGCTCTTGTCTTCATTGAAGACGATCACCCCTTCGCTGCACAGGCGTTTGAGCACTTCGCGCACACTGAGAAAGGACAGCGGAATATCCAGGTCCAGCAATTGACTGTGGACACCGCGCACGCCCAGTCTGCGCTCGTGTTGTGCTGCGACCAGCAGGGCGTCGATGACTTTCAGACGGATAAGGCTGGTGCGCAGGCCGAAGCTTTTCAACAGCAACCGGATGCGTTCGTTGCCGTGTCGCTCGCCGCGTTGGCCGAATTCGCTCGCGTTTGGGCTCATGGAGATTCCTTTGGGGGCCTGGCTACCGTCCGTTGGTAGTTGCGAGTTGTACATGCGCTTACTCCTTTTCAGGGCCTGATCGGGAACGGGTTTTTTTCGTTGTCTCTGAACTAGACGTATCAGCGCGACGAATCATGAAAGAAAAGATGTGGAAAATTTGTTGGCTCGGGGTTTTTTTCTTGTGATTTTTTGGGGGATGGCTTTTTTCAGGCGCTGGTTTTTTTGGGTACATATCCGTTGCTGCGGTAACAGCCGCTTACGGTTCCGCCCTTACGGCGGGTCACCTTTTTCAAACGCCAAAAAGGTAACCCAAAAGGCTTTGCTCCTGCGTACGGCCCTCGCAGGCTCGGGTTCCTTCGCTGCGGGATCGATCCGGGCGCAGCGGCTACGGTTTGCTTCGCTGCACCTACTTCCGCTGTGTCTGGCTTCGCCAGACGGTCGCTGCGCTCCCACGCCCGGATCGATCCCTCCACTCAGCCTTCCGATGTCGCTGGTTAGGCAAGATCAAGATCAAGATCAAGGGCACGCGAGCTAACGCTCATTGTTGAGTGGTTAGAAGCGGGTGGTTGGCTTGGGATTTGTGGTGTGGCTGCCCCTCACCCCAGCCCTCTCCCCCAGGAGAGGGAGCCGATTTTGGTTGGCTTTGATATTTGCGTACGACCGGTATTTCACGTTTGCAATTCGCGTACGACTCGGTATCGCAGTTGGCGTATCTCTATCAAACCACACGGTCAGTCCCCTCTCCCTCCGGGAGAGGGCTAGGGTGAGGGGCTGTTGATTTTCAAGACTTGAGTTCGACGCGGTATTCCATGTCGGCGTAGCTCTCGCATCCATCACAGTCAATTCCCTCACCCTCCGGGAGAGGGTTAGGCGGGCGGTGTTCCGATGAGGGGCTTTTGATGTTGGTCGCTTAAATTTTCTCCTCCTGCTTCGTTTCTTCGAAAAGGCTCATTGCGCGTGGGCGCGTGGGTATTTGCAGGGCGGGTCTTCTTTGTGCGGTGTTTTGCGTACGGTGCTGATCCGCTCTTTGGCATGTCGATCAGGAGCGAGCGTGATTATTTCCAGACAGTTAACCGGGCTGACGTTGGCTGGCGTGTTGCTGGGTTTGAGTTGTTCAGCCCATGCGTTGAGCCCGGCCGCTGAGGCAAGTGCGGATATCCGCCGGACCGCTTTTGGTGTGCCGCATATTCGTGCGCAGGACGAGCGTGGGCTCGGGTTCGGGATCGGTTATGCGTATGCGCAGGACAATCTATGTCTGCTGGCCAATGAGATCGTTACGGTCAACGGTCAGCGTTCGAAGTATTTCGGGCCGGATCAGTTCACGGTCGAGCAGCGGGAAAATCGGGTCAGCGATGTGTTTTTCACCTGGCTGAATACGCCGCAGGCGGTTGAGCGATTCTGGCAGGCGCAACCGGGGCCTGTGCGTGATCTGGTCGAAGGTTATGCGGCCGGCTACAACCGCTATCTGGCCGAACGTCGCAAGCAGGGCTTGCCGCAGCAGTGTCAGGGTGAATGGGTGCGGGATATCGCCGCGCAGGATCTGGTCAAGCTCACCCGGCGGCTGTTGGTCGAGGGCGGGGTCGGGCAGTTTGCCGAAGCCCTGGCGGGTGCCACCGCGCCGCAAGCGACGGCTGACATTCGCCAGGACGCGCAGGCTTATCGCCTGGCCGAAGCCCGTCAGCAGCGTTTCGCCCTGGATCGCGGCAGTAACGCCGTGGCCGTGGGCAGTGAGCGTTCGTTCAACGGCCGCGGGATGCTGTTGGCCAACCCGCATTTCCCGTGGGTCGGCGGCATGCGTTTTTATCAAATGCACCTGACCATTCCCGGCAAGCTCGACGTCATGGGCGCGGCGTTGCCGGGGCTGCCGATGATCAACATTGGTTTCAACCAGCATCTGGCCTGGACGCACACGGTCGACTCGTCGAAACACTTCACGCTGTACCGTCTGCAACTCGACCCGAAGGATCCGACGCGTTATCTGCTTGATGGCCAGTCGGTGCCTATGCACAAGCAGACCGTGACCGTGCAGGTCAAACAGGCCGACGGCCAGGTCGTGCCGGTTGCCAAGGAGGTCTACAGCTCACAGTTCGGGCCGATCGTGCAGTGGCCGGGCAAGCTGGATTGGGACAATCAATACGCCTATAGCTTGCGCGATGCCAACCTCGACAATGATCGCGTACTGAAACAATGGTATGCGATGAATCAGGCCTCGACGCTGCAGCAGTTGCAGGATTCGGTGCACAACATTCAGGGCATCCCTTGGGTCAACACGCTGGCCGTCGATGACCAGGGCCAGACGCTGTACATGAATCTGTCGGTAGTGCCCAACGTCAACGCCGAGAAACTGGCCAAGTGCAGCGACCCGCGAATCGGTACGCAGATGATCGTGCTCGACGGTTCCAACAGCGCCTGCGCCTGGGACATCGATCCGCAAGCGGCGCAGCAGGGTATCTACGCGGCCAGCCAGTTGCCGCAACTGCTGCGCAAGGACTTCGTTCAGCACTCCAACGATTCGGCCTGGCTGGCCAATCCAGCGCAACCGCTCAGCGGTTTCTCGCCGCTGATCAGCCAGGACGGTCAACCGTTGGGCTTGCGTTCGCGTTTCGCCCTCGATCGCCTGGGCAAGCTGAACAAGGGGCCGTTGGCAATCAAGGATCTGCAGCAGATGGTGATGGATGACCAGGTGTATCTGGCGACTCAGGTCATGCCGGATCTGCTCAAGTTCTGTAGCGCTGACCTTGGCGCCGACGCGCAGGCAGTGAAACCGGTCTGCGCCAGCCTCAAGGCTTGGGACGGCCGGGCGAATCTGGACTCCGGCGTGGGGCTGGTGCACTTCCAGAACATCATGCAGACGTTGCAGGCCATGCCGGATGTGTGGCGCGTCGGCTTCGATCCGCAGGACCCGCTACAGACGCCGCGCGGTCTGGCGGTCGAACAACCGGTAGTGGCCAAGGCTCTGCGCGAAGCGATGATGGCGTCGCTGAAGATGAGCATGAAAATGGGCCTCGACGCGAAATCCCGCTGGCGGGATATCCAGGTCGTCAGCAGTGGTGGGCGGCAAACGCCGATTCATGGCGGGCCGGGTACGCTGGGCATCTACAACGCGATGCAAAGCGTGCCGCGCGAGGACGGCAAGCTCGAAGTGGTGAGCGGCACCAGCTATCTGCAAGTGGTGAGCTTCGATGACAAGGGGCCGCACGCTCAAGGGCTGTTGGCGTTCTCGCTGTCGAGCGACCCGGCGTCCAAGTACTCGCGGGATCAGACTGAAGCGTTTTCGAAGAAACAGTGGAGCGTGTTGCCGTTCACTGAACAGCAGATCCAGGCAGACCCGCAATATCAGGTGCAGACCGTTCGCGAGACACTGGACAAGGCAGGGAAGGTGGCCGCTCAGTAATCCGCAATGTGAAGTGCTGCAAATGGAGGCCGCATCCCGCAAGGGACGCGGCCTTCAGCTTTTCGGCGGTTGTTGCGGTATCGAGTTGATCACCGGATTGCCTTCCTTGTTGCGCGTCAGGTAGACGGGCAGCACTTTGGGCAGGCTGTCGGGCAAGTTGTTCAGCGCTTTGATGTTGTAAATACCACCGACGCGAATGGAACCGGTTCGCGTATCAGCCAGTTCCAGCGGCTTGTTCAGATAGCGGTTGATCAGTGGCAATGCTTCGCTCAATGCGAGATTGTCCAGCACCAGTTTGCCATCGCGCCAGGTCAACGAGGTGTCGCTGGCGTAGGTCTGGCTGATCTGCGGCATGTAATCGCCGTGCTGGTAACGCGCCTGCATCGACGGACCAAGTCGCAAGCCGTCGCCTGGCAATGAGCGATTGCTGGTCACCAGCACCGAACCTTCAACGAGATTCACGCGCACCTGATCCCGATACATCCAGACATTGAAGCGCGTGCCGGTGACGCGAACCTCGCCTTCGCCTGCACGCACGACAAACGGGTGCGACACATCGTGGCTGACGGTAAAGAACGCCTCACCCTGCTTGAGGGTGACGCGCCGCTCGTCCTTGTAATTGCTGAAAGTCAGATCGGTGTTCAGGTTCAGTTCCAGCTGACTGCCGTCGCTGAGGGTGACCTGGCGGATCTCGTCAGTGGCGGCGAAGTGCTGATAGCTGTCGGGCAGCCAGCCCAGATTCCAGCCCGAATACGCCGCCAGTGGCAACGCGAGTGCACAGACACCTGCGGCAATCGCGAATTGGCGCCACGGGCGTGAAGATTTCGCTACAGGCGTTACCGACGCAGGTTCCGGGCGCGGCAGGTCTCCGGCCACGTCCCAGATTTCCAGCATGGCCTGGTATTCGAAGGCATGCAGCGGGTGCGCGTCATGCCATTGCTGGAAGGCGTGCTGCTCTTCGGCCGTGCAGTCAGCAGCATGCACGCGCATGCACCAATGCGCGGCGGCATCGGTGATCGCATCGTATTCGGCTTCCGAGAGGGTGTCTTGGGTCATGGACTCGTCCTGATTTCGCACATTCTAACCTTCTGGGGAAGTGGCCGAGAACTGCAGTCATGGCATTTACCCATCAAAGTGGAACTTATTTTTTGCTCAGGCACCCAAAAAACAGGACGCCCAAGACCACTATCCATAAATGGAGTGAAAAAATGATCAAAAACACATTCGCTGCCTTGATTGCCACTGCCACGTTGTTCAGCGCGGGTGCTGCGCTGGCCGACAAGCCGGGGGCAGGCTGGATCACCATCGAAAAAGCCATCGAGATCGCCAAGACCAAAGCGGGTTATGTCGAGGTCTACGAGATCGGCGCCGACAACGATGGTTACTGGGAAGGGGAAGGGCGCAAGGCGGACGGCGTTGTCTACGAGTTCCGCATCGACGGCGCCTCGGGCAATGTGCTGCGCGATCAGAAAGACTGATCTTCGCCGTCACAAACAATCAATGCTTCAATCAAAAATGCGCAGGTTTTTAACCTGCGCATTTTTGTATCTCGTTACGCCAGCGCCACGTTTTCGGTCTGGCTTGAGGTTGGCGCCGGTAAAGGGATCGCCGTCGGCAATGGGTCGAGTTGCCGGCCCATTTCGCTGATCAGCCAAGCGATCGAGTCAGCGTTGGCGAGCATGACGTCAATCCTGGCTTCGGCGGAGACGGGGTCACGAAAGGCTTTGCGTGCATCGGCGAGAGTTTTGGTGTTCGTCAGGGCGAGGAGTTTGTTCAGCACCTCGACCCGCTTGGGCAATTTATCCAGATCGACCTCTATCCCGTTGTCATCGGTATCCAGGAACAACTTCTCGGGCGCCGTCGAGCGGGAAAAGGTGCTGCGCAAGCGGTCCGTACTGGCTTTGAGCGATTGGCCGATGGCGGTGGTGGTATTGATCAGGTCCGGAAATGGCGCGATTGCTTCGACCGAACCGAAGTCCTCGGTTTTGAACAGCAAGTGCGACAGTTCATGAATCAACGTTACCGCGCGGGCGTGCGAGTCCACGTTGAATCGCACAGGCAAACAAGGCGTATAGGCATCCATGTCCGGATTAAAGAACAGCTCGGTCAGGTGGATAATCCTGCGTTTGTCCTCATTGAAAACGAAGGCAACCGTGTTATCCGGTTGCACATTCAAACCGGCGAAAATACGCTCAGTGTAAAGCAAGTCATCTTTCGGATCGGTCAGTTCGCGGCAAAGCGGGATGATCACCTTTGCAATTTTACCCAGCAGCGGCGGGGTTACCTGCGAGACCTCGAAGATCTCCCTGAGTACGCGCTCTAGTCGGGTTCCACCCGGAATTGCTCGATTTATCACGAAGTTATGCAGACAATTGAGCGCATAGGTGCGTGCGCGAGCGACCGCTTGCTGGATGACGAAGGCGCGCGCCGGATAGCGCTTGTTGATTTGCGCCATTCCTTTAGCCTGGATGTGCATGACATACGAGCGGCTGCGTTCGACTTCGGTTTGCACGCGGTTGCGCTGCTTTGAACGGCAACGACGACCGGACTTGCGGGGGCTGGCGAGGATCAGCCGCTGGTTGTTTTGCTCAAGCTCGGGCCCTTGTCCGTCTTCCTTGTGGTGCAGGTACCAGGTTTTTTCAGATTGACTGACTTGATAGACCTTGCCGGCAATCGCCGCGTATTTTCGCGAGCCGTCAGCATTGCCGTACACCAGTTTGCTGGCTTCGAGCGTGAGGTCTTCCAGCGCAGTGCTGGTTTCATACGACTGCAAATGCAGCCGAGAGGACCTGACGGGCGGGACTTTGTTCCACAGCGGTGCGGCTATCTTCGTGGTTTGGCCAGGAGTTTTGGTCACCGGCACCACGGGGAGCTGCGTCTCGGCGGCAAACTCCTCAATGGTTTCCTTCGCCTCGTCCTCCCATGACAGCTGACCAAGACTGAACAGCGATATCGCTCCGGTGATGAAGCTTTTCAAGGCGTTCGACCAGCGGTGCTGCTGCAGGTTTTCGGCCGAATCTTCGAAGTCGTTGTAGCTCTTCCAAAGAAAGAACAACGAGGCGAGTTTGCCGGACAACACATGGGGAACCAGATGCACACCACGACTGAACAAGGACTTTGCTGCTTCCCAATCGGATTGCGCGTCGATTTGCGCCTGGCAACCGAGCAAGCGTGGCAACAGGCTGAGTGTGTCCTTGTGCAAACGCTCGAGCAGATTGCCGCTGATGGGTGTGCTCTGCAGAGTCATTTCACTGCTGTAGCCTAGCGTGGTTTGCAGCAGATTTTTGAAGACCGCCTGTTGTTCCGATGGCAGGCGGCGAATCATCAGATCCTGGAACTGTCCGGGCGTGTTCAATGCGTTGACCAACTGCGCCTCATCTTCGAACTCGCGAAAGACAAACCGCGAATACGGTGCGTAGAGCACGCACGGCCCTGTTTGCCCTGTGCCGGGGCCGATCACATACAGCCCGAGTGTGTGGGCGGCAGCGGCGCCGCTGGTCTTGATCAATGAAAGCGGGCTCACAGTGGCGTGGGCCAGCGCCACGGTGGCGCGTGCGAGCGCATCGGGCATGTCCAGCACCTGGCAGATCAAGTCGTAGCCGGTGTCCGACAGTTGCTGTTGCAGCTTCATCGAATGCGCGTGCTGCATCAGGTGCCAGGGGAGCTGGCGCAGAAAGCGTTCCTTGCTGGTGCGTGCAGACGGGGTATCCCCTGACAGCGCTGCGCTGACTTTGCGCACGTAGATGGTGGTGATCTCCAGCGATTGCAGCAGTTGCTGGACTGCGGTCTGATCCAGTTTCTCTGGCAGGGACGTGACGGTCAGCGAGGCGACCTTGAAACCAGTGCCCTGCACGACATTGAAATGATGCAAGGCAAAATCGAGCAGATTGCAGGCCGGGCCGGCGAGCGTCAGATTCGGCGTGATCTGGATGTCCTCGGGTTTGAGCCCATTGCCTGGAAATCGGCTGTCGAGCAGCGTTTGCAATGTTTGCTCGACATGCGTGCGCAACTCTGGCACATCGTCGAGAAAATCTTTGCCATCAACAAAGCTGCTGCGCAATTGATCGAGCAGCGCAAGGTGCGTGCGCTGTTCCGCGACGGGCGCCATTTGTAACCAGTCGGGATAATCAAGCTGACGGGCAAGGGCTTTGGCCAGCTCAATAGCGCGACCAAGGTTGGTGTTGATCACGGAATTTTTCATTTGTTCGAGGAAGCGTTTGAGCGCGGCCTTGTCCTCGATGCACTGACGCAATGTCTGGCAATGGTCGAGGAAAATTCCGATGGCCGAATCCATGCGGTTACCGGCCACACTACCGTCAATCAATTGGAAGCTGGCGAGGGTGAAAGACTCGTCCAGCCGTTGTTGCGCCGTTGGCAGGTTTTCCAGCAGCGCCTGGCACTGGTCTTTACCGTCCAGGCGGCGCTGCAACGTTTGTTGGGCAATGGCGATATCGTCGAACGTCTCCAGGCCGATCGCTGGAGTCCACAGAATCGCGCGCCCGGAATGCGCGATATCCAGACCACCGCGCTCAGTCAACAGAACACAGTTGGCGAGCGCCAGCGAGCCAGCGTCACCGGGACCGGTGAGGGTGAGCGACCAGGCATCCGGGCGAAAACCGTTGAGCGATCGACGCTCCTTGCGGGTCGGGTGTCTGGCGTCGAACACGGTATCGACGATGCCCCGTTCGGCTGCCCGCCACGCACCGCTGAGCTGGTTGATGTAGGCCTCGGCGCGGAGGCCGTCTTCGAACGCCTTCGCCAGTTTCCAGAGAATGCCTCGCAGAAACCGCCCTTGCTCGGCGTCGTTGCCGGTTGGCTGGTCGCGGAAATGGCTGCTGAGATTTTCAAGTTCTCGCTCGAGCTTGAACGCCAGTTGCGCCGCCTTGTCGGTCTGGACCACAGAGGAGGGCGGTGTGCTGGAAAACAGTGGTCGAGTACTCCAACGCTCATTGACCTCAAGCTTGAGCAGGCGCTCATGAAGCATCGCGCGAATATCCAGGGCCTTGTCGAACAAGGCATGGATATCGGTTGAATGTTCACCCTGGCGCAAACGCTGCATGGCGAATTCGACGTTCTGACGTTGCTTGGTCAGGATCGCTTCAAGCAGCGTCGCAATGATGTCGCCACCGATATGCTCGCCGGTCACCTGCGGGTCGACGAAGCCCAGATAGCGGTTGCGTTCCTCCAGGTTCATCAGGCCATAGAGCTCGTCTTCATGACCTTTTGCATCGAGTTTGGCGGTCAGCGTCTGTTTAAGATCGGCGTAGTCCTCAAGTACTTGCAGACCCTGGGTCGGGGTGTAGAGGTAGGCCTTGTCGTGGTTGATCATCAGCGAGCCGGCCAGCTCCACCGAGGCGGTGTCCTTGCGCAAACACACCGTTTCGAAAGTCGGCCGCCGTACAGCCGTGTTCGGCTCCCGGATCAAACTGTGCAGGGCATCGAACTCCCCGGCGCTGATGATGCTGGTTTCGCGCTTGCTCATCAGTTGCGCACGCGCTTGATCCTTCAGGGTCTGGCGCAAGAAGGTGCGCCTGGGCGAACCTTCGAAGGACGCGGCGTTCCAGTAAGCCTCCAGCTGTCGAAACAACAGCATGATGAGTTTTCCCGACGCCGACTTCAACGCATCCGCCCAGGCCTTCTGGTCGCTGTCGCCGCCGGTACGAGCCGGATGAGTAAACCTGGCTGACTGCCCGCGTGGCCAGCCCTGGCGGCGAAAGTACACCAGCAGCGCTTCACTCAATGACAGCGAATCCAACTGCTGCCGGCGTTCGTCGGCACCCGCGTCGCTGGCTGGATACAGGCTGACGCGGGTATGCGACTGCTGCAGCCCGGCGAAATGCGGTGCCAGCAGCTCGTTCAGAATCTTGTCCAGCAGCGTTGTCAGCGAAGGGAGGCGCTTCAGTTCGTCCAGTACGTCGCGCGCGCAAGCATTCTGAGCGGTCTCGATCGCTGACTGCTGGTCCTCAAACACATCGCCATCGATCGTTTCGCGAGTCACCGTGATATCGCGTTTCTCGACCAGTTCCTTGCGCAGGGAGAGGCTGATGAAGGCCAACAGATCATCGGTTTCGTCCGCCTTGTCGAGGCGCGCTTGCAAGGATTCGGTCAGTGCGTCGTCGTCACTGTACTTTTTCACGCCGTCATAAGGGGTATAGAGGAACACCCCGCCGTCATCCGGCCCGGCGCCGAGGATAAAGCTGCCAGCCAGCGGTACGGGCAGTTGCTTGTCGGCGTTGAGCAAAATGCGTTCGGCGTGCATGGGCGGAGTCTGCTGTTGGCGCAGGGCGTGCGTTGCCAACTGCACATGGGCAAGCCAACTGAAATCCTTGCTGTTCAAACTGTGGGTTTTACCGAGTTCGGCGTGCAGGCCAGGGGAATCGAAAATCTCTGGAAACAGAAGCGGTGCGGTGGGGCTGGGCATTAGCGGAGCTCTGAACGGACGCCATGGGCAGAGACCCGAGAATAGGTACGCAACTCGACGCATTGGCGGTACATGGATACCGCACTCAGCGCGTATAAATCTGCCACGGACCCGCGCGCGCCATCGTTGAATCAGCGAAGGGTTGACAGGCGACCGCTGCGCCATGGTTAATCGCTGGGCAAGTCGTCCGTACGCTGTTGTTCCCTCCAATAATCATTCTGGAGCTTCAGATGTCTGCGCCACACGATCATGTGTCCTGTGCTGTCTCGTCGTCGTTGTCGCTCGAAGCGCTGACGCAATTGCTTGAAACTATTTTTCTGCGCCATGGCACCTCCGCCGACGTCGCCCGGGTGCTTGCCGCCAACTGTGCCGCGGCCGAGCGCGACGGTGCCCACAGTCATGGTGTGTTCAGGATTCCCGGGTATGTGTCGACGCTGAAAAGCGGTTGGGTCAATGGGCACGCCGTGCCGCAGGTCGAAGACGTCGCCGCCGGTTTCGTGCGCGTCGACGCGGGCAACGGATTCGCCCAGCCAGCATTGGCAGCGGCGCGCGCGTTACTGGTGGAAAAGGCCCGTCACGCCGGGATCGCCGTACTGGCAATCCGTAATTCGCATCACTTCGCAGCGCTGTGGCCGGATGTCGAACCCTTCGCTGATGAAGGGCTGGTGGCGCTCAGCGTGGTCAACAGCATGACTTGCGTAGTCCCTCACGGCGCCGACCGTCCACTCTTCGGCACCAACCCGATCGCCTTCGCCGCCCCACGCGCCGGCGCCGCCCCCATCGTCTTCGACCTGGCCACCAGCGCCATCGCCCACGGCGACGTGCAGATCGCCGCCCGCAAAGGCGAACGCCTGCCATCCGGCATGGGCGTCGACAGCCTCGGCCAACCGACCCAGGACCCCAAGGCCATCCTCGAAGGCGGGGCGCTCCTGCCATTCGGCGGCCATAAAGGCTCGGCACTGTCGATGATGGTCGAACTGCTGGCCGCGGCACTGACCGGCGGCAACTTCTCCTTCGAATTCGACTGGTCCAACCACCCCGGCGCGAAAACCCCATGGACCGGCCAGTTGCTCATCGTCATCGACCCCAGCAAAGCCGCTGGCCAAAGCTTCGCCGAACGCAGCGGCGAACTGGTCCGCCAGATGCACAGCGTCGGCCTCAAACGCCTGCCGGGCGACCGCCGGCATGGGCAGCGCAGCCGCTCACTGGATGAAGGAATCGTGCTGGATGCGCAGACGCTGGAGCAATTGCGCGAATTGGCCGGAGAGTAAGCCAAGATCAAAAGCCCCTCACTAGCCCTCTCCCGGAGGGAGAGGGGACCGATCGCGGGGAATGCGGGGGCTGCGGCAACGTGCAATATCGAGTCGAATGCAAATTTTGAAACCAAACAGAATCGGCTCCCTCTCCAGGGGGAGAGGGCTGGGGTGAGGGGTAGCCACACCACAAACCTCAAGCCAACCACCCGCTTCTAACCACTCCTTACAATGAGCGCCAGCTCGAGTGCCCTTGATCTTGCCTAACCGGCCCCATCGGCAGGCTGAGTGGAGGGATCGATCCGGGCGTGGGAGCGCAGCGACCGTACGACGCAGTCGTACACAGCGGAAGGAGGTGCAGCGAAGCAAACCGTAGCCGCTGCGGCCGGATCGGTCCCGGAGCGAGGGAACCCGAGCCTGCGAGGGCCGAACGCAGGGGCCCAGACCTTTGGTTCCTTTGGGGCGTTTGCCAAAGGGACTCGCTGTAAAAGCGAAACCGCCAGACTGCCCACCCGCAGAAACGGATATTCACCCAAAGCAACCAGAACCTGGTCGGCCCAGAGGCCGCCAAGTCCAAAAAACCAAACACAAAAAAAAGCGAACCAAAAGTCCGCTTTTTTCCAAATCAAAAAACCTCAACGTCGCCCAAGCAACAACCCGACCACCAACCCAAACCCCGCCGAAATCGCCACCGTCTGCCAAGGATGCCCACCAATATACGTCTCGGTCGCTTCAACGGCAGGCTTGGTCCGGTCCCGCACATTCGACACCGAATCCAGCGCCTGCTGCAATTTCAGAGCGATTTGCCCCCGCAGCGTCTCCGCTTCCTCGCCCACCAGTGAAGCACTGCTCTTGAGCAGCTTGTCCGATTCTTCAATCAGCGCCTGAAGTTCGCTGAACGCCTGATCCTTGATTTGCTCTTCAGCGGCTTGCACGGCAGATTTGCGGGCCATGGGTGACTCCTTGCAGATGAATGGACAGTGAGCAATGGAGTATGGCGCAACGCATAAAGTTGCACGCCAAGGCTCCCCAAAAGAAAAACCTGCGCCGGAGTTTTCGGCCGAGCGTGTAAGATGTCGCCATTTTACGCAGCAGGATAATTCCCCATGAGTTTCAATCTGGCCGACAAATCACTCGCAGAGCGCGCCGCGCTGGAAGATGAGAAATCCCGTCTGTTCGAACTCTGGCAGAACAATCTGGGCAAAGCCAAAGGCGAGGCCGCGCGGTTGTTCGGCGAGCGCGCCAAGCGCAAGGGCAAATGGGCCGAATGGGTTCGCGCGGAACTCGACGGCATGTCGCCGCCGGAATTCGCCAACATGGTGCGCAGTGAAGTCAATCGACTGATGGCCGCGAACAAGTAACGTTCAGTTGAAGCTCGCGGCAATCACCTCGCGAACCTTGACCACCAGCGGATCGATCTGCGTGCTGGTACGCCAGCCCAGTTCGATCGGGTAACGTGGCAATGGCAGCGGGCAGGGCAGTAACGCCAGACCGCTGAGCGCCGCGATACTTTCGGCGGCATGCGCCGGGATCGTCGCCACCGCGCGGCTGCCCTTGAGCAGCCAGGGCAGCGCAGCAAAATGCGTGGTCGAAGCGCAGACCCGACGACTCAAGCCCACGGCCGCCAGCCCTTCATCGGTGATGCCGATAAAACCGCCGGACGACACCAGAATGTGCTCGCGAGCGACAAACTCCTCCAGCCCGATCTGCGCCTGACCGGGCGCAAGGCTCGACGGGTCGACCAGGCACGCATAAGCGCCTTCGCCCAGCACTTGCCGGCTGAGCAGGCGCTCGGCAAAACCGCCGGCGGTGATCGCCAGATCGATGCTGCGCTCCATCAGCGCACGGGCGACAATCTGGCTGTGGGTCTGGCGGAAGATCAGACGCAACTTCGGCATGCTACGGGCAATCTCCTCGATCAGGCGGCGACCGTAGGCAATCTCGAAATCATCGGAAAGCCCGATGGTCACCGAGCGGCCATCGTATTGATTGGCCGCCGGGTCGACCATCGCCAGGCTTTGCCGACATTTATTCAGGGCTTCACTGACCACCGGTTTCAATTGATTGGCCTTGAGCGTCGGGGCGAGGCCGCGTCCGGTGCGCACGAACAACTGATCGCCATACACCTCGCGTAACCGGCGCAACGCCGCACTGACTGCTGATTGGGTGACGCCCAGACGCAGGGCGGCGCGGCTGGCGCTGGATTCTTCGTGCAGCGCCTCGAAGACTTTCAGCAGGTTGAGGTCGACGTTGGCGATATTCATTTGGCTCATATCATTCAGCAGTGATCGGGGCTTTATTCATGATCGCGTGGCGCCGCAGAATCGGCAACTACTGAACCTGACGGAGTTACTGCGATGCCCAAATCCATTGTCGCTGCGCTGCAAATCGGCTCATTGCCCGCCGGCAAACAAGCCACCCTTGAACAGATTCTGAGCTGGGAAGCGGCGATCAGCGAATCCGGCGCGGCGCTGGTGGTC
The DNA here is from genome assembly GCF_900105485.1 of Pseudomonas granadensis. Lineage (GTDB taxonomy): Bacteria > Pseudomonadota > Gammaproteobacteria > Pseudomonadales > Pseudomonadaceae > Aquipseudomonas > Aquipseudomonas granadensis. The sequence continues at coordinate 2,897,186 of NZ_LT629778.1, read as the reverse complement.
ATGCCCGAAGCGTTGCTCGGCGGTTACCCGAAAGGTGAAGGCTTCGGCACGCAGCTGGGCTATCGCCTGCCCGAGGGCCGCGAAGCCTACGCCCGCTACTTCGCCAACGCGATTGACGTACCGGGCGCAGAAACCGAGGCCCTCGCCGGGCTGTCGGCGCGCACCGGGGCCAATCTGGTGATCGGCGTGATCGAACGCGCTGGCAGCACCCTGTATTGCACCGTCCTGTATTTTGACCCGCAGGCCGGGCTGGTCGGTAAACACCGCAAACTCATGCCCACCGGCACTGAACGGCTGATCTGGGGCAAGGGCGACGGCTCGACCTTGCCAGTTTTCGACACCCAGGTCGGCCAGCTTGGCGCGGTAGTGTGCTGGGAAAACATGATGCCGCTGCTGCGCACGGCGATGTACGCCAAAGGCATCGAGGTCTGGTGCGCACCAACGGTCGATGAGCGCGAAATGTGGCAAGTGAGCATGCGCCACATTGCCCATGAAGGCCGATGCTTTGTGGTCAGCGCCTGCCAGGTCCAGGCCTCGCCGAACGAACTGGGCGTTGACATTGCCAACTGGCCGGCAGACCGCCCGCTGATTGCCGGCGGCAGCGTGATTGTCGGGCCGATGGGTGACGTGCTGGCAGGACCGTTACGCGGCGAAGCGGGCCTGCTCACGGCTGAAATCGACACCGACGAACTGGTGCGCGCGCGTTACGACTACGACGTGGTCGGCCATTATGCGCGGCCGGATGTGTTCGAATTATCCGTCGATGAACGCGCCAAGCCTGGAGTGCGTTTCAACCATTGACTGCCGGCTAACCCAAACCCTGTGGGAGCGAGGCGTTCGTTACCACGTAGCGGCACTCGCCCTGGGCAAACTCAACGTGCCGCTGTCGACAAAGCGCATCGTGCCGAACAGACCTCCGGCCAGTTTGCCGCGCAGGACGTAAGGCAGGTTATCGAGGGTTTGGGTCTGGCTCAGGCCCAGGGTCTGGCGCAGGACCGAAAATGCGGAAATGCTCACCGGTACGCTGACGATGGTTTCGGAAAAGCGCGGGATCGAGCCGCTTTGATCGCTTACGCCGGAGGCCAGCGAATGACCGTTGACGTCCAGATCGAGGGCGATGCCGTTGTAGTCGATGGCGGTTTCGTTGGGATTCTGTACGCGCAGTTTGATCGCGAAGCGTACTTCCAGATCCTGGCTCGGCAACGGTTCGAGACCGACCACGTTGATATTGACCGGATCTCGATTGGGGAACAGTGCACAGGCGCTCAGGGATAACAGCAGCAACGACAGAATCAGGGCGTGAAGACGGCGCATAAACGGTCTCTCGAAAAAAAGGGCTGAACCGGCCTGTCGGTTCAGCCCTTTTTTCGAGGCCGGACGTCAGCGGTTCTCTTGTGCGACAGTCGCCGTTGGGCCAGGTTCAGCTTTGGCTGGCACGTCGGGGTTTTCCATGACCTGAAGAATAGAAGCTTCGGGGTCGAAGTCGTCTTCTTCCAGTTCGATGAATTCCTCCGGCAGGAAGATATTCAGCACGATCGCGCACAACGCGCCGACGGTGATTGGCGATTCGAAGATATTGCGCAGCGCCTGTGGCAGTTCGCGCAGTACTTCCGGGACCGCCGCGATGCCCAGGCCCATGCCCAGCGAAATCGCCACAATCAGCATATTGCGCCGATGCAGACCGGCTTCGGCGAGAATCTTGATCCCGGCCACGGCAACGGTGCCGAACATCACCAGTTCGGCACCGCCGAGCACCGGTTTCGGCATTAATTGCAGCACCGCGCCGATCATCGGGAACAGCCCGAGAATCACCAGCAATCCGGCAATGAAAAACGCAACGTAGCGGCTGGCCACGCCAGTGAGCTGAATGACTCCGTTATTCTGCGCGAAGGTGACCATCGGCATGCTGTTGAACACCGCAGCCATGGCCGAGTTGAGGCCGTCAGCAAGCAGGCCGGATTTGATCCGGCGAATGTACAGCGGCCCCTTGACCGGTTGCCGCGAGATCATCGAGTTGGCAGTCAGATCGCCGGCCGCCTCCAGTGGCGAAACGAGGAAAATCACCGCCACCGGCACGAACGCCACCCAGTCGAAATTGAAGCCGTACTTGAACGGCACCGGCACACTGACCAGCGGCACGGCCGGCATCGTGGTGAAATCCACCGTGCCCATCAGCCAGGCGACGACGTAGCCGAGGGTCAGGCCGATGACGATCGCGCCCAGGCGCAGGAACGGTACGTCGACCCGGTTCAGCACGACAATGGTGCCGATCACCAGCGCCGCCAGAAACACATGGCTGGCCGCGCCCAGGTCGGCTGCGCCAAAGCCGCCGGCAATATCGGTCATCGCCACTTTGATCAGCGACAGGCCCATCAAGGTGATGATCGTGCCGGTGACCACCGGGGTGATCAGCATGCGCAATTTGCCGATGAACTGGCTCAGCACGACCTCAATGAACGCAGCGAAAAAGCACACACCGAAGATCGTCGAGAGGATTTCATCGGTGCCGCCACCGCGCGCCTTGACCATGAACCCGGCGCTAAGAATCACGCTGATAAAGGAAAAACTCGTACCTTGCAGACACAGCAGGCCGGAACCGACCGGGCCGAAGCGCTTGGCCTGGACGAACGTGCCGAGCCCGGAAACGAACAGCGCCATGCTGATCAGATAAGGGATTTCACTTTGCAGGCCAAGGGCGCCGCCCATGATCAGGGTAGGCGTGATGATCCCGACGAAGCTCGCCAATACATGTTGCAGCGCGGCAAACACGGTGGCGGTCAGGTGCGGGCGGTCGTTGAGGCCGTAGATCAGGTCGTTGTTGCGCGGGGCGTTTTCAGAGGCGGTCATGGTGTTTTGCGCGCTGCGAGGCGAGGCCGGGTCAGAAAATGGAGGCGCAGGATGCCGTAAGCGAGCGGCGAGGGCAACGAGCAATAACTGCCCGAAAGGTCAGCTTTTGCGGGCGTGATCGTTCCCACGCTCCTGCGTGGGAATGCAGCCCGGGACGCTCCGCGTCCCTACAGAACCAAACGCGGAGCGCCGTAGAGACGTTCCCACGCCGGAGCGTGGAAACGATCTTGCTGCGCCTCAAGCTCCTGCCATTTTCTGACTCCAACCTCTGCTAATCTCCGAAGTCTTTCCGGCGGAGCCTGCCCATCGTGTCGCGTACCACCCGACTGTTGACCCTGCTGCAAGTGCTGCGCGGCAAGAAACGCCCGGTGACTGCCGCCTCCCTGGCCGCCGAGCTGCAGGTGTCCGAGCGCACGCTCTACCGCGACATCGCCGAGTTGACGGCCCTCGGCGCGCCAATTCAGGGCGAGGCGGGGATCGGCTATGTGCTGCGCAACGGCCTGTTCCTGCCACCGCTGATGCTCAATGCCGACGAGACCGAAGCCATCGTTCTCGGTTTGCGCTACGTCGATCAGCGTGGCGATGAAACATTGAGCAAAGCGGCGGCGGATGCCTTGGCCAAGATCGCCGCCGTGCTCGATCCGCAGGCTCAGGAGGCACTGCGCAATCCAACAGTGATGCCGGGGCCGCCGGGCTACGGTTTCCCGCAGAACGCCGTGCCGTTGAACGTGTTTCGCCACGCGATCCGCGACCAGGCCAAACTGCACATCGATTACGCCGACGCGCAGCAGGTGCCGACTCAGCGGCTGATCTGGCCCTTGGCGCTGGGTTTTCTCAATGAGGTGCGGATCATTGTCGCGTGGTGTGAGTTACGCGGTGCCTATCGCACATTTCGGACTGACCGGATCAGCGCTGCAAATCCACAGGGCGAGGCTTATCCGGGCCGGCGCAGCGACCTGCTGCGTATCTGGCGCGAACAGATGCAACTGGACGAGGACGGCCGTTTCACTCCTGACAAAAACTGACACAACGCTGTTTTAGGATGGTCGCAGAACCACACAACAAGGAGCTGCCACCATGTCCCATCCCGCCTCAACACTGGCCCCGGCGATTGCTGCGTATATCGATGCGGCCAACGCACGCGACACGTCGCAGGTCGCCAGTTTTTTCGCCGAGGATGCCAACGTGTTCGATGAAGGCCTGCATCAGGTCGGCCCGCAAGCCATCGCCCAATGGATGCACGACACCGGGCAACGCTACCAACCTCGTGTTGAAGTGCTCGACGTGCAGCAGCGCACCGGAAAAGTGCTGGTGCAGGGACTGATCTCCGGCACGTTCCCTGGCAGCCCGGCACAGCTGCGTTACACGTTCCGATTGAACGAACAGGGGAAAATAGCCCGGTTGGATATTTCCCTGTAGCCATCGTGGCATACTGCCGCGCATGACTTTCGACTCCCCCCTCAGCGCCTGGCAACACGCCGTTCAATACAACGGCTTCGTCCAGGATGAAGCCCAGGAACACGCGGTCTGGGCCCTGCAAAAATGTCACGAAGCGCTGCATGCCGGTGCCCGTTCGGTTACCGGCGTTTATCTGTGGGGCCCGGTCGGGCGCGGCAAGACCTGGCTCATGGACCAGTTCCACCAAAGCCTGCGGGTGCCGGCGCGCCGGCAGCATTTTCATCACTTCATGGGCTGGGTGCATCAGCGCTCGTTCCAGTTGACCGGGATTGCCGATCCGCTGCGGGCGCTGGCCAAGGAGCTGGCTACAGAAGTCAAAGTACTGTGTTTCGATGAGTTGTTCGTCAACGACATCGGCGACGCGATCATTCTCGGGCGGCTGTTTCAAGTGATGTTCGATGAGGGCGTGGTGATTGTCTGCACGTCCAACCTGCCGCCGGACGATCTCTACGCCGATGGTTTCAACCGAGACCGTTTCGTCCCGGCGATTGCCGCGATCAAGGCGCATATGCGGGTGGTTGCGGTGAACGGCGCCGAGGATCATCGCCTGCATCCGGGGGCGGGTCTGCAACGTTACTTTGTGGCCGCGTCATCGCTTAGAGCGCTGGAGGATGTCTTCCAGGCGCTGGCCGCCGGTGAGCCGGCCACCGCCGAACCGGTGTCAGTCGGTCATCGCCAATTGAACGTGGTGCGGGCCAGTGAATCGGTGTTGTGGTGTCGTTACGCCGACCTGTGCGAGCAGCCGTTCGCCGCCATGGACTTCATCGCGCTGTGCGATCGCTATCGGGCTATTCTGTTGAGCGAGGTGCCGAACCTCAGCGCGCGCAAACGCGAAGGGCGCATTGCCCGTGGCACGGAAGACGGCGCCGAGCGCGTAGTGGCGGGTGATCGAGAGCTGCCGCAGTTGTCCGTACACGACGACGGCGTGCGGCGGTTCATTGCATTGGTCGACGAGTGCTACGACCGCAGAGTGCCGCTGTACATCGAGGCCGAAGTGCCGATGGACGCGCTTTACACCGAGGGTTACCTGGAGTTCCCGTTCCGCCGCACCCTGAGTCGTTTGCAGGAAATGCAGCTGCAGCGCTTTGCCGAAACTTGAAAGAAAGAGGGCGCCGACATGAGCCAACCGTTGTCCCATCATTTGTTGACCATGGCTTATCAGAATGCCTGGGCCAATCATCGTCTGGCCAAGGCCTGGAGCCAACTCGGCGCGGCGGATCTTGCGGCGCCGCGGGTGAATTTTTTTCCGAATATTCGCCTGACGCTGAACCACATCCTGACGTGCGACTGGTTTTACGTCGATGCGCTGGAGCGCGAATTGCGCGGGGCTGAACCGCATCCTGACTGTCATGTTTTTTTCAATGCCGACGAGCCGTTCACTGACACCGTTCAACTGCGTGAAGAACAGGCTCACGTCGACCGTCGGCTGATCGCCTACTGCGAGCAACTGCGCGATGCCGAGCTGAACCGCATCGTCACCATTGCCCGCGACACGCCCCAGCACGACAGCCGCCTGCGCTTGCTGTCGCATCTGTTCGAACATCAGATCCATCACCGCGGCCAGGTGCACGCGATGCTCAGCGATACGTCGGTGGAACCGCCGCAACTGGACGAATTCTTCTGCGCCGGCGAAAGCGCGTTGCGTGCTGCAGACTTCGCCGAACTCGGCTGGACCGAGGAATTGATCTGGGGCCACGCCTGATCCTGAGGATTTGTCGGTTGCTCACCGGTATGTGGCCGCGTTAAGGTCAGGCAGCCTATCAGCGCGTACCTTGCGTGCCGGGGCTTTTGTCTGTTCGGGGAAGGAAATGGATTCCGCAGAAATTCTGGTACTTCAGGCCAGCTACACCAACCCAACGCATGCCGAAGCCATCGGCCTTGTGCTCAACCACTACGCAGAAGACCCCATGGGCGGCGGTCACTCGCTCGACCCGGACCTGCTGCGCCGACTGCCCGAAGAACTCGCCCGCCGCCCACACGCCTTCAGCGTACTGGCCTTCGTTGGCGGCGAACCGGCGGGGCTGGTCAACTGCTTCGAAGGCTTCTCGACCTTCGCCTGCAAACCGCTGGTCAATGTCCACGACGTGGTAGTCGTGAGCCAGTTCCGCGGCTTGAGCCTGAGTCAGAAAATGCTGCAGAAAGTCGAAGAAATCTCGCGCCAGCGCGGCTGCTGCAAAATTACCCTGGAAGTACTGGAAGGCAATGACATCGCGCAGCAGTCGTACCGCAAGTTCGGCTTCGCGCCGGGGATGTTTGATCCGGATCATGGGCGGATGTTGTTCTGGATCAAGAATTTGCAGGCCTGAAAAGCCCCTCACCCTAACCCTCTCCCGGAGGGAGAGGGGACTGATCGAGGTGATCGCAAGAGCTACGTCGACATCAAGTACCGAGCCGAACTCAGGTTCTGAAGATCGTGAAGATCGGCTCCCTCTCCCTCGGGAGAGGGCTGGGGTGAGGGGCGAATTCACCACAAATCCCAAGCCGAACAAGCAACCACCCAACCAAAAAAAGGCGCCCCAAAAGGGCGCCTCAACTGTCATCTCCCGGGCCAGAGCGGAGCCGCGGAAGGTCCATCGGTTGCTCGGTCAATCCCGGTCGCGGTAAGACTCGGTCACTTGCGCGGTCTGGTCGGCGGGAACGCGAATTTCTTTCGCGCTGGCGTCGCTGTGTTGCGCGCTCTGGCTTTGGTGAACCGGGAAGTTGTCGTAGTAATAGCGCATGCGCTCAGCGCCGCCCTCGGCGAAGACGCTGGCAGAACCCAGGGCAAACAGCCCGGCAAGGATGAGGATAGAGATTTTCATGGTGCCTCCTACTGAACAAGTGGGAGCCGTTTCATCCATGAAGCAAAACTCGAGAGGAGTCTCTATCGTGTGAATTAACCCGGGGTTAACGCCCGCTCAGGGTGAGTTTTGCAGCATGTTGCAGAGCGCTGAATGCACGCAGCGCTAGAGCCTGATCGTTCCCACGCTCCCGCGTGGGAACGATCAGGGGGAGCGGGTCAGAGCTTCCAGTCAAGACTGACGGTCAGCGTACGCGGATCGCCCCAATAAACACCGTTGTAGAAACCGACGTTGTCGTAATACTTCTTGTCGAACAGGTTGTTGACGTTCAGCGACGCCGACAGGTGCCGATCAAACTCGTAACGCGACATCAGATTCACCACGGTGTAGGCGCTCTGTTTGATCCGCGCCGTTTCCTGGTCATCCCCGACCGGCCGGGTCGAAGTGCCGTATACATCGCTCTGCCAATTCACCGCGCCCCCGACAGTCAGCGCCTGCCATTCACCCGGCAGGCGATACGCCGTCGACACGCGCAGCAGATTCATCGGCTCACTGGTGTTGCTGCGCTCACTGCTGCCGTTGACTGAATGGGTATAGGTGTAACCGGCCGTCATGTTCCAGCCGCGCAGGATCTCACCAGAGACTTCTGCTTCAAAACCGTTGACCTTGTTGCCCTTGCCGCCGGATTTGTAGAACTGCTCACGCGTCACCGGATCGGGCGGTGCGGTGTTGTCCACCTCGGCGACGTTGTCCTGCTTGCTCCAGAACAACGCTGTGGCAACGTTCAGACGCTCGTCGAGCAAACTGCCCTTGAGGCCCAGTTCGTAATTCTTGCCGACCACCGGGTCGATGTACTGGCGATTCTTGTCGCGATTACCCTGGGGTTTGAATATGTCGGTGTAACTCACGTAGGCCGTGTATTGCGGGGTCAGGTCGTAGAGCAGTCCGGCATAAGGCGTCCAGATATCGTTCTGTTTTTGGCTGGTGTAATCGACCTTGGTCAGTTGGCGGTCGGCGTCGTAACTGTTACTGGTGCTCGATGCTTGCCAACTGCCGTAGCGGCTGCCCAGCACGGCGTGCAGATCATCAGTGAGGCTCAAGCGTGTGGCGATGTAGCCAGCTTTTTGCCGCGTGTCGTCCTTGGATCCAGTGAGATCAGTGACGGTGTCGCTGAACTTGCCGATGTTGCCCATGTACTTCCAGTCGCGGATGGTCCCGTAATCGTCGGGACGTGCGCCAGCGATGGTGTAGGGGGAATTCGAACGCCGCTCGGCCTCGCCGTAGCCGAACATCATTTCGTGTTCGCGGCCGAACAAGGCGTAGGGGCCTGACACGTTGAAGTCATAGGCCTGCATTTTTTGCGTGCCGATCATGTGCGAGGTGTAAGCGAGCATGCCGCTGCGGTCGGCCGCAGGGAAACCCGCGCCGCCGAAATACACCTTGCCGTCGGTATCGCTTTGGCGATGGGTGTAAGCCGCTTTCAGATGCCAGCCGCCCGCCAGTTGTTGATCGAGGGTGGCGAAGGCGGTTTTGTCTTGCAGCGGCCAGGAACTCCACGACGTCGCCATGTTGGTCGAGCGACCCAATCCGGCCTTGCTGCCATCGGCATTCCAATACGGCACCGTGCCCCAGGACGAGCCTTGCACGTGCTTGTTCTGATAGTCGTAACCCACCGCGAGTACAGTTGAATCTGTCAGGTCTGCTTCGAGCACGCCATAGCCAACCTCGCGTTGCAGCGCGTATTTGTCCTTGATCGATTGATTGTCGCGATAGGCCAGCACGCTGCGCCCACGCAAGCGACCGTCAAACGCCAGCGGGCCGCCGACATCGACGTAGCTGTAATAATTGTCATAGCTGCCGCCACTGATCCCGGCCAGCGCCTGCCATTGCGCGGTCGGGCGCTTGCGCACCATGTTGATCGTCGCCGATGGATCGCCGGCCCCGGTGGTCAGCCCCGTGGCCCCGCGAACCACTTCGATGCGGTCGTAGATGATGGTGTCCGAATCAGACTTCATGCGATCGAAGGTATTGAGCATCCCGTCAATCTGGAAATTATTGATCGCATAGCCGCGCGAAGAATAACTGACCCGGTCCCAATCCAGGTGCTGCACCACCACGCCGGTGGTCTGGCGCATGGCCTCGGACAACGTACCGAGTTTGAAATCATCCATTTGCTGGCGAGTAATCACCGACACCGATTGCGGGGTTTCCTTGATCGACAGGTTCAACCGCGTCGCGGTGCTCATCGCGCCGGTGGTATAGGACTCGGTGTTTTCGGTGGTGGTGCCCAGGCCTTGAGCGGTGACGCTGGTCGCCGCCAGTTCAAGCGCCGAACCGGCCGGCGAAGGTTGCTCTTCAGCCTGGTTTTGCGCCAGCAGATCAGGGCTGATCGCCGCGCCGCAAAGGCCGAGCGTGAGGGTCATGGAACGGGTAATGGGCGCGAACATCGCAGCCGACTCCTTGTCTTCGAAGGGAAAATTCCGTTGGTTCAAAGACGAAGGGTGGGGCGGGGATTTAGGCTCAAACGAGAAATATTGTTATTTGTAGATGTTTCGGGGACGAAAAAAAGGGGCCGCTGAGGCCCCTTCGTTTTATTGCTCGGTCGCTTGCGCAACATTCGCATCGGGCTTTTTCGGCTTCATCAGACTGAAGTCGATCAACGCCCGTTGCGCGGTCTGGTACGGGTCGCCGATCAACAACGGCCGTTCCTTGAAGCTGTCGCTGACCAGGCTCTTGCTGCGGTCGAGTTCGTCAAAGCTCAACCCGGCCATGTCGGCCCAGGTGTGGATCAGATGCGAGCTGCTGTAAGGGCGGTCAAGGTCGCCGGCAAAGTTCCAGTCGTGGTTTTCCTTCCACTTCGGCGAGGCCCACGCCATGAACGGGATGGTGTACATCGGCGCGGTCGGTTTGTTTTCGTTACGACCGAGGGTCTTGTGGCCGACCGAGTCGAACACGTCTTCGCCGTGGTCGGAGAGGTACAGCAAAAAGCCGTTCGGATCGGATTTGGCGTAGTCCTTGATCAGGCTCGAGACGACGAAGTCGTTGTACAGCACTGCGTTGTCGTAACTGTTGTAGGTAGGCACCTGGTCGTCACGCACACCGGCCGGCACGCCGTCGCGATCCTTGAACTTGTCGAAGGTCGGCGGATAACGGTACTGGTAGCTCATGTGTGTGCCGAGCAAATGCACGACGATCAGCTTGCGTGGTGCGGCATCGGCCAGGGCCTTGTTGAACGGCTCGATCACGTCGCCATCGTATTGCGCGGCGTTCTGGTTACGGTTGTTGTTGAGGTACACCTGCTCGTCGGCCTGTTCGGAAAAGGTCGTGAGCATGGTGTTGCGCTTGGTCATGGTTTGCTGGTTGGTGATCCAGAACGTCTTGTAGCCGGCCTGTTTCATCACGCTGACCAGCGAGGGCGTCGACAGGTACAGATCCGGATGCAGTTCGTCAGCGAAGGTCAACACCTGCTGCAACGCCTCGATGGTGTACGGGCGCGGGGTGACGACGTTGTCGAACACCGCCAGTTGATCCTTGAGCTTGTCCAGCTCTGGGGTGGTGTTGCGCGGATAGCCGTAGAGGCTCATGCGTTGACGGTTGGTCGATTCGCCGATCACCAGCACCAGGGTCTTGGGCTGATCGCCCGAGGCATCCTTCAGGTTTTTCAACGGTGGGATCTTGCTGACGTTGTGCAGCATGCCCTGCATGTCGGCGAGGGTTTCCTGATAACGGTGATACGCCACCACCATCTGCCACGGCACGGCCGGCTCGATGCGGGTTTCGAATTTTTCGAAGCCTTGTTCAAAAGTCCCCATGCGCAAGGTCTGTTTGACCAGCGGGTAACCGATCACGGCAATCAGGATCGCCATGGCTGCGACGAAGGCGCGGCCACGCGGCATGTACACCGGGCGCAGACGGGTCCACAGGAAATAGGCAAACGCGGTATGCGCCAGGAACGCCGGCACCATCCACCAAGCGAAGTACTGCGTCATGTATTCGCCGGCTTCGGACACGTTCGACTCGAACATGATGAAGATGACGCTTTGCGAGAATTCCTGCTCGTAAATGAAGAAATAGCCAAGGCTGGCCATCGAGCAGGCCCACAGCACCACACCGATGATCGCCGCGAGCAATTTGGTGCGCTTGGGAAACAGCAGCATCGGCGCCAGCCAGATCGCGCTCATGACAAAGGCCTGACGGAACCCGGTGAAGCCCGAGGTGCCGGTCAGTTGAATCAGCAGTTGGGTGATACCCGAGAAGTACCAGAAGAATACGAACAGCCAGAGAAGTCCGGCCCAATCAAAACCTGTCGCAGTCGTTTTGCTGCGTTTGAACAATGCCATTCGGCGCTCCAGCTCTGGTTACAACCACCGCCGGGACATCCGTGAAACCGACGAACGGAGGCCGTACGCGCAGGTACGGCCAGAATGCGGCGCAGTATCACCAGACTGATGTGAAAAGTTTGTTATTTGACGCGCGTTTAGCCCGCTAAGGGGCTGGGGCATCATGTCGGGAACCGCGGCTGCCGTTCCCGAATCAGGCGGGGATCAGGCGTGGGGGTGACGCTGAACGACCGGGAAGGGTTGCGGCTGCGAGCCCTGGGTCAACAGGCGCAGCTGCGCCAGCTCTTGCTTCAACTGGTCGCGTTCGTCCTTCAACTGACGCAACTCATCACGACGGATCGTGACGTACAGGGTTTGTGGCGGCATTGCTGTGTGTACTGTGCCCATTGCTCACCTCGCAAATGGCGTGCATCAACTGTAAGCCACCCCTGATCTGAGGTGGTGACTTACTATCGGCGCCAATTTTGATTTCTTTTGCCCATTTATGGAACTTTTTTATTTTTCATGGTCGGTGTGTCTTCGGCGCGATTTGCGGCGTTATCAGTCTGGATCGGGCACAATGCCCGGAAACTTCATCGCAACGCTCTGGACTAACCTCCATCAGTCGCGTTGGGCTATAACCAATGACACATATTTATTTGTAGTAAGGAGCATCAGCACATGCAACTCGGGATTATTGGACTGGGCCGCATGGGCGGCAATATTGCGCGACGTCTGATGCTCAACGGTCACACCACCGTTGTTTACGACCGCAATACCGCTTTCATCGATAACCTGGTCGCCGAGGGCTCCACTGGCGTTGCCGATCTGCCGGCACTGGTTGCCGGGCTGGCCAGGCCGCGTGCGGTCTGGGTCATGCTGCCGGCCGGTGCACCGACCGAAGACACCGTCAACACCCTGAGCGATCTGCTCGAAGCCGGCGATACCATCATCGACGGCGGCAACACCAACTATAAGGATGACATTCGCCGGGCCAGGACCCTGGCCGAGAAGGGCTTGCACTATATCGACGTCGGCACCTCCGGCGGCGTCTGGGGCCTGGAGCGTGGTTATTGCATGATGATCGGCGGCGATGCCGAAACCGTGCAGCGCCTCGACCCGTTGTTCGCTGCACTGGCGCCGGGCATGGGTGACATCCCGCGCACCAGGGACCGCAAGTCTGACGATCCGCGCGCCGAGCATGGTTACATCCATGCCGGCCCTGCCGGTGCCGGGCACTTCGTGAAGATGATTCACAACGGTATCGAGTACGGCATGATGGCGGCCTTTGCTGAAGGCTTCGACATTCTCAAGACCAAATCCAGTGAGCGCCTGCCGGAAGATCAGCGTTTCGATCTGAACGTGGCCGACATTGCCGAAGTCTGGCGCCGCGGCAGCGTGGTGTCGTCGTGGTTGCTCGACCTGACTGCCGATGCGCTGGCCAGCGACCCGAAACTCGACGGTTTCTCCGGTTCCGTGGCGGACAGCGGCGAAGGCCAATGGACCATCGAGGCAGCCATGGAACAAGCGGTGCCGGTACCGGTGCTGTCTAACTCGCTGTTCTCGCGTTACCGTTCGCGCGGTCAGGGCACGTTCGGCGACAAGATCCTCTCCGCGCAGCGCTTCGGCTTCGGCGGCCACGTGGAGACACCGAAGAAATGACCCAAACGATCCGCAGAAAGTCCAAGGCAGAACCCGCACCACCGACCACGCTGTTTCTGTTCGGTGCCCACGGCGACCTGGTCAAGCGCTTGCTGATGCCGGCGCTGTACAACCTCAGTCGCGACGGCTTGCTTGACGACAATCTGCGGATCGTCGGCGTTGACCACAACGCAATTACCGATGAGGCCTTCGCGCAAAAGCTCGAAGACTTCATTCGCAGTGAAGCGGCGGCCAAGGTCGGCAAGGGCGGTCAGATGCTTGATCCGGCCTTGTGGGCCAAGCTCGCCAAAGGTATCAGCTACGTCCAGGGCGACTTTCTGGACGACAGCACCTATTCAGCACTGGCGGCGAAAATCGCCGACAGCGGCACCGGCAATGCGGTGTTCTATCTGGCCACCGCGCCGCGTTTCTTCAGCGAAGTCGTGCGCCGCCTCGGCGCTGCGAAACTGCTCGAAGAAACCCCCGAGGCATTCAGAAGGGTGGTGATCGAGAAGCCGTTCGGCTCCGATCTGCAAACCGCCGAAGCGCTCAACGCCTGCTTGCTCAAGGTGATGTCCGAGAAGCAGATCTATCGGATCGACCATTACCTGGGCAAGGAGACCGTGCAGAACATTCTGGTCAGCCGGTTCTCCAACAGCCTGTTCGAAGCGTTCTGGAACAATCACTACATCGACCACGTGCAGATCACCGCCGCCGAAACCGTCGGTGTCGAAACCCGTGGCAGTTTTTACGAACACACCGGTGCATTGCGCGACATGGTGCCCAATCACCTGTTCCAGTTGCTGGCGATGGTTGCCATGGAGCCGCCGGCCGCGTTCGGCGCCGACGCGGTGCGCGGCGAGAAGGCCAAGGTGGTGGGCGCGATTCGTCCCTGGTCGGTCGAGGAGGCTCGGGCCAATTCGGTGCGCGGCCAGTACAGCGCCGGCGCGATCGACGGCAAACTGTTGAGCGCCTACCGCGAGGAGCCCAACGTTTCGCCGGACAGCACCACGGAAACCTACGTGGCGCTGAAGGTGATGATCGACAACTGGCGTTGGGTCGGCGTGCCGTTTTACCTGCGCACCGGCAAGCGCATGAGCGTGCGCGACACCGAGATTGTCATCTGTTTCAAACCGGCACCGTATGCGCAGTTCCGCGACACCGAAGTCGATGAGTTGCAACCGACCTACCTGCGCATCCAGATCCAGCCTAACGAAGGCATGTGGTTCGACCTGCTGGCCAAGCGGCCGGGGCCGGCGCTGAACATGGCCAACATCGAGCTGGGTTTTGCCTACAAGGATTTCTTCGAGATGCAGGCCTCGACCGGTTACGAAACCCTGATCTACGACTGCCTGACCGGCGATCAAACGCTGTTCCAGCGCGCCGACAACATCGAAAACGGCTGGCGCGCCGTGCAACCGTTCCTCGATGCCTGGCAGCAGGATGCCAGCGTGCAGCATTACGCCGCCGGTGATGACGGCCCGCAGGCGGCTGAAGAACTACTGACTCGCGATGGTCGCGTCTGGCATGGCCTCGGATGAGTGACGTGCCGAAACAACCCATCCGTTTTTTGCTCAGCGACATGGACGGCACGCTGCTGTTACCTGATCACACGCTGAGCCAGCGCACCATTGACGCGGTGCGGTCGCTGCGTGAGGCGGGCGTGCTGTTCAGCCTCGCCACTGGCCGCCCGCCCCGAGCCATGTTGCAGCAGATCGAAGCCTTGGGCGTGGATCTGCCGACAGCGGCGTTCAACGGCGGGACTATCGTCAAGCCGGACGGCACCTTGTTGGCTGCGCATTATTTGCCGGCGACCACAGCGCTTATCGCACTGGCACTGTTTGCCGATCAGCCGGACGTCGAAGTCTGGGTGTTCAGCGGCGGCGACTGGCTGCTCAAGGATCCGCACGGGCCGATGGTCCCGCGCGAGCAGCACGGCCTCGGCTATCCGCCGGTGGTCGTGGAGAGCTTCGAGCCGTATCTGGAAAGGATCGACAAGATCGTCGCCACCAGCAACAACACTGAGTTTTTGATCGAGCTTGAGGCGCAGTTGCTGCCCAAGGTCAATGGCATGGCCCAGGTGTCGCGTTCGCAACCGGTATACCTGGACGTTACCGCGCTGGAAGCCAACAAAGGCACGGCACTGACGACCATTGCCGAATATCTTGGCGTGCCGCTGGAACAAACGGCGGCAATCGGCGATGGCGGCAATGATCCGGCGATGTTCAAGTGTGCAGGGTTGTCGATTGCCATGGGCCAGGCGGAGGAAGCGGTGAAGCGTCAGGCCGACGTGGTTACGGCGGCCAACACCGAAGACGGTGTGGCTCAGGCGATCGAGAAGTACATTCTCCCTCGCTGAATTCACCGAAAAGCCAATGTGGGAGCCAGCCTGCTGGCGATTGCGGTGTGTCATTCAGCATATTCGTTGCCTGATACACCGCAATCGCCAGCAGGCTGGCTCCCACAGGGTTCTTCGTTTTGACAGTCAGTCTGGGAGCCAGCAGGTTGACTCCCAGAAGACTTATACGGTGAAGATCAGAGCCAGTAGCTCACCGCATACCAGCCCAACCCTCCCATCACCACGGTGTACGGCACCGCCATCCACACCATCCGCCCGTACGACAGGCGCACCAGCGGTGCAATCGCCGAGGTCAGCAGGAACAGAAACGCCGCCTGGCCGTTCGGCGTTGCCACACTCGGCAGGTTGGTCCCGGTGTTGATGGCGATCGCCAGCGTTTCGAAGTGCTCGCGGCTCATGTGCCCGGCAAGGAATGCCTGCTTCACTTCGGTGATGTAAATCGTTGCGACAAACACGTTGTCACTGATCGCCGACAGCAGACCATTGGCAATAAACAACATGCCCGGTTGCTGCTCGACCGGCAGCGCCAGCACCCATTGAATCAACGGCGCAAACAGCTGCTGGTCATGAATCACCGCCACTACCGCGAAAAATACCACCAGCAACGCGGTGAACGGCATGGCTTCCTTGAACGCGCTGCCCAGACGATGCTCGTCGGTGATGCCGGTAAACGCGGTGATCAGCACGATCACCATCAAACCGATCAGGCCGACTTCAGCGACGTGCATGGCCAGGCAGGCGATCAGAATCAATGCCGCAGCACCTTGCACCAGCAGTGCCGCACGTTGGCGGGGCGTGCGTTCAGCGTTGTCTTCGGCGGCGTAGTTAGCCAGAACGCCACGCACGTTATCCGGCAGCAACGTGCCGTAGCCGAACCAGCGCAGCTTCTCCAGCAACACGCATGTCACCAGACCGGCCGCCAGCACTGGCAGCGAAACCGGGGCAACCTTGGTAAAGAACTCGCCGAAGTGCCAGCCCATTTCATGGCCGATCAACAGGTTCTGCGGCTCGCCCACCAGCGTGCAGACACCGCCCAGCGCCGTACCCACCGCACCGTGCATCAACAGGCTGCGCAGAAACGCGCGGAACTGCTCAAGATCGTCGTGGTGCAATTTCGGCAGGTTGGCATCGTCAGCGAATTCACTGTCCTGGCGCGGATCGTTGCCGGACGCGACGCGGTGATAGACCGAATAGAAGCCTACACCGGCGCTGATGATCACCGCCGTTACGGTCAGCGCATCAAGAAACGCCGAGAGGAATGCTGAAAGAAAGCAGAACATCAACGCCAGCACGGCTTTTGAACGTACACCCAGCAGCAGCCGCGAAAACAGAAACAGCAGCAGGTCTTTCATGAAGTAAATGCCTGCGACCATGAACATCAGCAGCAGGATCACCGGAAAGTTATGCACCAATTCATCGTAGAGCGCCTGCGGCGTGGTCATCTTCAGCAGCAGCGCTTCAACCAGCAGCAAGCCGCCGGGCATCAACGGGTAACACTTGAGCGCCATGGCGAGGGTGAAGATGAACTCGATCACCAACAACCAGCCGGCCGCCACCGGGCCGATGCTGAACAGCACCACAGCATTGAGGATCAGGAAGCCAACGATGGTCGCCTTGTACCAGCGTGGCGAATGCCCGAGAAAGTTTTGCGCGAACGCCTGGGTCATCGAACCGGACATCGGCTGCTCCTTTTTTATAGAAGCGCGCAAGTTGCCGGATACGTTCGGGAAGATCAAGTACAGCCAATATTTTCAGTGGTCGAGATATCGCACAACCACCGCCCGATAATTTCCATCCAGCGAAAACCCACCCACCAGAATCCCGCCATCCGACTGGACGGCCAGTGAACTGGCCGAGTCCAGGCTGCGTCCAAGGCGCGTACGGAGCCAGCCATGGCCGTCGCCGAACGCCGGGTCGAGGCGACCGTCGCTCAGGTAACGGGCAAGGATGAAATCAGCCTCGACGCCGCCAATGGTCGCACCTGCCGCGATCATCCGCCCGTCGGGCAAACGTTGAGCGGTGCTCCACTGGCAGCCGCTGTGGCCGATCTGCAGAAGTTGCGGCTGGCCACCCTGGCGGTGAATATCCGGTCGGCCGTTTGAGTGGAGGCTGAAGGTCAGGCAGCGGATCGGATCGCGGCCGCTGCCAAAACACTGCAAGGCCTCGGGCGCTTCGAGTACGCGACTGACCTGAACACTTTTGTTCTCAGCCTTGAACGCCATGATACCGTCCACGGCAAAACACTCATCGAGACGGCCGTCGGGCAGGTAACGCGCCAGCAAGCCTTCCTGGGGAAGATCGATGGAGCCGGCCACGACGATTCGTCCGTCCTTTTGCAGTAACAGGCTGCTCAGCCAGGTGTTGAGCAATAAATGACGGATCATGACAAAGCCGCGGCCATTGAACGTATCGTCAAGGCTGCCGTCGGGCATGAGGCGAATCAGCATGCCGGCATGGTCGGCCCGTTCGAAATGGTGATTGGCGATCAGCAGAATGCGTCCGTCGTCCTGCACCGCGACGTCGCAGGCTTCCGCCCCCGGCACGCCCGGTGGCAACCAGGCATCGCGGCTGCCCATGGACAGATTGCCCGGCAGGCGTATCACCTGACGGCCGTTGTCGCCAAAGGACAAGTCTGGTTTGCCGTCCGCGTCGAACAAGGCCAGCGCGGGCAGGGTGCGCTGGGCGTTTTCGTAATGCAGGCCAGCCAGCAGAATGCGCCCGTCCGGCAGCGTCCTGACTTTGCCGCCCGTGGCTTCGAACCCGTGGGCGAAGGTGTCGATTACGCTGCCATGCTTGCCAAAGGTCAGGTCTGCGGAGCCGTCTGCGAGCATGCGCGCCAGGCCAAATCGGCTGCCGCGCGCATCGCAGACTTTCGCTGCGACCAGTATTCGGCCCTGTGCATCGAGGGCGATGTCTTCGCTCAGGCTGGACACGCTGCCCGCGAAGTACGCCTGGGCGACGCCCTGAGTGCCAAAGGTTTTATCGAGTGGCCCGGATCGAGGCGTAAACGACGGTGAGACGGTCGTTGGTTGCGCCGGCAAGGCAAAAGTGTTCAGGGTGGACATGCACGCATCTCCTTGCGAGTTGACCATGACCGCGAACCGGATGGGTAACTGCACGAGCGGAACATTCAATCCCTGAACCGAGAGAAGTACAACTGTAAGAACTAACGGATGGACGGTCGCACTGTGCCAGAACAGTGTCTTTTTGAACCAAAAGAAAGCCGACCAAGCAATTAAGCCTGGTCGGCTTGAAAAGAGTTATACAAGCAGGTGGAAGTTTACAAGGTTGCAACTAAGCGCAGAGGTGAATGACTTCGAAGTCACCTGCACGAACTGCTTCTCAGTGTGGCATTGACCACGATTGCAGGCTGTAACCTTCTTCGCTGAGTTCAGCGCGAGCCTGCTTCAGCAGTTGCTCGAGTTGCGCCGGGTCGGAGTAGGCGCTGCTTGGAATCTGTTTGCGGCCGATGTGCGAGTTGGTCCGGTCGACGACGGTCAGGCTCAGTTCGCCATTGCCGTCTTGCGGCGCCCAGGCCACGCAGTGGAAAGGTTTGAAGGCGTGGTTGGCAATCAGAAGAGCTTCGTTGATACGGAGCGGGGCGGTCATGGGGTCTTCTCTCTGTCGTGCCCAATCAAATGATGTGCCGTCGGTTGGGCTTACCGTTCGGCTGGTTACTTGTACTGATGCACGCAACCCTGCAACGGGTCACACATGAAACAAAGAAATTTCAAAGTTTCTTTCAGATCCTGTTTTGAAGCCGTCTTTTGAAAGCTTGGTGAAAGTTTTTAAAAACCAACTAAGTCGATAGCTGACTAACAACTCACGTTCTTATAACCGGTTTGACTGGACGCCTATAAGCAATCGATACAAGGCGCTGTCAAAATCTTGCTAGTGTTACAGTCGGGTCTGCCAAATGACTGTTTTTACAATCATTTCCTTTATTTGGCGCCAAGGAACAGTCATGAGCGAAGCGCCTGCGTTACGACGTTTACTGGTGGTCGATCCGTGTGACGACTGCCACCGCTTATTGCCCGGATTACGCGCGGTTGGCTGGGACGTTGATAGTTGTTCGCTGGAGAACGCCGCCGAGCGCAGTTGTGACATCGGCTTGCTGCGACTACAGCCGTTTCACCTCGAACGACCCGAAGCCGTCAAGGAATTGATCAGCCGCAGCGGCACCGAATGGATCGCCGTGCTCAATCAGGAAGTCCTGCGTCTGCAGAATGTCGGCGACTTCGTCTGTGAATGGTTTTTCGATTTCCACACGTTGCCGTTCGACGTCTCGCGGGTGCAGGTCACCCTCGGGCGTGCGTTCGGCATGGCGCGATTGCGCGGGCAGGGCACGATTCATGTCGACCAGCCCGAGCACGAGCTGCTGGGCGACAGCAAGCCGATTCGCGAACTGCGCAAGTTGCTCAGCAAACTGGCGCCCACCGAATCGCCTGTTCTGATTCGCGGTGAAAGCGGAACCGGCAAAGAACTGGTTGCGCGCACGCTGCACCGTCAGTCCCAGCGCCACAGCAAGCCCTTCGTGGCGATCAATTGCGGCGCCATCCCTGAGCATCTGATTCAATCGGAATTGTTTGGCCACGAGAAAGGCGCGTTTACCGGCGCGCATCAACGCAAGGTCGGGCGGATCGAAGCGGCGAATGGCGGCACGCTGTTTCTCGATGAGATCGGCGATCTGCCGCTGGAGCTGCAAGCCAATCTGTTGCGCTTTCTCCAGGAAAAACACATCGAACGCGTCGGCGGCAGCCAGCCGATCCCGGTGGATGTGCGAGTGCTGGCGGCAACTCACGTCGACCTCGAAGCCGCGATCGAGAAAAAACTTTTTCGCGAAGATCTGTATTACCGCCTCAACGTCCTGCAAGTGGTGACCGCGCCATTGCGCGAACGGCACGGCGACCTGTCGATGCTGGCCAATCACTTTTCCCACTTCTACAGTCATGAAACCGGGCGCCGTCCACGCAGTTTCAGCGAAGACGCGCTGATCGCCATGGGCAAGCACGACTGGCCGGGCAATGTCCGCGAACTGGCCAACCGCGTGCGCCGTGGACTGGTGTTGGCCGAAGGCCGGCAGATCGAGGCGCGTGATCTGGGGTTGATCAGTCAGCACTCGATCGCCACGCCCATGGGCACCCTCGAAGACTACAAGACCCGCGCCGAACGCCAGGCGCTGTGCGACGTCCTGAACCGGCACAGTGATAACCTCAGCGTTGCAGCCAAAGTGCTCGGCGTGTCGCGGCCGACGTTTTATCGGTTGTTGCACAAGCATCAGATCCGCTAGGGCGGGTAAACAACAAAGGCCCGTTGCGAGGTGATCGCAACGGGCCTTTGTTGTTTGCCGCAGACTCAGAAGTAGTACGGGAATTTCAGACTGAAGGAAAAGTCCGGGGCGTCGTCGGTCATGCCCAGCGACAGGTTGGGCACGATGGTCAGGTTGTCGGTCGCCGCGATGGTCATGCCGATATTGAAATAACCGGCGTTGGCGTCGCTGGAAATGACCGATTCCCAGTCGCCGCCGTCCTGTTTCAGCTTGCTCTTGCGCTGCACCAGGTCGGACACCGAGAACGACATGCTCATCTTCTCGTTCAAGGCAAAAGCGATACCGGCGCCGATCTGGAAGCTGTCGCCGATGCGCACCTTGCCTGGGGTTTTCTGATTGACGGTGGAGCTGATGTCGTCGAACGACTCCTCCAGGTTGTGGGTGTACGACAGGCTGCCGAACAGCACCGCAGGGTCGAAGGTCTTGACCAGCGAGATGCCGGGGGTGATCGACCAGACGCCGTTGCCGGTGGGCAGGGTGTCGGGCACGAACAGGTTGGAGTTGGCGTCGGTCTGGCGCAGTTTGATGCCGAACGGGTCCTTGCCGGTCGGTGCCTTGACGCGCAGTGTCACGACGGCGTCCGGCGTATTGACCGACTCGTCGAGGAATTTGTAGGCGATGCCGAAGTTGACGTCGCCAATGGTTGGGTCCTTGGTCACGGTTTCTTCGGTGGTCACCCCGGCCGCGCCCTGATTGCCGCCACCGGACTGGTAAGTCGATTCGCGATATACCACCGGCACGTTCAGGTCGAACTGCCAGCGATTATCGAAGTTGTAGCGGCCGGTGAGGTCGAGGGTCCAGGTATCGGCCTTGATCCGGTCAAGGTTGATGTTGCCGAGAAAGATCGAATCCAGCGCGAGGAAGCCGTTGAGGATCAACTGGCGGGTGTCATAGCGCGAATAGGTGACCCCGGTTTCGAAACTGAATTTGCCGCCACCGAAAAAGCCGCTGGCTTCGTCGTACAGGTTGGAAACGCTTTGCGCCGGTTGCGAATCATCGGCCAGCGACTGCCCGTAGGAGGCGCCACTGCCCCCGGCGGCGCCTCCCGATGCAGCGGCGGCACCCGTGCCGGTAGCGGCTCCGGTGGCGACGCGATTGCCTTTCATGTCCGATGGCGATTTGGCCAGGCGTTTTGGCGGTGGGGCGGCGGGCTGTTCTTCGACCTGGCGAACCCGTTGTTCGAGGACTGCCAGGGCTTGTTGTTGTACTTCGTATCGTTGTTTCAGTTCCAGAAGTTCCCGTTTCAGGGCTTCTACATCGGCGTCGGGAGCTGCTTGCAACATCGCCGCCGGTAGAAGGGTACTCAAACACACTGCGGCACGCAGTGATACTGATCGATACATGAATAAGCCGTCCCTTTAAGCCCAATGATCGAGACTCAGCGTAGTTCAATATCCGATACTGCGTAGGGCCCCGAGTTGGGTCAGGTTGCAGTCCAGTGCACCGGCGCTTCTGCCGTTATTGTTAAGTACGACGTTGAGTTGCGTGAGGTTGTTGACCACGTTGGCACTGCCCAGCAGGCGAGTGTTTTGCAGCAGGCCACCCTGGGCGACTTGTTGCAGTGCCGTGCCCTGATTGCCGCTCGCCTGAATGGCCATTTGCACGCCGCCGCCATTGGCCGACACTGCGACGCTGCCGGCGCCGTTGCTGCCGGTGATGGTCTGCCCGGCGACGAGCGCCTGGCCTTGCGACGGCACCAATGCCGGCGCCTGACTGGCTTCGCTGACGTTGATGGCGACGTTGTTGCTCGCGGTGTTGCCATCGCCTGCGGCGCGCACGCTTTGCGTCACACCTTGCGTGCTGTTGAGGCCCGCGCCACCGATCACGGTGCCCGTTCCCAACGTTGGCGTGCTGCCATTGCCCGACTCCTTGATGGTCGAGACATAGAACTCCGGTTTGACGGTGGCGGCCTGGACCTGCATCGAGGTGGCCGCGCCGATGAGGTCGCCGCTGGCGTTGCGCCAGGTGCTGCTCATGACAATGCCGAAGCTGATGATCCGCCCCGGCATGACGTACCGACCGCGAAGCTCGGCGAGCTCCTGGTCCTTGATTTCGATGGGTTTGAATCCGGCATGGGCAAAGCCTGACGCACCCGCTGCCAGGCAGGCGGCGGCCAGCCAGTATGAGGTTTTCATCTGCTGCTCCCGGGACATCCAGTCCCATTTTCTGACTCGGCGATTAAAAGAAGTCGCTCTGAATGAACCCGAAATCCATCAATTCCGCATCTTTGACCGGGTTGAAACCGTCCAGTGAATTCTTCGCCGTCAGCGGCACGGGAGGGCTGCGCAAGGCGTTGGCCTTGTCGTAACCGGGGCCGACGATGGCAAAGACAATGCCGTTCCAACCTTTGACAAAGTCATCATGCTTGTAGCGTTTGTGGCCGAGAACCGGGTCACCGATGTAGACCCAATCCTTGTCCGAACGCTGCAGCACGACGAAATGCTTGTAGCCGCGAATGTCCATCAGAACCACCACCGGAATGGTCACCGCTTCGAGTTTCTCGGGCGGGATCCGGTAACCACGGGCACGCATGCCGATGCTTTCCACGTAGCGCTTCATGTCGAGCATGGAGAACCCTTGCGTACGCACAAGGTCCTGGTCAGCGTTGACCAGCATGCCTTTGATGATGTGCTCTTCATCGACGTCGAGCCAATAGGCCTGGCGCAATACCGTTGCCAGTGCAGCAGCGCCGCAACTGAAATCGGTTTTCTGTTCGACGATGTCGGCAAACTTGCG
This sequence comes from Pseudomonas granadensis, assembly GCF_900105485.1. GTDB lineage: Bacteria > Pseudomonadota > Gammaproteobacteria > Pseudomonadales > Pseudomonadaceae > Aquipseudomonas > Aquipseudomonas granadensis. The sequence continues at coordinate 2,873,717 of NZ_LT629778.1, read as the reverse complement.
CTCACGAATGCTTTGTACGTCCTTGTAGACCAGTACGCCGCCAGGCAGGGCAGCGACGGGCATCTGCGCTGCCTGAGTCAGGCCACACAGACAAAGCAGAGCGAGAAGGGCAGGGGTCCGCATGATCGAATACGCCTTGTGGAACCTGGGAAAAAGCCCCGTTGCCGGGGCTTTCGTTTCGATCGCGATTACATGCAGGCTTTGCAACCTGCGGCGATGGACAGCGAGTTGCTTTGCTGGTTGCCGACACCGGCCGAGACGTTGGCTCCACCGTTGCCGGAGAAGTTGTTCATCGAGTTGGTCATGTTGGCATTGTTGACCACCGGAGTTTTCCAGCCATCTTTGGTCAACACTTGTTGGGTGGTGACACCAGCGAGGCCAAAACTGCCCACGGCTTCGAACCTGGCTTTCTGATCATCGTTACCGCCGTGGCCGCCGCCACGGTTACCCCAACCGCCATGGTTGTCGTCTTCGATGGTCGCAGTGCCTTTGGCCTTGAACGTGCCAGCGGCTGCATAGGTACCGGTAAGGGTGTCGGTTTTGTACGCCTGCACGCCTTTGTTGTCCACGACCAGGCCAGTGGAGGACTGGTTGGCAGCAGCGGCAGCAGTGGCTACGCGACCACCCGATACAGCGATCGCCAGGTTGTTTTTCTGCTGGTTGAAGTTGCCCGAACTCACGTTGATGCCGATGTTGCCGGAACCATTGTTGCCGGCGTTGTTGAGCGTGGCGTTGTTGAACGTGGAAGAGTTTTTCACGTAGTTGTTGTTGTTGACCTGAGTCGCGCTCGAGGCCGCAACAGCATTGCCGAAGATAAAGCTTTCGTCAGCGGTGGCCAGCGCAGCAGCGTTGTCCTGCTGGTTGCCGTCGCCGGCGGCCACGTTGGCGCCCATGTTGCCGTTGGAGCCGTTGAGCGAGTCGCTGGCGTTGGCATTGTTCAGCGTGCCCTGGTTTTTCACCACGTTGCCGTCGCTGTCTTGCGCGTCGAGCACAGCGGCGCCGGCGCCGGCAGTGATCTGCAGCAGTTGTTCAAGATTTGGACCTTGCTGGCCGTGACCGTTGCCGTGGCCATTGCCATGCCCGTTACCATGACCGTTGTTGTCATCACGGCCGCCTGCCTGTGCTGCGATTGCCATCACTGCTGCGAGTGCGAAAACCAGTGGTTTGAGAGCCATTGTAGGTTTCATGGTGTTTCTCCATCGTGCTTATTAGTTGGGTTAAGTGTCGTTACTTTTCCACTTGCACTTTGTATGGGTCAGTCTGCGACCCGGATGCTCAGGGTGTTGGCCATTCGGTTCCCCACCCCGGCACTCTGGTTCACCTGGATAACCCCGCGGCTGCCGGTGAAGGCCTGATCACTTGTCGTGACCTGGCGACTGCCGGGTGAGGTACCAGTTGCTCCTGAGCTTGGTAAAAACGCCACGTTCTGTTGCGAAAGGGCGCTGTCGTCAACGCTTTGCGGGGCAGCACTGATGCTGACGCGCGTGACGTTGGCCATCTGATTGTTGGCACCGGCGCCCTGGTTCACACCGAGGATGCCGTTGCCATTGCTGAAAGCGTGGCCGCCGATGTTGGCGCTCGCGTCGATGGCGCGGCTGGCAGGCGTGTCGATTTTCTGCATGACCTGGGTGGTCGCGCGGGATTCGGTGCCGATGGCGATCGCCTTGGTGTTGGCTTGCTGCATCTGGTCACCAGCGGCCTGGTTGACGTTGAAATTGCCGCGGTACTGCGCGCCGGAATCCTGAATGTTCGCGCGGTTGACCGTGTTTGAATCGGCCATGGCGCTGGTGCAGCCGAGCAGGGCGAGAAGCAGCAGGGTGCGATTCATCTCATTGGCCTCCGGCCATGCGAGTCAGAGGCGCCAGACCGGTGCTCATGGCACGGTTGACGGTATTGGAAATCGAGCCACCGGCACCGCCGCCGCTGCCCACACGCATGCCGGGCAGTCCGTTCTGGTTGGTCAGGGTGTTCATGCCGGGCAGGTTGGAATTGGGCGTGGTGATGTTGCCGCGAATCGAGGAACCGCTGGCGACACTGGCGAAATCGCCGTCGCTGAGTTCAGTGCTGTTGACGGTCTGATTGATGCGTGCCGAAGGGTTGGCGTTGACGGTGGTCGGGTAGGGGTCTTTGCCGCCATTGCGCCCGATCGGGATTGGCTGAACGTCGCGCTGCAGGACGATCACGCCATTGCCTTGGGCCTGCACGTTGAAGCTGATCACTGCGCTGGCTGCCGATCCGATCAGCACAAGACAGGTCAATCCGGTTTTGAAAGTCCCCACGGCTGCAATTCCTTCTTTAACGGGCTGCCCTTGGTCAGCGTTGTGAAGGAGAGAGCGAAAGCTGTGCCGCTTTTTAAATCGACTTAGATTTCAGAGGGTTACGGAAATATTTACCTGCGTTGTGTGGGATCTGTTTCAACTTTGAAACAGGCAGGTTGCGGCTGAGCTGGCGACTGGCTGAGCAACGGTCTGGAACAAGGCTTGGTGCGGTGGTGTTTCAGCGCTGATACACCACGCATGACAAAGCGGTGAACCGTGTTGAGACTGGCCTTTTGCGTGAGGGAAGGTGTTTCAGCAATGGACACTTGGCCCGCGTTCGGGTCATTCAGCCAGCAAGCGCGCAACGGCAGCGAAAGCCTGCGCCTGGCGCTCGAGCCATTTGCCGGCAATGACTTGCAGCGGTTGTTGATGCTGCTCAAGCCACTGTCGAGTCGCCTGATAGAAGGCCTGTCGCTCGGCAAGCTCCGGTTGGCAGCGCTGACCATCCTCGGTCCAGTCGATCTGTTCCGGTGACAGCAGCAGGTGCAGGTCGTAATGCCGCGCCAGCAGTTCCTGCTCCAGCCACGCTGGGCAAGCGTCGAACAGCGTCTGGCTCCAGAGCATATTGCTCAGCAGGTGGGTGTCGAGAATCAGCAGTTCAGGCCGCTGCGCCCGCGCTTCGTCCTCCCACTGCAACTGGCCGCGAGCGATGTCGGGGATGTCGTCCAGGCAGGTGTCGCGGGAATTGAGTTCGATAAAGCGGCGTACATATTCGTCCACGCGCAAGCCGCCAAAGCGCTCCTGCAGGCCCGCCGCCAGCCAGCTCTTGCCGCTGGATTCCGGGCCGGTCAGCACCACCACTTTCATGTGCGCAGCGCCGGGTCGGCGCGCCATTCGCGAAAGCCCTGAACCGCGAGCAAGGTAAACAGCCCGTACAACGCGGCGGTGAGGTAAAGGCCCTTGTAGATGAACAACCCGACGAAAATCACATCCAGCACAAACCACAGCGCCCAGCATTGCAGACGCTTTTGCGCCATCCATAACTGCGCGACCAGGCTGAAACCGGTGAGCGCCGCGTCGAGCCATGGTTGCGCAGCGTCGGTCCAGTGCGCCATCGCCGCGCCGAGCAGCAGACTGCCGAGCGCGCCGACGCCAAGGCCAAGGGCGACGGCGCGCGCATCCAGCCGCGTCACCGCACGCCCGTCGTGCATCGTCCCGGCGCGGGTCCATTGCCACCAGCCATAGAGTTGCAGCGCGGCGTAGATCACCTGCAGCAACATGTCCGAATACAGCTTCACCTCAAAGAAGATCCAGCTGTAGAGCAACACCATGACCAGCCCGATCGGCCAGCACCACGGATTCTGTTTGACCGTCAGCCAGACGGCGATCACACCGAGGGCGGCGGCAAACAGTTCGAGCCCGGACATTGAAGATCCTTGGGGGAGTTGAAGAGGGGGCGGATTGTACTGCATTCGCTTCGGTTCTGAAGTCATGCGCTTCAGATCAAAGGCCCCTCACCCTAGCCCTCTCCCGGAGGGAGAGGGGACTGACCGCGGTGGATGTGAGAGATACGCCGACCTGAGAAACCAAGTGTACTCAAGTTCTGAAAAGCTCAGCGATCGGCTCCCTCTCCCTCGGGAGAGGGCTGGGCGGGCGGCGTTCCGATGAGGGGCAGGCTCACCTCGGAAATGGGTCAGACGCGAAACTGGCGCAGCAACCCGTTGAGCTGTTCGCTCAACTGCCCAAGCCGCAAACTCGCCGCACTTGACTGCTCCGCCGCCAACGCCGTGCTGTGCGAAAGCCCCGCCGCCTGCGTCACGTTCTGATTGATGTCTTCAACCACATGCGCCTGCTGCAACGTCGCGCTGGCAATCGAGGCGTTCAGGCCATTGAGATTGCGCAGGGCCTGGCCGATCGCGTTGAGGCTGGCGCCGGCAAGCCCCGCCTGTTCGATGGTCAGTTGCGAGGCCTTGCTGCTGTCGCCGATGACCTTCACGGCGGCCTCGGAATGGTTCTGCAAGCGCTCGATCATCGACTGGATTTCCGCCGTCGATTTCTGCGTACGCTGCGCCAGCAAGCGCACTTCGTCCGCGACCACGGCAAACCCGCGACCTTGCTCGCCGGCGCGCGCGGCTTCGATGGCGGCATTGAGTGCGAGCAGGTTGGTCTGCTCGGCAATCGAGCGGATCACTTCCAGCACACTGCCAATCTGCGTGCTTTCGGCGGCCAGCGTGCGAATCACTTCCACCGCTTGATCGATGGTGCCGGACAGCTTGTCGATCTGTTGCAGGCTGCCGTCGATGTTGATCTGGCCCTGTTGCGCTTGCGCTTCGGCATCACGCATTTCGGCGGCGGCGTGCTCGGCGTTTTTCGCCACATCCTGCACGCCATAGGTCACTTCGTTGATCGCCGTGGCGACCAGTTCCATCTGCTGCGATTGCTGCTGGCTGCGTTGTTGCGCCTGCGAAGCGTCGTTGCCCAGCTCGCTGGAGGATTGGCCGAGGGCGCTGGCCGAGACCTGCAAGTCGCCGATCACCCGACGCAATTTGGCGGTAAACGCGTTGAAGTGGTGGGCCAGTTCGGTGACTTCGTCCTTGCCGTGGGTATCGAGGCTGCGGGTCAGGTCGCTTTCGCCGCTGGCGATATTGGCCATGGCGTTGACGGTTTCCTGCAGCGGCCGGACGATGCTGCGCGCGATCAGGATCACCAGCAGCGCCATGATCAGCGCGATGGCCAGGCCGATCACCGAGGCTTTCAGCATCTGCCCCTGGAATTCGGCCTGGACGTCATCGACATACACGCCGGAGCCGATCACCCAGCCCCACGGCTCGAACAGTTTGACGTAGGAGGTTTTCGCCACCGGGTCGGTGGCGCCGGGTTTCGGCCAGCGATAGTTGACCATGCCGGCGCCTTTGGCCTTGGCGATGGCGACCATTTCATTGAACACCGCAAAACCGTCAGGGTCGCGGATCGCCGAGAGGTTCTGGCCTTCGAGCTTGGGATTGGTCGGGTGCATGACCATCACGGGCGTGAGGTCGTTGATCCAGAAGTAATCGCTCTGGTCGTAGCGCAAGCCGCGAATCGCCGTCAGCGCCTGTTGCTGCGCCGCCTCCTTGCTCAATGTGCCGGCGGTCTGCAAGCCATGGTAATAGGTCAGCAGGCCGCTGGCGGTCTGCACTACATGCTGGGTTTTCTGGGCCTTGGCGTGATAAAGGTCGTCATGGATCTGCTTGAGCATCAGCACGCCCAAGGTCAGCAACATGACCACCGCCACAATCAAGATGAGCCACAAGCGTCGGCTGATCGACACGCTGCGCAAGCTGTTCATAACGCTGTCACTCCGGGTTCTTGTTCTTGTAATAATTGACCGCCAGCATCCAGCCACGATAACGCGGGCGGGCACATGCGACCCAAGTCGTATAACGCGGCAGCGCTATTAAGGCTTGTCTGTTAGGATTTCGGCCCCGCGCGTGAAAACCTGAATCCATTTTGAAGTTTCACGGAATTTTTACCGTTTCGTGTGGATTCTGTGCGCGCGGAATCGGTACAGCCATAAACAGCTACGCTGATCGCAGTGAACGTAAAAAAATACTATCGGAGCATGCCGCTGCGCATCGCTCTTTGGGGGATTGATGGATCTTTGGACGGCCTTGCAGGCACTGATACTAGGAGTTGTAGAGGGGCTGACGGAGTTTTTGCCCATTTCCAGTACGGGGCACCAGATCATCGTTGCCGACTTGCTCGATTTTGGCGGCGAACGAGCCATGGCGTTCAACATCATCATCCAGCTCGGCGCGATTCTCGCGGTGGTCTGGGAGTTTCGCCGCAAGATTCTCGACGTGGTCATCGGTCTGCCGACCCAGCCGAGTGCGCGGCGTTTCACCGCCAACCTGCTGATCGCCTTTCTGCCGGCAGTGGTGCTGGGGGTGATTTTTGCCGACCTGATCCACGAATACCTGTTCAACCCGATCACGGTCGCGGCCGCGCTGGTGGTGGGCGGGGTGATCATGCTGTGGGCGGAAAAGCGTCAGCACGAAGTGCACGCCGAAACGGTCGACGAGATCACCTGGAAGGACGCGCTGAAAGTCGGTTTCGCCCAGTGCCTGGCGATGATCCCCGGCACCTCGCGCTCCGGCTCGACGATCATTGGCGGCCTGTTGTTCGGCCTGTCGCGCAAGACCGCTACAGAATTTTCGTTCTTTCTGGCGATGCCAACCATGGTCGGCGCGGCGGTCTACTCGGGTTATAAATATCGCGAATTGTTTGTGCCAGCGGATTTTCCGGTGTTCGCCATCGGTTTCGTCACCGCGTTCATTTTCGCCATGATCGCCGTGCGCGGCCTGCTCAAGTTCATCGCCAGCCACAGTTACGCGGCCTTCGCCTGGTACCGGATCGTGTTCGGTCTGGTGATTCTGGCGACCTGGCAGTTCGGCTGGGTCGACTGGGCGGCGGCCAAGCCATGAATGACTCCCGCGCGCGCCGCGCCGAAGCTCGGCCTTCGGGCGGCGCGATTCAACATCTGAAATTCAAACTGCTGGTGCTGCTGGTGGTTTGCGCGCTGCCGCTGTTCGGTTCCGTGTCGATGTGGCTGCGCGGGATTTCTCTGGTGCCGCTGGCGGCTTACGGGATTGTCAGCGTGCTGGCGTTCTTCATGTACTGGGCCGACAAGCGCAAGGCCCGCACCGATGCCTGGCGCACCCCGGAGAACATCCTCCACGCCGTGGAACTGGCCGGTGGCTGGCCGGGTGCATTGATCGCCCAGCAAGTGTTCCGGCACAAGACGCGCAAGGTGTCGTTCCAGGTTCTGTTCTGGGTGATTGTCGCGCTGCATCAGATGTTCTGGATTGACCAGCTGTTCCTCGGCTCGAACTTGCTGACACTGTTCTAACCCACACCACAAAACCCTATAGGAGCCAGCAGGCTGGCTCCTACATTTTTGTGCTCGGCTCACTTAACCTTGGAACACCACGAACCCCTGTGGGAGCCAGCCTGCTGGCGATAGCGGCGTGTCAGGCGGTGCATTCGAAAATGACACACCGCCATCGCTAGCAGGCTAGCTCCCACAAGGGGATTGGGGGTTAGAGCAAAAGACCGATTTGGGTCTTTTTCGGCAACTTGCCAACCACCAATTGATGCGAACGCTGCAACAGCCCCTGCAACTCCTCGGCGCCCAGCGGGTAGGGCGGGTGCATCATGACCCACTGCGCCCGCGCCAGATACGGCGCCGGGTGAATGCCGGGGCGGTCGCAATGGCCGAGGAACAGATCCTTGTCGACCTTGAAGGCCAATGAGTCGCCACGCAGTCCCTGCAAGGCAAACATCTTGTTGCCGGCAATCGAAAACACGCGTACGCCGCCCCACTTGTAATCTTCCCGAGCGCCCGGCAATGCCAGGCAGAACTCCGCCACTTCGGCTTCGTTCATTTTTCCCTTGCTCATAACGGTCGCTCCCCACAGGCATTGAACGATTCGACCAGATGATCGATCCACGCGCGCACCGCCGGCATCACCCCGCGCCGATGCGGATACACCGCTTGCAGCCAGCCGCCGGGCAATGACCACTCCGGCAGCATCTGCACCAGCGTGCCGTTGCGCAGCTCTTCTTCGCAATACATCATCGGCAGTAGGGTGAAACCCTGGCCGGCCAGCACGCAGGCTTTGCGCACAATAAAGTCATCGATGCCCAGGCGTGCTTCCATGTTCAGCTCGAAACTCTTGCCCTGGGCGTCGAGCAAGCGCACATGGACCAGACGATCAGCCTCAAGCGCACCAAGCACCGGCAGGTTCTTCAGGTCCTGCGGATGATTGACCAGGTGGTCCGCGACAAACGCAGGGCTGGCGACCACGACCATCTGCGCCTGACGCAGACGCCGGGTGACCAGCAATGGATCTTCATCACCATGCTCGCGCACACGCAGCGCCACATCGAAACCTTCGCCGACCAGATCGACACGGCGATTGAGCAGCACCACCTCCAGTTGCACCTGCGGAAATTTGCCGAGAAATTCGCTGATCACCCACGGCAGCATCTCCCGCGCCAGGCCGGTCGGGCAGGACACCCGCAGGCGGCCGCGCGGTTCACTGGACATGCTCGCCACGGCCTCATCCGCCATTTCGGCTTCCAGCAACATCGCCTGACAGTGGCGCAAGTAGCGCTCGCCGACCGCCGTCAGGTTGAGCTGGCGGGTGGTGCGTTGCAGCAGTCGCGCGCCAAGGCGTTCTTCCAGTTCGGCAATGCGCCGCGACAGCCGTGACTTGGGAATGCCCAGCAAACGCCCGGCTGCGGCGAACCCGCCAGCCTCGACGACTTTGGCGAAGTAGTAGAGATCGTTGAGGTCTTGCATTCGAGTCATCCGACTGTTCTATCAATAGGACAAACTATCGCATTGCAGGCGGCTAATCATCCATTGATTTCTTGCGTAGGATTGTCTCCATTCCGTCGCCACCGGCGATCACTTAAGGAGCATCCACATGAAACTGCTGCATATCGATTCGAGCATTCTGGGCGACAACTCGGCATCCCGTCAGCTGAGCAGCCAGGTCGTCAAAGCCTGGCAGGCCGCTGAGCCGAGCGCCGTGGTGACTTACCGTGATCTGGCGGCTGACGCGATCAGCCATTTTTCCTCGACTACCTTGCTCGCCGCTGGCACCACCGCTGAACTGCGTGACGCCGCGCAACAGCACGAAGCCGAATTGAGCGCCAGCACCCTGGCCGAGTTCATCGCTGCCGACGCCGTGGTGATTGCCGCGCCGATGTACAACTTCACCGTGCCGACCCAACTCAAGGCGTGGATCGACCGCGTTGCCGTCGCCGGTCAGACCTTCCGTTACACCGAAGCCGGCCCTGAAGGCCTGTGCGGTGGCAAGAAAGTGGTGATCGTTTCCACCTCCGGCGGCATCCATGCCGGTCAGGCCAGCGGCATCGCTCACGAAGAATATCTGAAGCTGGTGTTGGGCTTCCTTGGCATCACCGACATCGAAATCGTTCGCGCTGAAGGTCTGGCTTACGGCGAAGAAGTACGCAACAACGCCATGACCGCAGCCCAGGCGAAGATCAGTGAGCAACTGTTCGCCGCCGCGTAAGGCTTGCGTAAAGAACAGCTACGGTTCAGGCAGCACTCAAAAAACTCTGTATTCTGGTTCCGCAAGGGGCGAATACGGAGTTTTTTGTTTCTGGCTGTTACATAATCTGGCCCGGGTTATGCAGTTGATCGCTCAGCGTTCGCGCGCCGATCCACGCAGGCAGCGAATCACAGGATTCAGTCAAAACAGGGTGGGGCATCCATGGTGCGTCTTTGTGCAGTGTTACTGATAGGCCTGCTGGTCAGCCTCGATTCAGTGCAGGCTGCGCCCGGACGACACCCCGTGTGGAGCGTCGGCTACCACGAAATGACCTTTCTCGATCCCCTCGATCTGCAACCGATGCGCGCGATTGCGTTCTATCCGTCCAGCGACCGCGAACACCAGAGCCTGCTCGAGGGCTATTCGGTCGAGGCGGGTGAAGACACCAAAGTCGCCATCGGCCGTTTTCCGATGCTCATGCTCTCGCACGGCAACACCGGCACACCGCTGGCCTTGCACGATCTCGCGACCTCGCTGGCGCGCAAGGGCTTTGTGGTGGTCGCGGTGATTCATCCCGGCGATAACTCCAAGGACCACAGCCGACTGGGCACGTTGAGCAATCTGTACGGGCGGCCGATCCAGATTTCCCAAGCGATCACCGCGACACTCGGCGACGGCATGCTCGCGCCTTATGTGAATGCCGAACAGGTCGGCGTGATCGGTTATTCGGCGGGCGGCGAGACCGCGTTGATTCTCTCCGGCGCGCAACCGGATCTGGATCGCTTGCGTCGTTATTGCCAGGAACGCCCCGATGATCACGACGCCTGCAACACTCAGGGTGAAATGATCGTCGACCGCGATGATCTGCAACCGGTGCCCGATCCGCGCGTCCACGCCTTGTTGCTAATGGCGCCGCTGAGCCTGAAGTTCGGCCGGCACACCCTGGCCGATGTGCACGTGCCGGTGCTGCTCTACAGCGGCGACGGCGACAAACTGGTGGCCTTCGACAAGAACGCCGCCGCACTGGCGCGCAAACTGCCGACCGCGCCGGACTTCAAATTATTGGCCGGGGCAGGGCATTTCGTGTTCCTGGCGCCGTGCAATGAAGAGCAGATCCGCGCGATGCCAGCGCTTTGCACCGATGCCGATGGCGTCGACCGCGAAGACATTCACCGCAACCTGATCTCCGAGGCCGGCCGCTTCTTCACCCATGCGCTGGGCAAACCGACACGGGCGGGGATGCAGACGGCCGATCAATAAACGTCGCAGATCCCTTGTAGGAGTGAGCCTGCTCGCGATAGCGGTGTATCAGGCAAGAAGATGTCGACTGACACTCCGCTATCGCGAGCAGGCGAAGGCCTACAGGGGAACGCGGCGGGATCAGGTTGTTGTCCGGCGTTTGAGCAGCAACGTCAGCCCCAAGCCGATCACCGACAGCATCGCGGCACTGAAGAATATCCACCCATAGCCAAGATTCAACGCCACCGCGCCCATCAACGGCCCGGCGATTGCCAGCGCAAGATCGAAGAACACCGCATATGCGCCCAGCCCCGATCCACGGCTGGAACTCGGGACCTGCTTGATCGCCTCGACGCCCAGCGCCGGGTACACCAGCGACAGGCCAAATCCCGCCAGCCCGGCGCCGATCAAGGCGAACGCGGTGGACGGCGCCAGCCACAGCAACACCAGGCCCAGGGTTTCAACGCTCATGCAGGCGATGGCCGAGGTGAAGCCGCCAAAGCGCGCGATCGCCGAAATGAACAGCAGCCGCGACAGGATGAAACACACGCCGAACACCGTCAGGCAGTACGCCGCACCGGTCCAGCCACGATCCAGGTAATAAAGCGTGATGAAGGTGGTCAGCGTGCCATAACCGATCGAGGCCAGGGTCAGGCTGGTGCCATAAGGTGCGATTCGCCCGAATACCGCCCAGAACGGCAGGCGCTCGCCGCGAATCACTGGCACCGAAGGTTTGTTGCGAATCAGCAGCAACGCGCCCGCTGCCAGCGCTGCGAGCGCAATGCCGAGGCTGGTGAAACCGTAATCGGCGACCATTACCACACCCAACGGCGCGCCAATGGCGATGGCGCCGTATGAGGCGATGCCGTTCCAGCCGATGGATTTCGCCGTGTGCTCGACGCCGACCGCGCCCATGCACCAACTGATCGTGCCCACACCGATCAAGCCTTGCGCCACGCCGAGCAGCAAGCGGCCGATGATCAGAATGATCAGGCTGGTCAGGGCAAAATCCTGCAGCAACGTCGAAAGCAGCGTCAGCACACCACTCAGGACAATGCCCCACAAACCGTAAATGATCGCCCGCTTGGTTCCGAGAGTATCCGACATGCGCCCGGCCATTGGCCGGCTGAGCAGGGTGGCCAGGTACTGCGAACCAATCACCAGCCCGGCAATCACCGCGCTGAAACCCAGTTGCTCGTGCACGTAACCGGGCAACACCGCAATCGGCAGGCCGATGCAGAGGAAGGCAATGAAGGTATAGAAAACGATGGAGACGATCTTCAGCGTGATCGCCAGGGAGTTTTGCGGGGGTTGAGGCTGTGCAGACATGAGAACTCGATCGCGGGCGGCGGTGGGAGCGTTGCCGTCATCATGGCGCGGGCATGGATGAAAAGAAAGCAGGCTAACGACTTCACCGATGAGTGCGGTGATGCTGAGGCCGCCTTCGCGAGCAGGCTCGCTCCCACAGGATTTTGGGTGTAACCACAAGTTAGTGGTGACACCGCCCCCCTGTAGGAGTGAGCCTGCTCGCGATTGCGCCGTATCAGGCGACGGCAATGTGACTGGTCTGGCGCCATCGCGAGCAGGCTCACTCCTACAGAAGAACGCGTTCCCAATGTGGCAGCGAGCCTGCTCGCGAAGGTCCCCGCATCAACTGATCACTCGGCTCAAAATGCAAAAAGCCCCGTCACCAAGGACAGGGCTTTTAACTTGCAGCTTGCAGCTAATAACTCACAGCTGCGTTTAAAAAACGACGCCCTGACTACGCAGGTAGTCATCATAGGTGCCGCTGAAGTCCGTCACGCCATCCGGGCTCAGCTCGATGATGCGCGTGGCCAGCGACGAGACGAATTCGCGGTCGTGGCTGACGAAGATCAGCGTGCCCGGGTAGTTTTCCAGCGCCAGGTTCAGCGCTTCGATCGATTCCATGTCGAGGTGGTTGGTCGGTTCGTCCATGATCAGCACGTTCGGCTTTTGCAGGATCAGCTTGCCGAACAGCATGCGGCCTTGCTCACCACCGGAAATGACCTTGACCGACTTGAGGATCTCGTCGTTGGAGAACAGCATCCGGCCCAAAGTGCCACGGATCATCTGCTCGCCTTGAGTCCACTGGCCCATCCAGTCGAACAGGGTCACATCGTCTTCGAAATCGTGCGCGTGGTCCTGAGCGTAGTAGCCCAGTTCCGCGGCGTCGGTCCACTTGACGGTACCGGCATCCGGGGTCAGCTCGTTGACCAGGGTGCGCAGCAGGGTGGTTTTACCGATACCGTTCGGGCCGATGATCGCCACGCGCTCGCCGGCTTCAACCTGGAAGCTGAAATCCTTGAACAACGGCTTGCCGTCGAAACCCTTGGCCATCTTCTCGACCATGACTGCCTGACGGTGCAGCTTCTTGTTCTGTTCGAAACGAATGAACGGGCTGACGCGGCTCGAAGGCTTGACCTCGGCCAACTGGATCTTGTCGATCGCCTTGGCGCGGGAGGTGGCCTGCTTGGCTTTCGAGGCGTTGGCCGAGAAGCGGCTGACGAACGATTGCAGCTCGGAAATCTGCGCTTTCTTCTTGGCGTTGTCCGACAGCAGTTGCTCGCGGGACTGGGTCGCCACGGTCATGTACTCGTCGTAGTTGCCCGGGAACAGACGCAGCTCGCCGTAATCCAGGTCAGCCATGTGCGTGCACACGCTGTTCAGGAAGTGCCGGTCGTGGGAGATGATGATCATCAGGCTGTTGCGCTGGGTGAGGATGTTTTCCAGCCAGCGAATGGTGTTGATGTCCAGGTGGTTGGTTGGTTCGTCGAGCAACAGCACTTCCGGATCGGAGAACAGCGCCTGCGCCAGCAATACGCGCAGTTTCCAGCCTGGCGAAACTTCGCTCATCGGGCCGAAATGCTGTTCCAGCGGAATGCCCAGACCCAGCAGCAGTTCACCGGCACGGGATTCGGCGGTGTAGCCGTCCATTTCGGCGAACTCGGTTTCCAGCTCGGCGACGGCCATGCCGTCTTCTTCGGTCATTTCCGCCATCGAATAGATGCGGTCGCGCTCGGCCTTGACCTTCCACAGCTCTTCGTGGCCCATGATCACGGTGTCGATCACGGTGAATTCTTCGTAAGCGAACTGATCCTGGCGCAGCTTGCCCAGACGCACGTTCGGTTCGAGCATGACCTGACCGCCGGACGGGTCGAGGTCGCCGCCGAGGATTTTCATGAAGGTCGACTTGCCGCAACCGTTGGCGCCAATCAGACCGTAGCGATTGCCCGCGCCGAACTTGACCGAAACGTTTTCGAAGAGCGGCTTGGCGCCGAACTGCATCGTGATGTTAGCTGTGGAGATCAATTACCTTACCTATCAATGGTTTGGAGCGGGTCATGTGTGCCTGATACCGACTTGATACCAATCTGGAGCTTTGCCGGCTCCGCCCGATCCGAGCTTGAGTTGCGCCAACGCGCATGCTTCGCCAGCAACCATTGGCCGGGGTGGCCAGGCTGCTGAACGATGCATGCGGGGGTCATATGTTGGACATTGTGCGCATTGTCGCATAATCAACAAGGCAGTTGTATGGCGACGCGACCAGCCAACGCACATTGCTGTGATCTGCTTTGGCGGATGCTGCAGGTTTCAATTGGCCTCTCTGATCCACTCGGTTTCAAGTTGACTGCATTGCCATCGCCACGCATCGGTCAGCATGTCTTGCAATGAACGACTGGCCCGCCAGCCCAGTTCGTCAGCGGCTTTTTGCGGATCGGCCCAGCAACAGGTGACATCGCCCGGCCGCCGGGCCTTGAACTGCAGGGCAATCGGTACGCCGCTGACCTGTTCGAAAGTCTTGACCAGCTGCAGCACCGAGTAACCTCGTCCGGTGCCCAGGTTCCAGATGTTCACACCGCTGCGCTCGCGTAATGCGTCGAGCGCGCAAAGGTGTCCCTGCGCCAGGTCAACGATATGAATGTAATCGCGCACTCCGGTGCCGTCCGCTGTCGGGTAATCGTTGCCGAACACCGAGAGGTATTCACGTTGCCCGCTGGCAACTTGAAGCAGAAAGGGCAGGAGATTGTTCGGCATGTTCAGCGGCGCTTCGCCCAGCAATCCGGAAGGGTGGGCACCGATCGGGTTGAAGTAGCGCAGCAGGCCTATGGACCAGCGCGGGTCGGAGCTGGCAACACTCTGCATGATGTTTTCGGCCATCAGCTTCGACATGCCATAAGGATTGGTCGGTTGCCCGGTGGCGCAGGACTCGTTGATCGGCATCGTGCAGCAGTCGCCATACACCGTGGCCGATGAGCTGAACACCAGGGTAAACACCCCGGCCTGCGCCATCGCCTGACAAAGGGTCAGGCTGCCGCCGACATTGTTGTCGTAGTAACGCAACGGCTCGTGCACGCTTTCGCCGACAGCCTTCAGCCCGGCACAATGCACCACGGCATCGATCGGATAATTGCGCAGCAGCGTGTCGAGCAAACGCCGATTGCGCACATCGCCCTGAATGAACCCCGGTCGCTGCCCGGCCAGCGTGCTGATGCGCTCGATCGCCGAGCGCTGGCTGTTGCACAGATTGTCCAGAATCAGCACGTCCTCGTTCCTGGCCAGCAATTCCAGCGCGACATGCGCACCGATGTAGCCCGCACCACCCGTTATCAGAATCATGCGCCCGCCCTCGATCATCTTCGTTTTTCGATGGCATCCGCGGCTCTCGCAGCGATGCCTGTTGAAAGGTAGGGAGCATTTTCCGGGCGGAGTTCAAGCCGGTTTGCCAGCCGGTATGTGCAGTTCATCGGCTGCGATTATTGTTCGTGTGAACGCCTCGTGAACGCCACGTTTCCAACGATCAAGAGCCGTACGGACTCATCGAGAGAAGCCGGACACCTGCTGTTTCACGGGTGTTACGGCCCGATGGCTCGATCCTGAGTCGTCTTTCCTTCTCTTGAAAAGGACCTTGCCATGAACCTTGCCGAACAACCTGGACAGTCGCCGATTCTGAATGCGCAAAAGCTCGTCGAGCTGGCGACGCAAATCCGCCCCACGCTGGTGTGCCTGTCGCATTTGCGCTGGGGTTTTGTTTTTCAGCGACCGCAGCATGTGATGTCGCGTCTGGCGCAGCACTACGATGTGATTTTTTTTGAAGAGCCAGTGGTGTCCGCTGGCGAGAGTCCCTGGCTGGAAACCTCGACGCCCGCCGCAGGCATACAAGTGGCGGTCCCGCATCTACCCGAAGGCCTCGACCACGAAGCCATGGTGTTGGCGCAACGAGCCTTGCTCGACCAACTGCTTGTCGGGCGTGAGCAGGGCGACCTGCTGCTCTGGTATTTCACCCCGATGAGCCTGGCGTTTACCGATCACCTCGATGCGCAAGTCACGATCTACGACTGCATGGATGAGCTGTCGGCGTTCATGGGCGCGCCGGCGCAATTGATCGACATGGAGCGCTTGTTGATGGGCCGGGCGGACGTGGTGTTCACCGGTGGCGTCAGTCTGTGGGAGGTCAAGCAGCGCCAGCATGGCAATGCTTATCCGGTGCCGAGCAGCGTCGATATTGCACACTTCGCAGTGGCGCGCCAGGACTTGCCGGAGCCCGCGGATCAGGCCTCGATCGCACGGCCACGCCTGGGTTTTTTTGGTGTCATCGATGAGCGCTTCGATATCGACCTGATCGACCGGGTCGCGCAGCAACGTGCCGATTGGCAAATCGTGCTGGTCGGGCCGGTGGTCAAGATCGATCCGCAGACCCTGCCACGTCGGCCGAACATTCATTATCTGGGGGCGAAGCAATACGCCGAGCTGCCGGCCTATCTCAGCGGTTGGGACGTGGCGCTGATGCCGTTCGCCCTCAACGCTTCCACTCGTTTTATCAGCCCGACCAAGACCCCGGAATATCTCGCTGGCGGCTGTCCGGTGGTATCGACGCCGATCCACGATGTGATCAGCGGCTACGGGGAGAGCGGGGCGGTGTTCATTGCCGATACGGCCGGGGCGTTTATCGAAGCGATCGAGCACGCGCTGCCGCTCAAAGGCACCGATGAATTTGTACAACGCGCCGACGCCGCTATCGCGGGCATGTCGTGGGACAACACTTGCCGCTTCATGAAGGAGCAGATCGAATGTCTCAGATAACCCTTGAAGCGGCCAGATCCGGCCCGTCCAGTCAGACCGACAGTGGGGTCTATGACTATTTGATCGTCGGCGCCGGGTTTGCCGGCAGTGTCATCGCCGAACGCTTGGCCGAAGGCCTCGGCCGCCACGTGCTGCTGATCGATCGCCGCGACCATATCGCCGGCAATGCTTACGACCATTACGATGCCGCGGGCGTATTGGTGCACCGCTACGGTCCGCACATTTTTCACACCAACGCGCAGCGCATCGTCGATTACCTGTCGCGTTTTACCGAGTGGCGTCCTTACGAGCACCGAGTGCTGGCCAGGGTTGACGGCCAGTTGGTGCCGATCCCGATCAACCTGAGTACGCTCAATGCGCTCTACGGTTTGTCGATGAACTCGGTCGAGGCGCAACAGTTTCTCGCCGAGCGCGCCGAACCGGTGGCGACGATTCGCACCTCCGAAGACGTAGTGGTCAACCAGATTGGCCGTGAGCTGTATGAAAAATTCTTTCGCGGCTACACGCGAAAACAGTGGGGGCTTGATCCATCGGCGCTGGACAAATCGGTGACCTCGCGGGTGCCGACGCGCACCAACGAGGACGACCGCTACTTCACCGACACGTTCCAGATCATGCCGCTGCACGGTTACACGCAAATGTTCGAGCGGATGCTCGATCACCCGCGAATCGATCTGTTGCTGAGCACGGACTTCAAGCATGTGCGCGATGTGGTGAAGTACCGGCACGTCATTTACTGCGGGCCGATCGATGAGTACTTCGACTTTCAGTTGGGGCGTTTGCCGTACCGCTCCTTGCGCTTCGAGCATCAGACGCTGGAGCAGGAGCGCTATCAACCGGTCGCCGTGGTGAATTTCCCCGACCCCGAGGTGCCGTACACGCGAATCACCGAGTACAAGCATCTCACCGGTCAGACTCACCCGGGCACCAGCATCAGCTATGAGTTTCCCTGTGACGATGGCGACCCGTATTACCCGGTGCCACGCCCGGAAAACGCCGAGCTGTACAAACGCTATCGGGCGCTCGCCGAGCAAACCCCGAACGTGACGTTTCTCGGACGCCTGGGTACTTACAAGTACTACAACATGGACCAGGTCGTCGGGCAGGCGTTGGCGTTGTATCGCGATATCGAAGCGCAGAGCCAGACGCTGCCCGATGAAGAGAGGCTGGATGCCTGATGACCGCGCAGCCGAAGGGTGACGGACTCGAGCCCGCTGCGCTGTTCGACAGCTTTGTGATGGCCGGTTACGAATGTTCCAGCCAGCGCCGCCGCGATGGTCGACGGCTGGATCTGCTCAGCAGCACCGGCCACGCGCAGTGGGCAGACAAGGACTACCGGCAACTGGCCGATCTGCGCATCCGCTGCGCACGGGACGGGTTGCGCTGGCATCTGATCGAACGCAGCCCCGGCCGATATGACTGGGGCAGTTTTCTGCCGATGCTCAAAGCGGCGCAAGGCGCGCAACTGCAAGTGGTCTGGGATTTGTGCCATTACGGCTATCCGGATGATCTGGATATCTGGCAGCCGGCGTTTGTCGAGCGCTTCGCCCGTTTTGCCGGTGCCGCGGCGCGACTGATGAGCGATGAAGGGGTCAGCGTGCCGTTCTATTCGCCGATCAACGAAATCTCTTTCTGGAGTTGGGCCGGCGGTGATGTCGGCTATTTCAACCCCGGTGCTCACGGGCGCGGGCAAGAGCTCAAACATCAGTTGGTTCGAGCGAGCATCGCGGCGATCGAGGCGATTCGCGAACAGGCGCCGGCCGCGCGTTTCGTCCAGTGCGACCCGTTGATCAACGTCATCTCCGGCTCGCGGCGCAGCGACGAGCTGGAAAACGCCGAGCGATATCGCCTGGCGCAGTTCGAAGCCTGGGATTTGCTGGCCGGGCGGCAATGGCCCGGACTGGGCGGGCAGGAACATTACCTGGACATCATCGGTGCGAACTTTTACCCGCATAACCAATGGTATTTTCAAGGTGCGCGAATCCAGCGCGGTGAACGCGATTACCGGCCGCTGGCCGGCATGCTCAAAGAACTGCATCAGCGTTATCAGCGACCGCTGCTGATCTCGGAAACCGGGGCGGAGGACACCGAGCGCGTGCCGTGGCTGCGCTATATCGTCGAGCAGGTGCAAATTGCACTCGCGCGTGGCGTGCCGGTGCAGGGCATTTGCTGGTACCCGTTTCTCGATTACCCCGGCTGGGATGATGACCGTTACTGTCCGACCGGAGTTTTCGGCTATCCCGATGGCGAGGGCCAGCGCGCGGGTTTTCATCCGTTGTGTGTTGAGCTTGTGCAAGTGCCCGAGCGCATCGGCGAGCAGCTGCATCTGGCTGACAAGCGGTGGCCGCGATGAATTTTCAGCATTTGCGTCATGAGCCATTGCCGGCCTCGGCGAGTGCGTTCTTGTGGCGTTATGTCAGGGTGCGGCCATTTCACTTCAGCACCATGTTGTCGCTGGTGGTCGGCGCTGCGTGCTGCGCGGTGGCGGTGCAGTACGGCATGAAGCTGCTGGTCGATGCGATGGCCGGTGAGTCACAGGCCGGGCAAGTGTGGCGCGCGTTCAGCCTGTTCATTGCATTGATCGTGCTGGAAAACGTGTTGTGGCGACTCGGCGGCTGGGTCGGCTGTTACACCGTGGTCGGCAGTTGTGCGGATCTGCGTGTGGATCTGTTCCATCACCTGACCGGCCACCCGATGCGCTATTTCAAGCGGCACTTCAGCGGCTCGCTGGCCAACCGGGTGGCGGCGGCCGGTGGCGCCGCCGATGTCGTCTACGGCGGTCTGGCGTGGCGCATCGTGCCGCCCTGCGTGGATTTCCTCGGCGCGGTGGTGGTGCTGTTTTCGGTGCGCGATTCCATGGCGCTGGCGTTGATCGTCTGCGTGTTGCTGGTGGCGGCGTTGCTGACGATGGTCGGGGTGCGCGGCAGGCACCGGCATATCGCGTTCGCCTCGCAGTCGGCGCGGGTCGGCGGCGAGATCGTCGATCTGGTCTCCAATGTCTGGACCATCAAGGCGTTTTCCGGACGCGAGCGTGAACGTCAGCGGCTGGAGCGCGAGATCGGCATCGAGGCCGCTGCCCATCGACGCAGCTGGATTTATCTGGAAAAAGCCCGTGTGCTGCACGATGTCTGCCTGTCGATCATGGCCGGAGCGATGTTGGGCTGGGCCATCCTGTTATGGCGGCAGGGCCAGGTGACGGCGGGCGATGTGGTGATGGTCAGCGCGCTGACCTTCCGCATTCTTCACGGTTCGCGGGATCTGGCACTGGCGCTGGTCGACGCCAGCCAGCAAATGGGCGTGATTGCCGAAACACTGAGCATCATCGCGCAACCCCACGAACTCAGCGACACGCCGGAGGAACTGGCACCGACGCGCGGCGGCATCAAACTGCTCGACGTCAGCTATGCCTATCCGGACGGTTGTCAGGTGTTCAAGCACCTGTTTCTGGAAATACCGCCAGGGCAGAGCGTCGGCATTGCCGGTACCTCGGGTTCCGGCAAATCGACCTTGCTCAGCCTGTTGCAACGCCTGGATGATGTGCAAAGCGGTGTGATCCTCATCGACGATCGGGACATCCGTTCGGTCAGCCAGGACAGCCTGCGCCGGCAGATCGCCGTCGTGCCGCAGGAGCCTGCGTTGTTCAATCGCAGCATTCTGGAAAACATCGGCTACGGCCAGCCCCACGCCACCGAGGAGCAAATCATCGATGCCGCCCGGCAAGCGTTCTGCGATGAGTTCGTGCAGGCCTTACCCGAGGGTTACCACACGCCGGTCGGAGAACGCGGCGTCACGCTTTCCGGCGGCCAGCGCCAGCGCCTGGGGCTGGCGCGCGCCTTTCTCAAGAATGCGCCGATCCTGATTCTGGACGAGGCGACCTCGGCGCTGGATTCCGATTCCGAAGCGATCATCCAGCGCGCCCTGGCCAACCTGATGCGCGGCAGAACGGTGCTCGCCGTGGCGCACCGGCTCTCGACCATTGCCGGCTTCGACCGCGTGCTGGTGCTGGAACAAGGCGAGATCGTGCAAGACGGCCCGCCGGATGAATTGCGCCTGCGCCAAGGGCGTTTTCGTACGCTTTGGCAGATGCAGGCGATGCTGCATGAGCGTTGAGCCTTGTGCGGGTTTTGCCAGCCTCGCTGCGCTTGATGTCTGAGCGCGGTACTGCGCCGCTCATCGGGTTTCAGCGCAAGTAAATCGATGTTTTTCCTCGCTCTTATGGTCATCTCCATGAGACCGCAAGCCTTTCAATACGGCCGTTGCGCTGTAGGACGCCATCCGTCGAAACAGAGGAATGGGCGCATGACTGGCGCAGTCGATTTTTCACAGCGGGCCTCGCGAGGCGTTGCGTGTTGACTGATTGAGGAGAGCAACAGATGACAAAAATTGACAACCTGCTGGACAACAAAGGCACGCCGTTGGACAAGCAGACGTTCACCTGGCGCGAGCTGGCCGGCAAACCGATCAGCAAGCTCGATGACGACGCGTTTACCCGTGTACGGGTGATTTTGATGAACGGGGTGGAGTCCGACGCGCTGCGACTCAAGCACTTTGGCGCACGCTTTCACAAGGAGCTTCAACTGCCGCTCGCACAGATTCGCCGCGCCGAGCAGCACCAGATGACTTCGATCAACTGGCTGCTCTCGGCGGATCATTCTCCACTGGAAACCACGGTGGCCTATGAGCAGGTGGCGATTGAGGTGACCGCTGCCGTCGCGCAGAACGAGCCCGATCCGTATCAGGCACAGACCTACCGGTTTGGCCTGCTCGAAGACTTCGATCATTTGTATCGCTACGCCGCCATGCTCGATCGACTCGAAGGCAAGGACGCCAACAACATCCTCCAGGGCTACACCGATCTGGTGCCCGGTCGGCCGACCAGCGAGCATCACCGCGCCCCTGGTGACGACCTGCGCGACAACTACGAAAAAGACAACGCCGCGCTGATCACCAAGATCCACGCGGCGCTGATCACCGGCGCCGAATACCAGACCCACGATTACTACATGAACATCGGTCCGCTGTTTGCCGATCCGGTGGCCCGCGCGCTGTATGCCGAAATCGCCTCGGTCGAGGAACAACACGTCACCCAGTACGGCTCGTTGCAGGACCCTGCCGAAACGTTCATGGAGAAGTGGCTGGTCCACGAAGCGATGGAGGTCTACACCTACGCCAGTTGCGCCGAGCAGGAAGAAAACCCACGCCTCAAAGCGTTGTGGGAGCGCTACGTCGACTACGAGCTGGGGCACCTCAACCTGGCCTGCGAACTGTTCAAGAAGTACGAACGACGCGACCCCGCCGAAGTGCTCGCCGGTCCATTGCCACGGATGATCGAGTTCAAGAGCCAGCGTGATTTCGTCCGCGAAACCCTGTCGCGGGAAGTCGACCTGCGCGCGCATGGCATCGACTACGTGCCCAAGGAGCGCGAAGCACGGCCTTCCCTTGATTACCGCGCGCAACTCAACAGCGAGGGAGTGCCCGCCAACATCGCCTCGGCCGGCTACACCTTCAAACCGGGCACGGAACTCAACGAAGTGGGAGAACAGCAATGAGTGAACCTCAAGTCACCATCGGCACCAATCGCACTGGCATTCAGACCTCGCCGCAGGACACCGCTCGCCAATTGGAAGCGACGCGCATGTTCCCGGCCGATGTCCCGGGCGACATGAGCGACTACACCGCTGAACGTGAACGGGCGATTCGCGAGGCAGACCTGATCGGCTCGGTGCCGGCACCGGGCACCACCAAAGGCATGCTCAAGACCGCGCTGGACAAAACCATCGGCAAGGCCCCGGAAGTGCTGATCGACAAACTCGGCGAACGCCTGGCCTTCGAACGCACCGGCGTGCGCCTGTATGAGGCAATGGTCGCCAAGGCCACCTCGGCGCCCGGTGCCGATCCGGCGCTGGTCGACACGTTGCGGCAGATCCAGGCTGAAGAACTCGAACACATGAACATCGTGCGCGAAGCCATCGAAACCCTCGGCGGCGACCCCACCGCCATGACGCCGTGCGCGGATGTCGCCGGCGTCAAGGCGATGGGCGTGTTGCAAGTGCTGACCGACCCGCGCACCACGGTGTCGCAGTCGATGAGTGCGATCCTGACCATCGAGCTGGAAGACAACGCGGCGTGGGAATTGCTGATCGAGCTGGCGCAGAAGGGCGGTCATCCGCTGATTGCCAAACGCTTCAAACATGCGCTGGAGCAAGAAGAAACCCACTTGGCCACGGTCCGCGAGTTCATCCGCAAAGACCTGCTCGCGCAAGTGAGCTGAGCTGAGCTGAGCTGACCTAAGCGAAAGTGCAATGCGTGGTTTACTTCGTTTGCCGATGTAAACCACCGACCCGAGAAGGACACCATCGTGAGTGAGACCGATCTTGAAATGGAACTGAAAGCGTGGCGTCTGTTGCTGGAGGACGACGCTTATCGGCTGGATTTTCCCGAGGATTATCACCACACGTTGATCCAGCGTGCCGACGAATTGCTGCTGCACGAATGGATCACTCGGGACGACTGGCAGCTACTGAAGAACGCTGCTGACCAAGCCCGGGAATTTACCCTCGAGAGCCTTGCGCGCGAACAGCGCGATTGCCTGAAAACCTCGTTGCTGCAATTCCCGAGGGGGCACGAAGAGCGACAGCTTGAGCAACCCCCGCACGCGGCAGCTACCCATGGGAGCGTCATCATGACTGAAGAAAAGAACGATCAACCCGACGAACCGAACACCCAACCGAACGACACCGTGCCGGCGCATTCCACCGAGCAGGAGCGCGAACGCTTGAAGGACTTCAACAAGGACGGCATCCCCCCGGGGAACTGCTGACTGCCCTCAAGCCCAGAGCACGCGGAGTATTTCACCATGCAAGTACAAGTAGACAGCAACCATATCGAAGGCAGCGCCGAACTGCAGGAGTGGGTGGGCAGTACGGTGGTCGACGAACTGGACCGCTATACCTCGTTTCTGACCCGGCTCGAGATTCATGTCGGCGACGTCAATGCGCAGAAGGCCGGCGCGCAAGACAAACGCTGCCAGATCGAAGCGCACCCCAAAGGGCACAGTTCGCTGTCGGCCAGCCACCATGCCGAGAGTCTGGAACTGGCCGTCGCCGGCGCGGCGAAAAAAATCGCCCATGCGCTGGAGCATCTGGTGGGGCGCTTGTCACCGCGCGTCGAATCGACCGGACGCCTCACGGCGCCGCCGGTCCGGGAGGATTCCCCAGCGGAAATCGACGCCATGCTCGAAGACGAGTTTCTCGCCAAACAAGCTGACCTGGAGAAAGAGTAAGGAGTGTCGTCATGGCCCGGATTCAACCGTTTACTCACGAGACACTGAACACCTTGCGTTCGATGCCGACCGAAACCGGGGCGGCGGTTTATCGTTATTGATCAGTCAACCCGAGCGCCGGCGATGGACTGCTGGCGCCATCTTGTAGTTTTCAATGAAGGCGCGATGCCGGCGTTATCGGTGCGTTGCGCTGCGCATGACAGTTTTTCACAGATGAAGGTTCACAGTCGGTTACAAACTGTGGCTAAAATGCCACCTTTCACCGACGCCGGATGGCGGCGTGGGCTCAAGGACGTGCCACTTTGTATTCAGACCGCTGCACAAGGCGCTGGGCCTTCGGCCACCCGGCGCGCAGTTTGTTCACTTCTGACGTGTGACGATTTCCGTGAAACTCATCATTGCTGCTATCTATGTCGTGTCGATTGCCTACGTTCATCTGCGTGGGCGTGTGCGGCACAAGCTCGGTCGACAACTGAGCGACCACTCGACGTTTCTCGCGCCGATCAATTGCTTCCTCTATCTGTTTTCGAAAAAGCCAAACCAGCCTTACCTCGACCCGAGCGAGTTTCCCGACCTGAGCCCGTTGCAGGCGCACTGGGAGGAGATCCGCGAAGAAGGCCAGAATCTGTTGCGTGCCGGTGAGATCAAACGCTCGAACCAGTATGACGATGTCGGTTTCAACTCGTTCTTCAAAAGCGGCTGGAAGCGTTTCTATCTGAAGTGGTACGGCGAGAGCCATCCTTCGGCGATGAAGCTCTGCCCGCGCACCACTGAACTGGTGCAGAGCATTGGCTCGATCAAGGCGGCGATGTTTGCCGAACTGCCACCGGGTTCGAAACTGGTGCGTCATCGCGATCCGTATGCCGGTTCGTACCGCTATCACTTGGGCCTGGATACGCCGAACGATGCCGGTTGCTACATCAACGTTGACGGTGAGAGCTATCACTGGCGCGATGGCGAGGCGGTGATGTTCGACGAGACGTTTATTCATTACGCAGAAAACACCACTGACCAGAATCGCATCATTCTGTTTTGTGACATTGAGCGGCCGATGAAGTATCGCTGGGCGGCGGCGTTCAATAGCTGGTTCAGTCGTACGGTGATGTCGGCGGCGGGTGCGCCGAATGATGCGGGGGATCGTACGGGTGGCATTAACCGTTTGTTTGCGCGGATCTACAAGATTCGGTTGCGGGGCAAGGAGTTGAAGAAGCGTAACCGTACGCGTTATTACCTGGAGAAGTGGGCGATTTTTGCTGGGCTTTTGGCGATCTTTATTTTGATCTGATTGTCTTTGTGGCTTGCTGGCTTGCTGGCTTGCTGGCTTTCGCAGAGGATTCGTTGTGCGCACACAAATCTCTGTGGGAGCCAGCCTGCTGGCGATGGCTTGCTAGCAGGCGCTGAGTTTTTTGGTTTGGGTGCATATCCGTTGCTGCGGTAACGGCTGCTTATGGTTTCGCCTGACGGCGACTCACTTTTTTTCAAACGCCAAAAAAAGTAAGCAAAAAACGCTTGCTCCTACGTTCGGCCCTCGCAGGCTCGGGTCCCTTCGCTGCGGGATCGATCCGGGCGCAGCGGCTACGGTTTGCTTCGCTGCACCTCCTTCCGCTGTGTCTGGCTGCGCCAGACGGTCGCTACGCTTCCACGCCCGGATCAATCCCTCCACTCAGCCTTCCGACGTCGCTGGTTAGGCAAGATCAAGAGCACGCGAGCTACCGCTCATTGTTGAGTGGTTAGAAGCGGGTGGTTGGCTTGGGCTTTGTGGTGGATTTTCCCCTCACCCCAGCCCTCTCCCGAGGGAGAGGGGGCCGATCTTTGGGCTTTTCAAATTTTGCGTTCGGCTCGGTATCGCAGGTCGGTGTAGCTCTCGCATCCACCACGGTCAGTCCCCTCTCCCTACGGGCGGTCCGACGTTTCGGGAGGGCTAGGGTGAGGGGCTCTTGATTTTGAGACTGTTTCAAGCTTTGCACGCACTGTCTGTGGGAGCGAGCCTGCTCGCGAAGAGGCCAGCGCTGACGACACTGTTTCCGACCGGCTGGAGATCGATCACCCAGACGCCTTCTTCGTCCGCTTCGCCGGTGCCTTGGCCGCCGGTTTTGCCTTGGACTTGGTCGGGGCCTTGCCGCCGAGGCTGCGTTTGAGCAGTTCGGTCAAATCGATAACGTCAGCGGTTTTACGTTCTTCTTCGCCGCCCACTGTTTCAACATCTTCGATCTTGCCTTCATGGGCTTTCTTCTCGACCAGCGCCATGATCTTGTCTTCGAACTCGTCCTTGTAATCGTCGGGGCTCCAGTCGCCGCTCATGTCTTCCACCAGGCGTTTGGCCATGTCCAGTTCACCCTTGGCCAACTGTGGTTTGGTCACTTCGCTGCCCAGTGCCAGTTCATCGAGGCTGCGCACTTCCTGCGGCCAGCGCAGTTTTACCAGTACCAGCGCATCTTCCACCGGCATCAGCGCGGCGAGGTACTGCCGGGTGTGCAAGACCACGCGGGAGAGGGCGACTTTGTTGGTTTTGCTCAGGGTCTCGCGCAGCAGGGCGTAGACCTTGCCGCCGCGCTTATCGGGGGCCAGGTAATACGGCGTGTCGATGTTTTGCAGGGGAATCTGTTCGGCGTCGACGAAGGAAAAGATGTCGATGGTTTGCGTCGACACCGGGTGCGCCGAGCGGATTTCTTCCTCGCTGAGCACCACATAACGGCCTTTTTCATAGGCCACGCCTTTGACGATGTTTTCCTTGGTGACTTCCTTGCCGGTGACCTTGTTTACCCGTTTATAGCCCACCGGCTCCATGCTGCGGCTGTCGAGCCAATCGAAGTCCACGCCCTGCGACGAGGTTGCCGAGACCAGCGCGACAGGGATGTGAACCAGTCCGAAACTGATCGCGCCTTTCCAGATTGCTCGAGCCATAGCCAGTTCTCCGAGTGATGATCGGATGACCTGTGCGCCGGGCGGAAAGTTTCCCCTGAATGCGTGGGCCGGGCGTCACTTGGTCAAGTCGTGTTACATGTTGTTTAAGGCGTGTGGGTTAACAAATCCGAACCCGCAGCGTAGCGTGGACTCGAAGGCTCTATTCCTTGCTCATCGAGAGGCTGCGTCATGAAGCGCATCATGCTTGGCATCTTCGCTCTGCTGCTCAGCGGCGGTATGGTCCACGCTGACCTGTTACTGGCGCAAAGCCCGACCGGCAACAGCAATAACCCGTACAACAGCCCGATTCGCCGGGCCAATCCCAACAGCATGCAAGGCACCCAGCCGAGCACACCGCCCATCCGCGGTCCCAACACCGTTCCGACGCCGCGTCAGCCCACCGTCAAGAACCGTGGCATTGGCAACGGCCAACCGATTCGCTCGGTGCCGAGTCACCCGCCGACCTTCATTCCCAACCCGCCTCCGCGCAGCGGAGACAGCAACCGTTGAGCGGCAGAACCGTACTCTGCCGGCCCCTGAAACGAACAAAAGGAATCGTGCATGTTGCGTAAAACCCTTTTAGCCACACTGTGCGCCGGTGCGCTGATCAGCGCGCCGGCCTTCGCCGCTGCGCCCAAAGAGCTGCAAAGCGAGCAGGGCACCCTCGAAGTCACCACCGTCGCCGCAGGGCTGGAACATCCGTGGGCGCTGGCATTTCTGCCGGATCGCCAGGGCATGCTGGTGACCGAGCGGCCGGGCAATCTGCGTGTAGTCGGCAACGACGGCAAACTCTCGGCGCCGATCTCCGGTGTGCCGCAGGTCTGGGCCAAGGGGCAGGGCGGTTTGCTGGACGTGGTGTTGTCGCCGGACTTCAAGCAGGATCGGCTGGTGTACTTGTCGTATGCCGAAGGCGGTGGTGCCGGCAACAAGGCCGGAACAGCAGTCGGGCGCGGACGGCTGTCCGATGACTTGAAGACGTTGAAGGATTTCAAAGTGATCTTCCGTCAGGAGCCAAAGCTTTCGGTCAGCAATCATTTCGGCTCGCGGCTGGTGTTCGACCGCGACGGTTATCTGTTCATCACCTTGGGCGAGAACAACGACCGGCCGACCGCGCAGGATCTCGACAAGCTGCAAGGCAAGGTCGTGCGCTTGTACCCGGACGGCAAAGTCCCGGACGACAATCCCTTCGTCGGCCAGTCCGGCGTCCGCCCGGAGATCTGGGCCTATGGTCTGCGTAATCCGCAGGGTGCTGCGCTCAACCCATGGACCGGCACGCTGTGGGAAAACGAACACGGCCCGCGTGGTGGCGACGAGGTGAACATCATCGAGCGCGGCAAGAATTACGGCTGGCCGCTGGCAACCCACGGTATCAATTACTCAATGCAACCGATTCCGGAAGCTCAGGGCAAAACCGCCGAAGGCACAGTGGCCCCGCACCATGTCTGGGAAAAATCGCCGGGGGTCACCGGTATGACGTTCTACGATGGCGACCGCTTCAAGGCGTGGCAGCACAATGCGTTTATCGGTGCGCTGGTGACGCAAGAGCTGATCCGTTTGCAGTTCGACGGCGACAAGGTCGTGCACGAAGAACGCTTGCTGGGCGAGCTGAATCAGCGCATCCGTGATGTGCGCCAGGGGCCGGATGGTTATCTGTATGTGCTGACCGATGAGGATAAAGGTTCGCTGTACAAGATCGGCCTGAAGTGACGCAAGTATCACCACAAAAACCAGATGATTTTCATTGATGGATCGGCCGCTATCGCGAGCAGGCTCCCACAGGGAAGTACATTCCAGACGTGGCAGCGAGCCTGCTCGCAAAGAGGCCGGTCCAGGCAAAGCAAAACTCAGCACAGTCCCGCATTTGGCCGAACCGCCGCCGTGATGCCTTGTTATAGTTCGGGCCTCATTTCCCGCCCGGTAAAGGATCACTGCCATGTCTCAATACACTGCCTTCAGCGTCGAACTGGCCGATTACATCGCCCATGTGCAGATCAATCGCCCGGAAAAGATCAACGCTATGAACGCCGCGTTCTGGAGCGAGATCATCGAGATTTTCCAGTGGATCGATGACACCGACGAAGTGCGCGTGGTGGTGCTCAGCGGCAACGGCAAACATTTTTCCTCGGGCATCGATTTGATGATGCTGGCCGGGGTTGCCAATGAACTGGGCAAGGACGTCGGACGCAATGCCCGGCTGCTGCGGCGCAAGATTCTCGCCCTGCAAGCCTCGTTCAACGCTGTCGACAATTGCCGCAAACCGGTGATGGCCGCGGTTCAGGGCTATTGCCTGGGCGGTGCGATCGACCTGATTTCTGCCTGCGACATGCGCTACGCCGCCGAGGACGCGCAATTCTCGATCAAGGAAATCGATATCGGAATGGCCGCCGATGTTGGCACTTTGCAACGGTTGCCACGGATCATCGGTGACGGCATGCTGCGTGAACTGGCTTACACCGGTCGCACCTTTGGCGCTGACGAGGCGCGCAACATCGGCCTGGTCAACCGCGTTTACAGCGACAAGGCTGCACTGCTCGAAGGCGTGTTCGACATCGCTCGCGAAATTGCCTCGAAATCGCCTATCGCGGTCACCGGCACCAAGGAAATGATCAGCTACATGCGCGACCATCGCATTGACGACGGCCTCGAATACGTTGCCACCTGGAACGCCGCCATGCTGCAATCCACGGACTTGCGCGTGGCCATGGCCGCCCATATGAGCAAACAGAAACCCGAATTTCTGGACTGAGAAACCATGACAGCTCGCTGGACCACTGCAGTACTTGACACCGATCAACCCGGCGGCATGGCTGTGGCACGCAGCCCGGAAGGCTTTCTGTTCGATGACAACGGCGCGCTGTTCCCCCGCGAATGGCTCAAGCGCCAGGACCTGTCGATCCTCGCCGAACACGGCATTGGCCATCTCGATGGCGAGCCGGTGTATCTGTTTGAGTTGCGCAGTGCCAGCGAGGTGGCGGGTTGCAGCTGGAAAGGCCTGCGCGCGTTCATGCTCGAAGGCGACCACACAATCTACAAAGTCCTCGGTTACGCCGCGCAGATCGGCACCTGGGCCCGCGAGCATCGTTTCTGCGGCAATTGCGGGCAGCCGATGACGCAGGTGCCGCGCGAACGGGCGATGTACTGCCAGCCCTGCGACTTGCGCAGTTACCCGCGAATCTCGCCGAGCATGATCGTGCTGATCACGCGGGGCGATGAAGTGCTGCTGGCACGTTCACCGCGTTTCGTCACCGGCGTCTACAGCACCTTGGCCGGGTTCGCCGAGCCGGGCGAGTCGGCCGAGGAATGCCTGATTCGCGAGGTGCGCGAAGAAGTGCAGATCGAAGTGAAGAATATCAAGTACATGGGCAGCCAGTGCTGGCCGTTTCCGCATTCGATGATGCTCGGCTTCCATGCCGAATACGCCGGCGGTGAGATCGTCTGTCAGGAAGACGAGATCGAAGACGCCCAGTGGTTCAACGTGCACGATTTGCCGCCGCTGCCGGCGTCGAAATCGATTGCCCGTTACCTGATCGACGTCTACGTCGCGCGGCGCTTAGGCCACGCTGAACCAGTGCTGCCAGGCTAGACGTACGGTCAAGCCCAGCACCACGGTAATGAACACCGGGCGAATGAACTTGGCGCCGCCGCTGATCGCGGTGCGCGCGCCAAAGAACGCGCCGACCATCACCGACAGGCCCATGCACAGGCCGATGATCCAGTCGACCTGACCGGAAAAGATGAACACCGACAGCGCCGCAATGTTGCTGACGAAGTTCATGCTGCGCGCCACGCCGCTGGCCTTGACCAGATCGATCGGGTACAGCAGCAGGCTGCTCACGGTCCAGAACGCACCAGTGCCGGGGCCCGCGACACCATCATAGAAGCCGAGGCTGAAGCCTTGGGTTGATTGCCATTTCTTCTTGATCGGCGCGTTGCTGTCCAGCGGCGCTTTCGGCGTGCCCCCAAACAACAGATACAGCCCGCAGGCAAAGACGATCACCGGCAGCATCTTGTTCAGCCACTCGGCGGGCAGGTAATGCGCGACGACGGCACCGGTCAGCGCGCCGACCAGCGTGCCGACGATCGCGTGCGTCCATTGGCGCGGATGGAACAGTTTGCGCTTATAGAAGGTGAAACTGGCGGTCGCCGAACCGAAGGTCGAACTCAGTTTGTTGGTGCCCAGCACCAGATGCGGCGGCAGACCCGCGGTGAGCAGGGCGGGCGTGGTCAGCAAACCGCCGCCGCCAGCGATGGCATCGATGAAACCGGCAAGGAAGGCAACAGCGGCCAGAATGGCCAGGGTGGTGAGGTCAACGCTGAGTTCGAAGGGCATGGAATCGGCTTATTCGGCAAGGCGCAGAACGTGGGCTGCGGGGAGGCCGGACATGTTACTCATTTCCAGGTGTTGCGGCGACAGTTGCAGCGCCATAGCCAGCAGGCTGGCTACCCAAAGGGATTTTCATTGAACACGAAACCAATGTGGGAGCCAGCCTGCTGGCGATTGCTGCCAACCCGGCTTCAAAAGTGACTCCATAACCATTCTCTGACTCAAAACCCTGCACTATCAAAAATGCGGCCTAAAGCCATTACCTGTTCATTCGTTCTACTCAGGGTCATTGCTGGCCGGGCCGTCCTTTTCGCGAGCAGGCTCGCTCCCACAGGGGGGCACATCATCACATTCACAAGGAGTTTCAAACGTGAAAGGTTTCAAGGGGTATATCGGTTTCGTCACATTGGCGCTGGGATCGGCCAGTGCCTGGGCCGATCTGCCTCACAGCTCGATTCTCAGCCGTTACGGTGTGACTACCGAGCAATTGCCGAGCGCTGCGGACGTCAAGGTCGTCGAACCTGTCGAAGCAAAAAGCCGTTTTCAGATCCAGCCCGAACAACCCTACGTAACGTTTCGCCTGGGCGACGGGGTGGTCTCGCAGACCACCGGCAATCCGATCATCGATCGCATGGAGCAGCAGGACCTGGCGCGTTGCCGGCGCCTGCAAGAGGAACTTGCCCGGCGTGGCGGCACGTATGTCAGTTGCGACAACAGCATTCCGGGCATGAGCCAGCGCCGGTAATTGCGCCCTCGGAGCTGCCTTGTGTGGCAGCTCCACTGGCGGCTATCAGTCTTCTTCGCGAACGGTGGCGACTTCGTCTGCACGAACCTTCACTTTCGCCCCGGAGATGTCTTCGAACTCATAGAAGCCATCATCGGTTTTGGTCTTCGGCATGTCCTTGGTCAGATACTGGGTGCCGTTCTGCAATGTGACGACGGTTGCGGTCGAGCAACCGCCCAGGGCCAGGGCTGCGGCGATGGCCAAAGGAATGCCCAGTGTCTTGAATTTCATACCCACCTCGTGTGCCTCATTCATGTGCTGCCGAGCATTGTCGGCTTCTAACGCGGTTGGTGCCATCCGCACCGGAAAAGTTCGATGGCCCCGGTAAAAAAATGCCATTGATCATTTTCCGTTTGCGCCGGGCGGGGCAGAGCTGATATCTGTACGCATAACCAGTATCCGCTTCGCCATGGCCCTGAATTCCGTGACTGTCAACCCCCTCGACGACCCGTTCTATTACCTTAACAACTTCCGCCAAGTGATTGATTGGCTTGAGCTTCGTTACCCGGACGTGATGAGCGATCGCGAGCATGCCTTTATTCGTGACTTCAATGTCCTGCCGCGGCCGGCACAGGGCTTGCTGGTGCGGATGGTCATGCGCAAGGGCGTGCATTTTCGTGCTGGCAAACTCAATTACCTGGAAATTGGCGACATCGCTGAAGCGGCTCAGCCATTGCTGGCCCACGGCTGGATCGAGGAACACGCGCCGCTGACGCTCGCCGAGTTGTTCGATGTGCTGCTCAAGGCCGAGTTGCTGCAAGCGTTCGGCGCTGCCATCGAGCAGCCCAAGGGACGCAAGGATGACTGGTTACCGCAACTGGCCGAACAGTTCAGCGAGCCGCGCAGCCTGCGCGACTGGGCGCCGCAACTGGCCGACCGCCTGTTCAGCCTGACCCTGATGGAACTGTGCGACCGATTGCGCCTGATGTTCTTCGGCAATCTGTATCAGGACTGGTCGGAATTCGTCCTCGCCGACCTTGGCATCTTCACTTACGAAAAAGTCGAGTTTTGCACCGAATCGCGCGGCCTGCGCAGTCGTGACGACGTCGACGCCTGCCTGTTCCTGCACCAGTGTCAATTGCGCTTCGAAGCCGGAGAGCCGCTTGAGGACATCGTCGCGCAGGTCAGCGCGCTGCACTTCGACAACCCGTGGCTGCAACGGCGGCGCGGCAAGGTGTTGTTCCAGATCGGGCAGTATTGCGAGCGCATCAGCGAATTCGCCCTGGCCCTGAGCGTCTACGGCGATTGCGCCTATCCGGGCGCACGTTTGCGCATGATCCGCGTGCTGGAGCGCAGTGGCGAAAACCCGCTGGCGCTGGAACTGGCGACCCTCGCGCAGCAGGCCCCGGAAAGCGCCGCCGAGCAACAGGGGTTGCAGCGTATCGTGCCGCGCTTGCGGCGCAAGCTCGGTGGGCCGCCGCTCAAACGCGCCGCGGCGAGAGCGGTCGAGCGTCTGGATCTGCATTTACCCAGAGTCGATCCGACGTTGTCCGTCGAGTATTACGTGCAGGCGCACCTGCACGATGACGAAGGCCCGGTGCATTACGTGGAAAACAGCCTGATCAATTCGCTGTTCGGCCTGCTGTGCTGGCCGGCGATTTTCGCGCCATTGCCCGGCGCGTTCTTTCACCCGTTCCAGCGCGGGCCGGTGGATTTGCTCAACGAAGACTTTCAGCAGCGCCGCACCGAGCTGTTTCAGGCGTGCCTGAGCGAGCTCGACGACGGCCGCTACGCTGCAACCATCCGCGAACGCTTTGTTGCCAAGTGGGGCATTCAGTCACCGTTCGTGTTCTGGGGTGCATTGAACGAGCAATTGCTGGAACAGGCGCTGGCCTGCCTGCCGGCTGAACATCTGAAACACTGGTTCAACCGCTTGTTGCTCGACATCAAGGCCAACCGCGCCGGCATGCCCGATCTGATCCAGTTCTGGCCGCAGCGCAAGACCTACCGAATGATCGAAGTCAAAGGCCCCGGCGATCGCTTGCAGGACAACCAGCTGCGTTGGCTGGAGTTCTGCCACGAACACCAGATGCCGGTAGCCGTGTGTTATGTGCAATGGGCGGAGCAGAGCGCTTGAGCTACAGCATCGCCGTGCGCGCACTGTGCGAATTCACCGCCAAGAGCGGTGACCTCGATTTGCGTTTCACCCCGTCACCCACAGCGCTGGAAGGCATCGCCGGGCATCGCACCGTCGCGTCGCGGCGCAGCGAGAAGTACCAGAGCGAGGTGGCGCTCGAAGGCGAGTTCCGCCAGTTGAATGTCAAGGGCAGGGCGGACGGCTACGACCCGACGGCCAACTGTCTGGAAGAAGTCAAAACCTACCGCGGCGATCTGAGCAAGCAGCCGGCCAACCACCGCCAGTTGCATTGGGCGCAGGCGAAGATCTATGGCTGGTTGATGTGCTGCAAGCTCGATCTGGAACAGATCAATCTGGCCCTGGTGTACTTCGATATCGTCAGCGAGAAGGAAACCTGTCTGGTCGAGTCGTTCAGCGCTGAAACGCTCAAAGCTTTTTTCGAGCAGCAATGCGCGTTATTCCTGCTCTGGGCCGAGCAAGAAATGGCCCATCGCGACGCGCGTAACCTGGCGGCGCAGCAACTGACGTTTCCCCATACGGATTTCCGCCCCGGCCAACGGCATCTGGCCGAATCGGTGTTCAAAGCGGTCAGCACCGGTCGCTGCCTGATGGCGCAGGCGCCGACCGGCATCGGCAAGACCCTCGGCACGGTGTTCCCGATGCTCAAGGCGCTGGCGCCGCAGCAACTGGACAAGGTGTTCTTCCTCACCGCCAAGACGCCGGGACGCAAACTGGCACTGGATGCCAGTCAAGTGTTGTTCAAGCAGTCGCCGGCGTTGCCCTTGCGGGTCCTGGAAATGGTCGCTCGCGACAAGGCCTGCGAGCACCCGGACAAAGCCTGTCACGGCGACTCCTGCCCGCTGGCCCAGGGCTTTTACGATCGCCTGCCCGACGCACGTGAGGCGGCCAGTCGTCTGCGCTTGCTTGATCAAGTCGCCATGCGTGAAGTGGCCGCGCAACATGCAGTGTGTCCTTATTACCTGAGCCAGGAAATGGCGCGCTGGGCCGACGTGGTGGTGGCCGACTACAACTATTACTTCGACTTCAGCGCGCTGCTGTTCGGCCTCGCCCAGCTCAACCAATGGAAAGTCGCGGTGCTCGCCGACGAGGCGCACAACCTCGTCGAGCGCGGCCGGCAGATGTACAGCGCCAGCCTTGATCAGTTCGCGCTGGGCACCGTGCGTAAAAACGCCCCCGCGCCGCTGAAGAACAGCCTGCAGCGACTGAACCGCGAATGGAACGCCCTGCACGCGCCGCAAACGCTGGCGTATCAGGCCTACGACAAGGCGCCGGAAAAACTTCTGCAGGCGATCTCGCTGTGTTGTGCCGCCATCGGCGACTACCTCAACGAACACCCGCAAGGCCTCGACAGTGGCTTGCA
The DNA here is from genome assembly GCF_900105485.1 of Pseudomonas granadensis. Taxonomy (GTDB): domain Bacteria; phylum Pseudomonadota; class Gammaproteobacteria; order Pseudomonadales; family Pseudomonadaceae; genus Aquipseudomonas; species Aquipseudomonas granadensis. Next base: position 2,838,305 of record NZ_LT629778.1, on the reverse strand, counting down.
GAACTTCTATTTCGACCTGCTGCAATTTGCCCGCGTGGCCGAGCTGTACGACGCGCATTACCTGTTCGATATCAGCAAACGCGACCTCGAGCGCAAAAAACCGCTGTCGCAGCTGTGCCTGCGCAACGTCGTGCCGGCGGCGTTCATTGGCCCGCGGCTGACGGCGGCGCGCAGCAGTGTGCTGTTTTCCGCCACGCTCAGCCCGCGCAACTATTACGCCGATCTGCTCGGCACACCGGCCGATACCGTGTGGATTGACGTCGAATCACCGTTCCAGGCCGAACAGCTGGATGTGCAGATCGTCAGCCGCATTTCCACCCGGTTCAACCATCGTCAGGCGTCGCTGGAACCGATCGTCGAACTGATCGCACGCCAGTTCAGTGAGCGCCCGGGCAATTATCTGGCGTTCTTCAGCAGCTTCGATTATCTGCAACAAGTGGCGGCGCTGATGGCCGAGCGTTATCCGCAGATCACTCTTTGGCAACAGTCCCGGGGCATGGTCGAAGGCGCGCGGCAGGCGTTTCTCGACCAATTCACCGCAGAAAGCCAGGGCATCGGTTTCGCCGTGCTCGGCGGTGCGTTCGGCGAGGGCATTGATCTGCCTGGTGCGCGTTTGATCGGCGCGTTCATCGCCACACTGGGGCTGGCCCAGCTCAACCCGATCAATGAACAGCTGAAACGGCGCATGGCGGCGATCTTCGGTGCCGGTTATGACTACACCTATTTGTACCCCGGCCTGCAGAAAGTGGTGCAGGCTGCCGGCCGCGTTATTCGTACCCGTGAGGATCGCGGCGTGGTCATGCTGATCGATGACCGCTTTGCCGAAAGCCGGATCAAGCAGCTATTGCCGCACTGGTGGGCAATCAATCATGAAACCACGTCTTCCCAAATCGGCGGATTGCCGCATAATTTCGCTCATGACAACGGCCGGTGAGCATGATGAGCGAAAACACTAAAGACGCTGTGATCGAGAACATGCGTTTTCGCCTGCTGATCGATTCGGTGATCGATTACGCGATCTACATGATCGACCCGGACGGCATCATCACCAGCTGGAACTCCGGGGCCAAGCGCTTCAAGGGCTATGAAGAAGCAGAAATTCTCGGCGAACACTTTTCACGCTTCTACACCGCTGAAGACCGCGCCGCCGGTTTGCCGCAGCGCGCATTGAACACGGCGATCAACGAAGGGCGTTTCGAAGGCGAGGGCTGGCGGGTGCGCAAGGATGGCACCAACTTCTGGTCGCACGTGGTGATCGACCCGATCATCGACCCGGATGGCCGCTTGCTCGGTTTCGCCAAGATCACCCGTGACCTCACCGATCGCAAGATGGCCGAGGAAACCCTCAAGCAAAGCGAACAGCAGTTCCGCCTGCTGGTACAGGGCGTTACCGATTACGCGATCTACATGCTCAGCCCCGAAGGCCGGGTCAGTAACTGGAACCAGGGCGCGCAGCGGATCAAGGGCTATCTGCCGGAAGAAATCATCGGTCAGCATTTCTCGATCTTCTACATCCCCGAAGACCGCGAACTCGGCGAGCCGCAACGCTCGCTGGAAATCGCCACCCGTGAAGGTCGTTTCGAGAACAAGAGCTGGCGCATGCGCAAGGACGGCACGCGGTTCCTGGCGCATGTGGTGGTCGATGCGATTCGCGGCGATACCGGCATTCTGCTGGGTTTTGCCAAGATCACCCGCGATATCACCGAGGCCCATCAGTCCCGCCAAGCGCTGGAAAAAACCCGTGAAGCGCTGTTTCAGGCGCAGAAGATGCAGGCAATCGGTCAACTCAGCGGCGGCATTGCCCATGATTTCAATAACCTGCTGACGGTGATCCTCGGCAATCTGGAGATCGTGCAAAAGCGCATGGGCGCCGACCCGAAAATCAGCCGTCTGCTGGAAAACGCCACCCAGGGTGCCTTGCGCGGTGTGTCGCTGACCCAGCGCATGCTGGCGTTCGCGCGCCGCCAGGAACTCAAGACCGAATCGGTCGACATCGCCCAGTTGGTGCAGGGCATCACCGGTTTGCTGCGCAGCTCGCTGGGGCCGGGCATCCGCATCGAGACGCGTTTTCCCGACGATCTGCAGCCAGTGCTGGCCGACAACAATCAGCTCGAACTGGCCTTGCTCAATCTGGCGACCAATGCCCGCGACGCCATGCCTGACGGCGGGACGGTGACCATCACCGCGCAGCCGCAGGTGGTGCTGGAGCTGGGCGATTCGCAGTTGCCGGCCGGGCGTTACGTCTGTTTGAGCCTGACCGACACCGGGGAGGGCATGGATGCGCAGACGCTGGCGTCGGCCCGCGACCCGTTTTTCACCACCAAGGGCTTGGGCAAGGGCACCGGGCTGGGCTTGTCGATGGTCCACGGTTTTATCGAACAGCTCGGTGGCCGTTTCATGCTCAAGAGCGAAAAGGGCCAGGGCACCACGGCTGAGCTGTGGATTCCGGTGGCGCTCGAGGGCGTCGCCAGCAAACCGCAGTTTTCCTCGGCCGCGCCGGTTTCGGTGCCACGCCTCAGCGTACTGGTGGTCGATGACGACTCGCTGGTATTGACCAGCACCAGCCTGCTGCTCGAGGACCTCGGTCATCGCGTTCTCGGTGCCACTTCCGGTGAACAAGCGTTGCGCCTGTTCGATCAGGGCGAAGTCATCGACTTGATGATCACCGACATGGCCATGCCGAAAATGAGCGGCGCGCAACTGGCGCACGCCGTGCGTATGCTCAAACCGGACCTGCCGATCATCCTCGCCACCGGTTATGCCGAACGCCTGGAAGGCTTCGCCGCCGAACTGCCGCGCTTGCCCAAGCCATTCACGCAGATGGGACTCGTGGCGATCATTGCGCAATCGATGAAATGAGGCGCTGGTCAGTTCGCCTGAACTTGTCCATCACCGAGGGTTTCGAAAGGTTTTTAACCACCTCGGAGCGCGTTTGTTTTGTCTCGCATATTGACCCATCCCAGCGCTGAAGAAGAGGCGCTGACCGAACACAACGCCAAGATGTTCGGCTCGCCCAAGGAACGTCTGGATTTCTATCGGCGCGAAATCCAGTACGAAACCAGCATCCTCGCCAACCGCACCGACGCCTATCTGGCGGCGCAGTCGTTTCTGGTGATTGCGTTCGCCTCCTGCATGGCCAACCTCAACCCGGAGTGGGGCAAGCTGTTCACCCTGGTCGTGCCGCCGTTTCTGGCGTTGCTCGGCGTGCTCAGCTCGCTGAACGCCTGGCCGGGGATTCGCGCCGCGTACGACATCATTGATCACTGGCACTTCAAGCAGAGCCAGTTATTGGAGGCTGAACCGGTGATGGGGCTGGCGTACGACGAATCGCCGCTGTTCAGCGAAGTCGAGTCGAGCCACAAGGGTTATCGCAAGTCGCTGTTGTTTTCGTTGCGTACGCCGTGGATTTTTGCGACGTTCTGGATATTGCTGGGGGGGTATGCGGTGTTTATCCAGGTGACGAATCCGGGGGGATGATGGCTGGAAATCGAAAAAAGCCCGACTTTATGGTTTCGGGCTTTTTGTTCGCTTGGATTTTGTAGTGGACTTCAGATCGTACCCCCTCACCCCAGCCCTCTCCCCCAGGGGGGAGAGGGGGAAAGGGAGCAGATCTTCACAGGATTCAAATTTGGTGTTCGACTCGGGATTTTAGGTCGACGCAATTCAACTAGTCACCGCGGTCAGTTCCCTCTCCCTCCGGGAGAGGGCTAGGCGGGCGGCGTTCCGATGAGGGGCTTTTCAGGCTCAGCTTGCCACTTCAAGCTCAACTCGCCACTTCAAGCTCACGCTCTACCGCTTGGGAATGCTGCGACGCCTGAGGAATCGGCGGAAAATCCTCATTCAACACGCACAGATGATCAATCGCATCCTCAAACAGCAAATCGGCTTTCTTGCGCAAGGCCCGGTAATGCTCGAACTGCTCCATATCCAGATTCTCCACCTCCAGCATCGCGTTGGCTGCGCGATTGAGGGTGTGGGCGTTATCGAACAATTGACGGTTGCGTTCCAGAGCCAATGCTCTGCAAGCCTTGATTTGCGCAGGAGTCGAACGTTCTTTCATGACCGTAACCTTTTTCTTCAGGATTCCGTTTCATAGGCGTCGCGCCGCAGGGGAATCGAACCTGCCGGGCCGCCGCGTGATGCACTCAGCGACGGTTATGTGTGTGACCGCTGACAGCGAAGCGGGGATCCATTTTTTTGCAGAAAAAACTTCGATCAATTAACCGTTAAAGCGCCACGAAAAAAATCAGCTTTTTTGTTTCTTGTACTGTTCGTAGCCCGCAAGGATTGGCTGGGTGCTGATGCCGTGCACGAGGATGCTCAGCGCCACCACCGACAAGGTCAGGTCAGTACACAGCGTGGCGACGTTGTTGGTCAGGCCATGATTCAAGGCGAAGAACAGGTAGAACAGGCTGCCGATCCCGCGGATGCCGAACCAGCCGATCAGTAACCGCTGACGGGGCTTGAGCAGCGTGCCCCATGGCATCAGCGCCACGCAGGCCGGGCGAATCAGGCAGAACAGCACGCCACCCACCAGCAGCGCCCGCCAGTCCCAGTGCGCCAACAGCACCACGCCGAGCAGGGTCACCAGGAACACTTCCATAGCCCGTTCGACCAGCCCGCCGAACGCGAGCATGTCGCCCATCATGATGCCGGCGGCCAATTGGCTGCTCTTCAGTTCATCGGTGTCGCCACGTACCGCGTGTTGCGGTTCGACGTTCTGATGGCCGACCACCGGTTGCACCAGATGTTCGGCGGGCGGCTGGCTGACGCCGGTGGACTTCACTTCGACCTGGCGCAAGCCCAGGCCAGCGGCGAATACCGAGAGAAAGCCATAACCGCCAATCGCTTCGGCTACCACGTAAGCCAGAGCGATCAGCGCCAGCGCGAGATAATCATTGGGACTGAGGGTGCTGTCTTCATTGTGGATACGCAGCAACACTGTGACGCGACCGATACCGCGACCCATCCAGTAACCGGTCAACAGACCCGCTGGCACTGCCCACAGCACACTGCGCAACAACCAGCCTTGCCACTCGCCGGCGACGTTGTCGCTGTGAATCAGCAACAAGCCGAGAATCACGAACGGGAAAGCGATGCCGTCATTCAGACCCGCCTCGCCGGACAGGCCGAAGCGCACGCCGTCGACATCGCGCGCATCGTTGACCTGCACCAGCGCTGCGAGCACCGGGTCGGTCGGCGCCAGAATCGCCCCGATCAGCAAAGACGGTCCCCACGGCAACTGAAGGCCCCAGTGCAACAACAGGCAGACCCCGGCAATCGTCAGCACCATCACCGGTCCGGCCAGGCCAAACGCGATGCGCCAGCGTTTATCCGTCAGCGGTAAACGCAACTTCAGGCCGCAGACGAACAGGGAAAACAGCACCGCCACTTCGGTCAGGTGCTCCATCCACAGCGAGGCGTTTTCCAGCGACAGTTTCAAAAGGTTCAGGCCGCTCGGGCCGATGGCGATGCCCAGCAGCAAACACACGGCCGACGTGGTCACCGGCATCCAGCGCAAGTACGACGCGGTCAGCGCCAGGGTCAGCAACACGGTGCCGAGCACCGCGACCCACACCGTGAAACTCACGAACGGCCGCCATCAATTATCAATGTATACACACTCATCGACTCAACCTGCGGTCGTGCGCAGGTACTCGGGAATGAGCACGTTGAACCACAGCAGAATCATCGACACCAGCAGGGTCACCAGCACCAACAGGCCGACGCCCCACACGGAAGCGGAGTAGAGCAGGCCTTGTTCCTTGCGCTCGTGCATGAACGTCGGCAGCCCGACAAACAACAGAAACGTCGAATAAATCGATGCAGCACCGAGCACCAGAATCGCCAGCCAGCGGCTGGGGTAAAGCCCGGCAATGCCGGCGACGAAAAACGGCGTCACGGTGTAAGCGGCAAAACCGATGCATTGATTGAGCGTCGGCCGCGCGTCAAAGGTGCGCGACATCCAGCGAATGAAACCGCCCATGATCGCCACGCCGAAAACGATGGTCACGTATAGCAGGACGCACAGCTGCAAGGCGCTGGCCGTGCTCAGTCGCACGTTCTCGCCGACCGCCAGGCTCCATCCGACGTAGGTGGTGCCGATGAACAGACACACGGCCGGAATCAGCGCCAGCACCAGCAGGTGCGCGAGGTAGTGTCGGGGGTGGGCTTCCTCTTCGCGGCGGATATCGGTCCAGGCGAAGTTGGGTCGGGTGAACAGCTTGACGATAGGTGCGGACATGACGACCTCCAGATCCTGTTGGCCCGTCGGGCTCTAAAGGTATGGAGGCACGCCACGCCGCTGGGTTCAGTTTTTCTCGCGGGCGGTCAAAGCATCGGTTTGCCACCGGTCACGCCGTAGCGCTGACCGGTGATGTAACTGGCTTCATCCGAGGCCAGCAGCACATAGATCGGCGCAACTTCCACCGGTTGACCGGGGCGACCAAGCGGCGTGCTGCCACCGAAGTTCTGCACTTCTTCGTCGGGCATGGTCGAGACAATCAGCGGCGTCCAGATCGGCCCCGGCGCGACGCTGTTGACGCGGATCTCCTTCGGCCCAAGCATCTGCGCCAGGCCACCGGTGAAGTTGGCAATCGCCCCTTTGGTGGTAGCGTAGGCGAGCAGGGTCGGTTTTGGCATGTCCGAATTGACCGAACTGGTGTTGATGATCGACGAACCGGGGCGCATGTGTTTGATCGCCGCCTGACAGATGCGGAACATCGCAGTGATGTTCACATCGAAGGTCATCAGCCATTCTTCGTCGGGAATTTCTTCGAAATTCTCGTGAGTCATCTGGAACGCAGCGTTATTGACCAGCACATCGATACGCCCAAAGCGCTCGACAGTCTTGTCGACCAGCGCCTGACACTGGGCTTTCTCGGCGATGTCACCCGGCAACAACAGACACTGACGCCCGGCCTGCTCGACCCAGCGCGCGGTTTCCTTGGCGTCCTCGTGCTCATTCAGATACGCCACGGCCACGTCAGCGCCTTCACGCGCGAAAGCAATCGCCACCGCACGACCGATGCCGCTGTCAGCGCCAGTGATCAACGCAATCTTGCCGGCCAGCCGGCCCGAACCGACATAACTCTGCTCACCGCAATCGGGATACGGCTCCATCTTGCGCTGCGAGCCTGGCACGGGTTGGGCTTGTTTGGGGAAGGGTGGTTTTGGATAGTCGCTCATCGCAGGGTCTCCTTCGTTTCAAGGCAAGTGTCTCGGGTTGACCCGGGGTATTTGCCGTGAGTTCGATCGGATTCGAGCAAGATGCAAAACCAATGTGGGAGCCAGCCTGCTGGCGATGGCAGTGTGTCAGTTGAAATAAAGGCTGAATGACATGCCGCCATCGCTTGCAGGCAAGCTGCCACAGGGATTGCGTGCGCCACCAGGCCAGCAATCGAAAATCAAAAGCCCCTCACCCTAGCCCTCTCCCGGAGGGAGAGGGGACTGACCGAGTGGTTTGGGCGGGTTATGCTCATCCGAAATACCGAGTCGAATGCAAATCTCAAAACCAACCAAAATCGGCTCCCTCTCCAGGGGGAGAGGGCTGGGGTGAGGGGCGAATCCACCGAAGTTCTCAAGCCATACGGCGCTTCTAACCACTCAACAATGAGCGCAAGCTCGAGTGCCCTTGATCTTGCCTAACCGGCGACATCGGAAGGCTGAGTGGAGGGATCGATCCGGGCGTGGGAGCGCAGCGACCGTACGACGAAGTCGTACACAGCGGAAGTAGGTGCAGCGAAGCAAACCGTAGCCGCTGCGGCCGGATCGGTCCCGCAGCGAAGGGACCCGAGCCTGCGAGGGCCGTACGTAGGAGCAAAGCCTTTTGGTTCCTTTTTGGCGTTTGAAAAAGGGACTCGCCGTAAGGGCGAAACCGCCAGCCGCAACACCCGAAGCAACGGATATGTACACAGCAACCAGACAATCAGCGCCTGAAAGAAAGCCATCGCGAGCAGGCTCACTCCTACAAGTCAACCGCGTACATCAACAAGTGATGGGGCGGCTACAAGGCCGCCATCGCTTGCAGGCAAGCTCCCACAGGAAATCACCTGCTCAGGAAAATCACCGAAGAATCAGGCACCGCGCTGCGCCAGCGCACGCTCCATCCGACTTATGCCCTCTTCAAGCAACGACCGCGGGCAACCAAAATTCAAGCGCACAAACTGCTGATGCCGATCACTGAAATCCGCCCCGGCACTCAACCCAACTTTTGCCTGCTCAAGAAAGAACCGCTGCGGATCCGGCAAATCCAGCGCCGAACAATCCAGCCACGCCAGATAAGTCCCCTGCGGCACATCGATCGTCACCCCCGGCAAACGACTGCGCACAGCCTCAACCAACCAGTCGCGATTGCCCTGCAGATAAACCTTCAGCTCCGCCAACCAAGGCGCGCCTTCGCTGTACGCCACCCGAGTAGCCTCCATACCCAGCGGATTGACACTGTCGACCATGCCGCAACGAGCATGATTGACGCGCTCACGCAGCGCAGCGTTCTGAATGATCATGAACGAAGTCTTCAGGCCGGCAATGTTGTAAGCCTTGCTCGCCGACATCAGCGTAATGGTGCGCTGCGCGATCTCAGCGCTCAGCGATGCCGTCGGAACATGCACGCGACCGTCAAAACACAGCTCGGCATGGATTTCGTCAGAAATGATCCAGGCATCCTGCGCCATGCAGATATCAGCCACATCACGCAGCTCCTGAGCAGCAAACACCTTGCCGAGCGGATTGTGCGGATTGCTCAACAGCAGCGCGCCGCCGCCCACCAGCGCATCACGCAACGCCGTCAGTGGCGTTGCATAGCCGCCGTCCGCCTGAACGATGAATTCCAGCTCGACCTTGTTCAACCCCCAATGGCCCGGCGCCTGGCGCAGCGGCGGGTAGTTCGGCACTTGCACCACAACGTTCTGCTGCGGCAGCACCAATGCCTTGAGCGCCATGTTGAATCCCGACTCGACACCTGGCAAAAAGATCAGCTCCTGCGGCTTGACCTGCCAGGCGTACTTGTTCCACAGATCGGCAATGATCGCTTCGCGCAAATTGTCCTGCGCCACGCTGTAGCCCACCAGCGGGTGCAGCAAACGCTGCTGCAAGGCCTCGATCACCACCGGCGGTGCGGCGAAATCCATGTCCGCGACCCACATCGGCAGAACGTCCGCCGGATAGCGACTCCACTTGGTGCTGCCGGTGTGGTGGCGGTCGAATACCTGATCAAAATCGAAAGTCATGCGCGGTCTCGTGAAGGCGGGTTGTTCAGGGGCGTCATGATAAGCCGCAAGGCCTGCGTGAGCACACAAAACCTGCGACCCACACATAACCCCTGTAGGAGTGAGCCTGCTCGCGATGGCGGTGCATCAGTAAAGGAATAGGTGACTGACACACCGCTATCGCGAGCAGGCTCACTCCTACAGGGATTGCATGGATGCAGAAAAACACCCGACGGTCGGTTTTCACCCGGGCGCTGCGCTGATTGTCTACAGTGAAAAAGTCGACGCCAAGGCGTCGCAACCGTGATTGTCCAGATAAAACCCGGCACCAGTACCGGGTTCCACCTGATCAGGAGTGCACGATGGATCTCAGCCGTCGTCAGTTCTTCAAGGTCGCAGGTATCGGCCTTGCAGGCTCAAGCCTGGGCGCGTTGGGCATGGCCCCGACGCCAGCCTTCGCCGAGCAGGTGCGTCACTTCAAGCTCGCCCACACCCATGAAACCCGCAACACCTGCCCGTATTGCTCGGTCGGCTGCGGTTTGATCATGTACAGCCAAGGCGATGCCGGGAAAAACGTGGCGCAGAACATCATCCACATCGAGGGCGACGCCGACCACCCGGTCAATCGCGGCACCCTCTGCCCGAAGGGCGCCGGCCTGCTCGACTTCATTCATAGCCCCGGCCGCTTGCAATACCCGCAAGTGCGCAAGCCCGGCAGCAGCGAGTGGACGCGAATCAGCTGGGACGAAGCGCTCGATCGCATCGCCGACCTGATGAAAACCGACCGCGACGCCAATTTCATCGAAAAGAACGCCAACGGGCAAACGGTGAATCGCTGGCTGAGCACCGGGTTCCTCGCGGCCTCGGCGGCGTCCAATGAAGCCGGCTACATCACCCAGAAGGTAATTCGCAGCCTCGGCATGCTGGGGTTCGATAACCAGGCGCGTGTCTGACACGGCCCGACGGTGGCAAGTCTTGCCCCGACGTACGGCCGTGGTGCCATGACCAATACCTGGACCGATATCGCCAACGCGAATCTGATCCTGGTGATGGGTGGCAACGCAGCAGAAGCGCATCCGTGCGGCTTCAAATGGGTGACCGAGGCCAAAGCGCACAACGCTGCGCGGCTGATTGTGGTCGATCCGCGTTTCACCCGGACCGCTTCGGTGGCCGACTATTACGCGCCGATCCGCACCGGCACCGACATCGCCTTCATGGGCGGGCTGATCAATTACCTGCTGACCACCGACAAGATTCAGCACGAATACGTGCGCAACTACACCGACGTGTCGTTCATCGTCAAAGCCGGTTATGGCTTTGAGGACGGCATTTTCAGCGGCTATGACGCGGAAAAACGCAGCTACACCGACAAGTCCGGCTGGGGCTACGAGTTCGCCGAGGACGGCTTCGTCCGGGTCGACCCGACCCTGCAAGACCCACGCTGCGTCTATCAACTGATGAAGCAGCATTACAGCCGCTACAACATCGAGTTGGCGAGCCAGATCTGCGGCATGCCGGTCGACGCCATGCAGAAAATCTGGGACGAGATCGCCACCTGCTCGACGCCGGGCAAGACCATGACGATTCTCTACGCCCTCGGCTGGACCCAGCACTCGATCGGCGCGCAGATCATCCGCAGCGCGGCGATGGTGCAACTGCTGCTGGGCAACGTCGGCATGCCCGGTGGCGGGGTGAATGCCTTGCGCGGGCACTCGAACATTCAAGGTTTGACCGACCTCGGTCTGCTGTCCAACGCGCTGCCCGGTTACCTGACCTTGGCCAGCGACAGCGAGCAGGATTACGCCCAGTTCATCCACAAACGCACGCAAGTGCCGCTGCGGCCGGGGCAGCTTTCGTACTGGCAGAACTACAGCAAATTCCACGTCAGCCTGATGAAGTCCTGGTACGGCGCCAACGCCACCGCCGAGAACAATTGGCTGTTCGATCATTTGCCGAAACTGGACATCCCCAACTATGACGTCCTGAAAATGTTTGACCTGATGAGCCAGGGCAAAGTGAACGGCTACCTGTGTCAGGGCTTCAACCCGATTGCCGCACTGCCGGACAAGAACCGTGTGATGGCCGCCCTGGCCAAGCTGAAATGGCTGGTGGTGATGGACCCGCTGGCCACCGAAACCTCGGAGTTCTGGAATAACGTCGGGCCGTACAACGACGTGAAAACCGCCGAGATCCAGACCGAAGTCATCCGCCTGCCAACCACTTGTTTTGCCGAGGAAGACGGCTCGCTGGTCAACAGCAGCCGCTGGCTGCAATGGCACTGGAAGGGCGCCGATGGTCCCGGCGAAGCGCAGACCGACATTCGCATCATGAGCGAACTGTTCCTGCGCCTGCGCAAACGCTACCAGACCGAGGGCGGCAAATTCCCCGATCCGCTGCTGAAATTGTCCTGGCCGTACAAGATCGCCGACGAACCATCGCCGGAAGAACTGGCCAAGGAAATCAACGGCAGCGCGGTAACCGACTTCACTGATGCCAGCGGCGCCATGGTCAAGGCCGGCACGCAATTGGCCGGGTTCGGCTTGCTCAAGGACGACGGCAGTACCGCATCCGGTTGCTGGATTTTCGCCGGCAGCTGGACCGAGGCCGGCAACCAGATGGCTCGCCGCGACAACGCCGACCCCTATGGCATGCACCAGCATCAAGGCTGGGCGTGGGCGTGGCCGGCCAATCGACGGATTCTCTACAACCGCGCTTCGGCGGACCTTGCGGGCAAGCCATGGGACCCGAAAAAACGTCTGGTCTGGTGGAACGGCAAAACCTGGGGCGGCACCGACGTGCCGGACTACAAGGCCGACGTGCCGCCGGAAGCCGGGATGAACCCGTTCATCATGAACCCCGAAGGTGTGGCGCGCTTCTTTGCCGTCGACAAGATGAACGAAGGGCCATTCCCCGAGCACTACGAGCCGTTCGAAACGCCGATCGGCATCAACCCGCTGCACCCGCAAAACAAGAAAGCCACCAGCAACCCGGCGGCGCGGATCTTCGATTCGGTCTGGGAAAGCCTCGGCGAGGCCAAGGACTTCCCCTACGCCGGCACCAGTTACCGGTTGACCGAGCATTTCCATTTCTGGAGCAAGCACTGCAAGTTGAACGCGATCGCGCAACCCGAGCAATTCGTCGAAATCGGCGAAGTGCTGGCGAAAGAGAAGGGCATCGCCGCCGGTGATCGCGTGCGGGTCAGTTGCAAGCGCGGCTTTATCGAGGCAGTGGCGGTGGTGACCAAGCGGATTCGGCCGCTGCAGGTCAATGGCCAGGTCGTGCATCAGATCGGCATCCCGCTGCACTGGGGCTTCACCGGCCTGACGCGCCACGGTTACCTGACCAACACGCTGGTGCCGTTCCTCGGCGATGGCAACACCCAGACCCCGGAATCCAAGTCATTCCTGGTCAACGTGGAGAAGCTCTAGTGGAGACCTTATAAATGGCCAGCCAAGACATCATTGCCCGCTCGGCCACCACCACGGTGCCGCCGTCGGTGCGCAATCAGGACGCCGTCGCCAAGCTGATCGACACCACCAAGTGCATTGGCTGCAAGGCCTGTCAGGTCGCTTGCTCGGAATGGAACGAGTTGCGCGACGAGGTCGGCCACAACCACGGCACCTACGACAACCCGCAGGACCTGACCGCGGATACATGGACGCTGATGCGCTTCACCGAGCACGAAACCGACGCTGGCAACCTTGAATGGCTGATCCGCAAGGACGGCTGCATGCATTGCGCCGAGCCCGGATGCCTCGCGGCATGCCCGAGCCCCGGCGCGATCATCCAGCACGCCAACGGCATCGTCGATTTCAATCAGGATCACTGCATCGGCTGCGGTTACTGCATCACCGGTTGCCCGTTCAACATTCCGCGTATCTCGCAAAAGGACCACAAGGCCTACAAGTGCACCTTGTGTTCCGATCGCGTGGCGGTCGGGCTGGAACCGGCCTGCGTGAAAACCTGCCCGACCGGCGCCATCGTCTTCGGCACCAAGGAAGACATGAAGGCGCACGCCGCCGAACGCATCGTCGACCTGAAAAGCCGCGGCTTCGACAACGCCGGTCTCTACGACCCGGAAGGCATCGGTGGCACCCACGTCATGTACGTGTTGCACCACGCCGACACACCGAAACTCTACGCCGGGCTACCGGACCACCCTGCAATCAGTCCGCTGGTGGACTTGTGGAAAGGCCTCAGCAAACCTTTGGCGTTGCTGGCGATGGGCGCGGCGGTGATTGCCGGCTTCTTCCACTATGTACGCGTCGGCCCCAATCGCGTCGAAGAAGATGAACAGCCGACGCCAGCCGACACCTCGGTGCATGTCGTCGACCCGGCGGTGCACACCTACGATCCACGCGGGGAGGAGCGGCCATGAGCCACAAGACGATCCTGCGTTACAGCGCCAACCAGCGTACCAATCACTGGCTGGTCGCTATCCTGTTTTTCATGGCCGGGCTGTCCGGGCTGGCGTTGTTTCACCCGGCGCTGTTCTGGTTGAGCAACCTGTTCGGCGGCGGCACCTGGACGCGGATTCTGCACCCCTACATGGGCATCGCCATGTTCGTGCTGTTCCTCGGCCTGGTCTTCAGCTTCTGGCGTACAAACTTTTTCATCGCCAACGATCGGCAATGGCTGCGGCGGATCAACCGGGTCATGGTCAACGACGAAGACAGCGTGCCGCCAGTGGGCAAATACAACGCCGGGCAGAAACTGCTGTTCTGGACTTTACTGCTGTGCATGCTGGCGTTGCTGTTCACCGGGCTGGTGATCTGGCGCGCGTGGTTCAGCGTGTATTTCGGCATCAGCGTGATCCGCTGGGCGATGCTCTTGCATGCGCTGGCCGGGTTCATTCTGGTGCTGAGCATCATCGTGCACATCTACGCCGGGCTGTGGATCAAGGGGTCGGTCGACGCCATGCTGCATGGCCGGGTCAGCCGCGCCTGGGCGAAAAAACATCATGCGCTGTGGTATCGCGACCTCACTCGCGATGAGCATCCAAGGGACGCGCCGGAGCGCCCCATCAGCAAAAAGGGCTGACGTTTGCCGACTATTCTTGAACCGGGTGAAATCGAAGCGGCGGCCAGTTCGCCGCCGTTCTTGTATCTGCCGCCGCGCAACCTGTTTTTCTTGCGCGCGCAAAGGCTCGAGCAACTGGCCGAGGGGCATGCGCTGGCTGACTATCTGCGTTTGATTTCTGGGTTATGCCGGGTTCAGCAGCAGGTGTTCGATGATCCGCCGTTGACCGCGCCGTTCGATGCGCAACGCATCGGGGCTTGCCAGCAGCATGGCTTGCCGCCTTTCGCTGCCGACACGTTGGTGCGCGAGGAGGGCTGGCAGGCTTATCTTTCGGCGCTGTTGCAGCGTTATACGCCTTCTGAACAACCCGCCGTTATCGAGGCAGTGACGACGTTGCGGGTCGCCAGCGCCGGTCAATTGCGTTCCTGGGCTGTCGCTCTGGTCAGCGGCCAGTATTCACTGGTGCCGGCGCAACTGGTGCCATTCCTTGGCGCGGCGCTGCAAGTGGCGTGGAGTCACTGGTTGCTCAGCGCGCCCCATCTGCAACTGAAACCCGGCGACAGCCTTAGCCAATGCCCGGCGTGCGGTTCTCCGGCGATGGCCGGGGTCATCCGCCATCGCGCCAAACACAACGGCTTGCGTTATCTGGTGTGTTCGCTATGCGCCTGCGAATGGCATGTGGTGCGGGTCAAGTGCGTGTATTGCGAGTCGAGCAAAGGCCTCGACTATCTGAGCCTTGAGGACGATCGCCACGCCGCCAATCAGGCACCGCTGCGCGCGGAAGTCTGCCCCGGCTGCAACAGCTATCTGAAACTGATCTATCTGGAAAACGATGCCGAGGCCGAGGCGTTGTCGGCAGACCTCGGCAGTCTGCTGCTGGACATGCGCCTGGCGCAGGACGGCTTTCAGCGGCTGGCGCCGAATCTGTTGCTGGCGCCGGGAGACGAATGACAAGAGCAGAAACTGTCGGAGCGAGCTAGCCCGAAGGGGCCGTTTCAGTCACACCATCTTTGACTGACTTACCGCCATCGCGAGCAGGCTCACTCCTACCTTGGTTATTTGCCAAGCCACACATCCCGACTCACCTCAAATCCCTGTAGGAGTGAGCCTGCTCGCGATAGCGTCAGTCCAGTCACGTTCATGTTGTCTGACACACCGCCAGCGGGAGCAAGCTCCCACATTGTTTTAGGGTGGCCTGCAAAATGAGTGCACGCCGCCAATCCTTGTGGGAGCGAGCCTGCTCGCGAAGGCGTCAGGTCAGTCACATCCACACTAACTGACTTACCGCCATCGCGAGCAGGCTCACTCCTACCTTGGTTATTTGCCAAGCCACACATCCCGACTCACCCCAAATCCCTGTAGGAGTGAGCCTGCTCGCGATAGCGTCAGTCCAGTCACGTTCATGTTGTCTGACACACCGCCAGCGGGAGCAAGCTCCCACATTGTTTTAGGGTGGCCTGCAAAATGAGTGCACGCCGCCAATCCTTGTGGGAGCGAGCCTGCTCGCGGAGGCGTCAGGTCAGTCACATCCACACTAACTGACACACCGCTTTCGCGAGCAGGCTCGCTCCCATAGTGCGTCTACACTTCTGAAACCCTTGTGGGAGGGAGCTTGTTCCCGGAGGGGGTGTTTCAGTCGAATCAGGAGGGGCTGATGTCTTCCAGCGTTGCCCTGCGGTTGCCGTCCATTGATGGGTTGTTGCGACATCCGGCGTGCGCGCCATTGGCTGAGCGTTACGGCCGGGATTCGTTGCTGACTGGCCTGCGTCAGTTGCTCGATGAGCTAAGGCCCGACGTATTGAGCGGGCAATTGGCAGCTGTGGAGATCGGCCCCGATGTGCTCGCCGGCCGCGTTGGTGAACGCTTGGCGCAACAACAGCGCAGTCACGTCCGCCGCGTCTTCAACCTGACCGGCACGGTGCTGCATACCAATCTCGGTCGCGCCTTGTTGCCGGACGAAGCCATCGAAGCGGTGGAGCGTGCCGCACGTTATCCGCTGAATCTGGAATTTGATCTGGCCAGCGGCAAACGCGGTGATCGCGACGATTTGATCGAAGGTTTGATCCGCGAACTGACCGGCGCCGAAGCCGTCACCGTGGTCAACAACAATGCTGCCGCCGTGCTGCTGACCCTCAACAGCCTCGGCGCGCGCAAGGAAGGCATTATCTCGCGCGGCGAGCTGATCGAGATCGGCGGCGCCTTCCGCATCCCCGACATCATGGCCCGCGCCGGCGTGCGCCTGCACGAAGTCGGCACCACCAACCGCACCCACGCCCGTGACTACGAAGCAGCGATCAGCCCGCGCAGCGGTTTGATCATGCGCGTGCATGCGAGCAATTACAGCATCGAAGGTTTTACCGCTCGCGTGCCGACCGCTGAACTCGCGGCATTGGCTCATCGGCACGGCTTGCCATTGCTGGAGGATCTGGGCAGTGGCAGCCTGTTGGATTTGACGCGTTGGGGTTTGCCGGCCGAGCCGACGGTACGCCAGGCGCTGCTCGATGGCGCCGATATCGTCACCTTCAGCGGCGACAAATTGCTTGGCGGGCCGCAGGCCGGGTTGATCGTTGGCCGTAAAGAACTGATCGCGAAAATCAAAAAGAACCCGCTGAAACGTGCGTTACGCGTGGACAAGTTGACCCTGGCCGCGCTGGAGGCGGTGCTCGGGCTGTATCGCGACCCGGATCGCCTCGCTGAACGTCTGCCGAGTTTGCGGCTTTTAACCCGCCCGCAGGCTGACATCTTCGCCCAGGCTTCACGGTTGCAGCCGGTGCTGGCTGACATGCTGGGTGAGACTTGGAGTGTCAGCGCAGTCGAGTCCCTGGGCATGATCGGCAGCGGCAGCCAACCGGTGGCGCGTTTGCCGAGTGCGGCGCTGTGTTGTCGGCCACAGGTGTCGAAGCGTCTGCGCGGGCGCTATCTGCTGAATCTCGAAGCCGCGTTGCGCGCCTTGCCGATCCCGGTGCTCGGGCGCATTGACGATGATGCGTTGTGGCTCGATCTGCGTCAGCTCGACGATGAGCCGGCGTGGCTCGCGCAATTGTCACAGTTGCAGGCCACGCCGTGATTGTCGGCACGGCCGGGCACATCGACCACGGCAAGACGTCGCTGCTGCAAGCGCTGACCGGGCAAACCGGCGACCGCCGCCCGCAGGAACGCGAACGCGGCATGACCATCGACCTCGGTTATCTCTACGCCGAACTGCAGCCCGGCGCCGGCCTGAGCGGGTTTATCGATGTGCCCGGCCACGAGAAATTCACCCACAACATGCTCGCCGGCGCGCGGGGCATCGACCTGGTGCTGCTGGTGGTCGCCGCCGATGACGGCGTGATGCCGCAGACCCGCGAGCATCTGGCGATTGTCGAACTGCTCGGCATCCCCCGCGCGTTAGTGGCGATCACCAAATGCGACCGGGTCGAGGCGGGCAGGGTGGAAGAGATACAGCGCCAGGTGCTGGATCTGTTCGCGCCGGGGCCGTTTGCCGACGCCCCGCTCTTTACCGTGTCGAGCGTGAGCGGGCGGGGTGTCGATGAGTTGCGCGCGGCGTTGTTGCAGGCGCAAAACGAGGTGCAGGCGCGCAGTGGCGAAGGTGGATTTCGTCTGGCGATCGATCGCGCGTTCAGCGTGGCCGGCGCCGGGATCGTCGTCACCGGCACGGCGCTGTCGGGCACGGTGTCGGTCGGCGACAAACTCACCCTCGCGCCGTCCGGCAAAACCGTTCGCGTGCGTGGCCTGCATGCGCAAAATCAACCCGCCGAACAGGCCTTCGCCGGCCAACGCGTGGCGCTGAACCTGAGCGGCGAGCGCCTGGAATTGGCGCAAATCCATCGCGGCCAATGGCTGCTGAGCGAGTGGCTGCACGCGCCGACGCAACGGGTCGACATCGACTTTCAACTGCTGCCCGGCGAACGCACCTTCGAACACTTCCACCCGGTGCACGTACACCTCGGCACCCAAGACGTGATCGCCCGCGTCGCCTTGCTCGAAGGCCCACGGTTGGGCCCCGGCGAACGCATGTTCGCGCAATTGTTGATCAATGCGCCGGTGCACGCGGTGCAGGGCGACCGGCTGATCCTGCGCGACGCCAGCGCGCAACGCACCTTGGGCGGCGGCACCGTGCTCGATCCGTTCGCCCCGGCGCGGCAACGCCGCAGCCCCGAACGTCTGGCGCAACTGCAAACCCTGGCCGGCAGCGACAGCTTCGAACAGGCCTTGCCGGTACTGCTCAACCACAGCGCTGGCGGGCTCGATCCGCAGCGCCTCGAACGCCAGTTCAATCGCCCGCGCGCATCGTGGTCGTTAGCGCAAAACGTCCGCCTGATCGACACCCGCCAAGGCCCGCTGCTGTTCAACGTGCAGCGCTGGGCGCAACTGAAATTCAATCTGCTGCAACGCCTCGCGCAATTCCATGAACAAGAACCCGACCAAATGGGGCCTGACCGAGATCGTCTGCGACGTTTCAGTGGTCTGGCGCTGGAGCGTTCGACGTTTATCAGCCTGCTCGACGAACTGCTCAGCGCCGGCTCGATCCACACCAGCGGCCCCTGGCTGCACCTGCCCGAACATCAGGTGCGCCTGAATGCCGAGGACCAAGCCCTGTGGCAACAACTGCAACCGCTGTTCGACAACGCCGAATTCGACCCGCCGTGGGTCCGCGACGTCGCCAAAATGCTCGGCCACGATGACGCCGCCGTACGCCTGCTGCTGCGCAAACGCGCGCGGCTTGGGCTGATGCATCAAGTAGTGCGCGACCTGTTTCTGGCTGACGCGCAACTGCGCCGCATGGCCGAGGTGCTGCTGACACTGGCCGCGGAAAATCCGCAGATCCAGGTGACAACCTTCCGCGATGCGCTAGGCTTGGGACGCAAACGCTGTATTCAGTATCTGGAGTATTTCGACCGACTGGGCCTGACCCGGCGCATCGGCGAATCACGGCAGATCCGTTACGACAACGCGCTGGCGAATGCCAACGCGCAATGAATCAAGGAAGGCAATCGCGCCCGGTGGCGCGGCCGGGCTTCAAACCCGGTTGGGGACGGCATCCGTTCCCGGGCAGGTTCGACTCCGGCTGCCCTCCGCCAGTTTTACTCAACGCTATCCGCAGTCCTGTGTGGGAGCGAGCTTGCTCGCGAAGGCGGTGTACCAGTCGACACTCTCAGTGTCTGGCCGAACGCCTTCGCGAGCAGGCTCGCTCCCACAGCTTGTATTTTGGCAGTGGTATTTGGGTATATATCAAACCCGCAAACGAATCTGCCGGCCCAACACATCCATCACATCGCAACCATCACGCAGCAACATCGCCGCCGCGTGCGCCAGTTGCTGTACGTCGGCGCCTTTGGCTGAGGCGATATCCAGGCTGGCGAGGCTTTCCATCATCTGCGTGACGGCGAGAAAGCGACTGGCGGCGCTGCTGTGCAAGACGTCGAGCGGGGCTTCGGTGGCAACCAGCAGAACGGGGGCGCTGTGTTCGTTGTGGGTCATCGAAAGATGGGCATTCATACGTTCACCTTGGTCTGAGCGGCTTGCTCACCGTTGATGGAGGCCACGATCAAAGCGCGGGCGTTGGCGAGCATTTGCTGGCTGGCCCAGCGCAAGGAGCTGCTGTGGTCCGGGCGAGCGATGTTGGTGGCCTGGTGGGCGAGGACTTCGGCGCAATTGAGGTAAACGGCCGCGTGTTCCAGGGCGTCGAGGAGG
Source organism: Pseudomonas granadensis (assembly GCF_900105485.1). GTDB lineage: Bacteria > Pseudomonadota > Gammaproteobacteria > Pseudomonadales > Pseudomonadaceae > Aquipseudomonas > Aquipseudomonas granadensis. The sequence goes on along the minus strand of NZ_LT629778.1, from coordinate 2,818,383 downwards.
GGGATATCGGGTTGGACGGTGAAAGGGTGGTGAGAGACTTTGTCGCGGGGAATGGACTTTGTAGTTGGCTCGGACATCGGCGTAGCTCCTAAGTCATTTGGAAAACAATGCACACCTTGAGGATTGCCGAGCCGTCAAACCCGGTCACGAATGAGTCGTGACAGGGCGCGAGGATAGGGAGTGCGGCCAAACCCGTCAACCGCCGCCAGCCTTGCGAACTTGCCCAATACCCTTGTAGGAGTGAGCCTGCTCGCGATAGCGTTCGTTCAGCCACAAGTGTTGTGGCTGACCTGCCGCCATCGCCAGCAGGCTGGCTCCCACAGGGAACTTGGGTGTGCCTGGACATTCAGCCATCACATAGAACCTGTGGGAGCTTGCCTGCAAGCGATAGCGGTTGAACATTCAACCACTAATTGACTGAAGGTCAGCCATCGCCAGCAGGCTGGCTCCCACAGGGAACTTGGGTGTGCCTGGACATTCAGCCATCACATAGAACCTGTGGGAGCTTGCCTGCAAGCGATAGCGGTTGAACATTCAACCACTAATTGACTGAAGGTCAGCCAACGCCAGCAGGCTGGCTCCCACAGGGAACTTGGGTGTGCCTGAACATTCAGCCATCACATAGAACCTGTGGGAGCTTGCCTGCAAGCGATAGCGGTTGAACATTCAACCACTAATTGACTGAAGGTCAGCCATCGCCAGCAGGCTGGCTCCCACAGGGAACTTGGGTGTGCCTGAACATTCAGCCATCACATAGAACCCGTGGGAGCTTGCCTGCAAGCGATAGCGGTTGAACATTCAACCACTAATTGACTGAAGGTCAGCCATCGCCAGCAGGCTGGCTCCCACAGGTTGATTGCATTTCAAATCAAGCAGCCGTCAGAAGCCCAACGGGTACTCGATCACCACATAAATCCGGTCAATGTCATCGCCGGCCTGCGCCTCGTTCGCCCGGTGGGTGACGTGCGACAGCTGCAGCGACAGGTCCTTGGCCGCGCCAGACTGGACGACGTATTTCAAGTCGATATCGCGTTCCCAGTGCTTGCCGCCATCGCCTTGCTGTGGCTGGTATTGGCCGCTGTCGGCGTCGAACGGGTTGTACGCGCCGTCCTTGGGGGCGTGGGTGCCGTCGATGTGGTTGCCGGTGACGTAGCGGGTCATGAACTTCAAACCCGGGATGCCGAAGGCGCCGAGGTCGAGGTCGTAGCGGGCTTGCCAGGAGCGTTCTTTGGCGCCGTTGAAATCGGCGTATTTGATTGAGTTGGCGAGGTAGATCGAGTCACCGCCGACGAAATCGAAGGGGGTGTCGCCGTTGATGCGTTGCCAGCCGAGCATAACGGCGTGTGGGCCGAAGGCGTATTTGCCGGACAGGCTGAACGCGGTGTTGTCGATCTCGCCGACCAATGCGCGGCCGGTGTCGCGGGTGTGGTAGAGGTTGGCATCGAGCAGCAGACCGGACTGTTTGAAATGCAGATTGCCGTAGTACTGGTGCCAGGTGTCGCTCAGCTCCGAGGCGTACAGCGCGCCGCCCAGCGGCTCGTCGCTGAACAGGTCCGCGCCGACAAAGCTGATGCCGCCGGTCTCGGTGTTAGCGCCGTAACCGTAGAAATCGCCGTGGCCGGAGGAGCTATCCTGGTTCTTGAACGCGGTGAAGTGGCCGGCGACCAGGTTGGCGTTGTCGAACTCGGCGCTGTTGAGCAGAAAACCCGTGGCGTATTCCGGTTGCAGGCGTTTGTCGGAGGTGTCGAACACCGGGGTTTCGACGGCCATTTCGCCGAAGGCGAGGGTGGTGCGTGAGGCTTTCAGTTTCAGCGAACCACCGGCGCTGGAGTAGTCGTTTTCGCTGCGGCCGTTGCTGTCGACGGGCAGCAGGCCAGTTCCGGAATGGCCTCTGCCACCGTCCAGTTTCAGCCCGGCGAAGGCGTGGGCATCGATACCGAAGCCGACGCTGCCTTCGGTGAAACCGGATGAGAAGGTGCCGATAAAGCCTTGAGCCCATTCCTGTTTGTAGTTTTTGCCAGAGGGTGTGGGCGAGCGGTAGTCGTTGCTCAGGTAGAAATTGCGGCTCAGGACCTGGCTTTTAGCATCGTCGAAGAAACCGCTGGCGTGGGCGGTGGTGTGCAGACCGCAGAGCAGCGCAAGCAGGGTGAGGCGCGAAGGGGCGCGGTCGATCATGGTCAGTGGCCAGCGGTGGTGGGGTTGGCCGGGATGATCGGGGAATTGCGGGGGGAGGGATTGGGCGGATGTGCTCAGTTCATGCCGTGACACAAACCCTTGTAGGAGTGAGCCTGCTCGCGATGGCGATGTGTCAGTCAATTTCATCGAAGCTGACACACCGCCATCGCGAGCAGGCTCACTCCTACAGTGGATTTCGGTTCGGCATCAGAACTGTGGTGAATTGGCTGGCGTCATCGCCAGCAGGCTGGCTCCCACAGGTTGACTGCGTTCCAACAGGAAGAATGCGATCAAAATGTGGGAGCTTGCCTGCAAGCGATAGCGGTTGAACACTCAACCTTTCATTGACTGAAAGTCAGCTATCGCCAGAGGGCTGGCTCCTACAGTGATTGCATTTCAAATAAAGATCTTCACTGCCCCTTGGCCGACAGCGGTGGTGTGCGCGGGGGGATCTGGCGTTTGTTGGCGGTGGATTCGAAGGCGGCGGCCAGGCGCAGCAGGCTGGAGTCATCGTAGGCGCGGCCGGCGAAGGTCAGGCCGACGGGCATGCCGATGTCGGCCATGACACCCATGGGCACGGTGACGGTCGGTACGCCGAGGTGGCGGATCGCGAGGTTGCCATTGGCCACCCAGATGCCGTTGCTCCAGGCGATATCGGCGGAGGCCGGATTGACGTCCGCGTCCGCCGGGCCGACGTCGGCGACGGTGGGGAACAGCACGGCGTCGAGGCCGAGGTTGTCCATCCAGTCTTCGAGGTCGATACGTCGGGTCTGTTCGAGGCCGCGCAGGCCGTCGGCAACGGTGGGGATTTCATTCCACGGAGTGATGCCGCGTTCGGCCATGCGCACATATTCGTCCATGCCGGCGGCCAGATCGCCTTCACGGTTGGGCAGGGTGCCCGGATCGTGCGGGAAGATCTTCGGCCCGACGACGTCAACCAGACGATTGAGTTTCGGGTCACCGTTGGCTTGCAGGAAGTCGTCGAACGCCCACGCGGTCAGGTCCCACAGTTCATGATGCAGAAACTCTTTCGACACCAGCCCGCGGTTGAACACGGTTGGCGCGCCGGGGCGATCACCTTCGCAATTGGAGACGAGCGGGAAATCGGTTTCGATCACTTCAGCGCCGGCCGCTTCCAGCGCCTGACGCGCCTGCTGCCACAGCTCGATCACCGAGGCGCGGGTGTTGATGCGCTGGCCGGTCGGGCCGCCGATGCCGGGGGCTTCGCTGGTGCCAGCCTCGGGATCGGCATTGATGTACATGCGCGGAATGGCGAAACGCTTGCCGGCCAGCGCTGCGCGGTCAGTTGCCAGTTCGGCGTAGGACGCCGGGCGCACTTCGCTGACGCGCGGGATCGGCACCCACGGTTGCAGGCGCCAGAGGTCGCCACGGGTGTCCGGGTCTTCGGCGACCACCACGTCGAGCACTTCGAGCAAGTCGGCCATGGTCCGGGCGAAGGGCACCACCACGTCCATGGTAGGCGTCAGCGGCCAGTTGCCGCGCACCGAGATCACCCCGCGCGACGGCGTATACGCGCACAAGCCGTTGTTGGACGCCGGGCCACGGCCACTCGACCAGGTTTCTTCCGCCAGACCGAACGCGGCGAAACTCGCAGCGGTGGCGGTACCGGCACCGTTCGACGAGCCGGAGGCGAACGGCGCGGTCAGGTAGGCGGCGTTGTAAGGGCTTTCAGCCCGGCCATATACGCCGCGCTGCATGCCGCCATTGGCCATCGGCGGCATGTTGGTCTTGCCCAGGCAAATCGCCCCGGCGGCGCGCAGGCGCTCGATGGTGAACGCGTCGCGATGGGCCACCAGATCGGCGAAGGCCGGGCTGCCCGACGCGGCGGTCAGGCCTTTGACCAGATAACTGTCCTTGGCGGTGTAAGGAATGCCGTCGAGCGGGCCGAGGGTCTTGCCTTTGGCGCGGCGTGCGTCAGAGGCGCGGGCCTCGTTCAAGGCTTCGGGGTTGCGCACCACCACGGCGTTCAGCGCGGTCGGTGTGTCGGGGCCGTCGTAGGCATCGATGCGCGCCAGATAGGCCTCGACCAGCTCGACCGCGGTGGTCTGGCCGGATTCGAGTGCGGCGCGCAATTGCGCGATGGACACTTCAGTAACTTCGATCATGCGCGTACCGCCGTTTGCGGTTGGGCGTTGTAGCAATAGCTGTTCATGGCAGTTCTCGTTGCACGGCTTCAGGCGACAAGGTTAAGACTGGCGCCTATTTAACACCAAGCAGCGTGCGGAGTAATCGGCGGAGTGGATTGGTAGCAGATTTTCTTGTTTTTCGAGGGCCTCATCGCCAGCAGGCTGGCTCCCACATTTGGAATGCATTCCAGGCCGTAATGAGTTTCACAGCAAGAATGCATTTCAGGCGGCCATGGGTTTCACGGGAAGAGTGCGTTCCAAATGTGGGAGCTTGCCTGCAAGCGATGGCTTTCTTTCAGGTGCTGAGTTTTTTGGTTTGCTGTGGACATATCCGTTGCTGCGGTCACGGCGGCTTAGGGTTCCGCCCTGACGGCGGGTCACCTTTTCCAAACGCCGAAAAGGTAACCGAAAAGGCTTGCTCCTACGTTCGGCCCTCGCAGGCTCGGGTCCCTTCGCTGCGGGATCGATCCGGGCGCAGCGGCTACGGTTTGCTTCGCTGCACCTCCTTCCGCTGTGTACGACTTCGTCGTACGGTCGCTGCGCTCCCACGCCCGGATCAATCCCTCCGCTCAGCCTTCCGATGTCGCTGGTTAGGCAAGATCAAGATCAAGGGCACGCGAGCTAACGCTCATTGTTGAGTGGTTAGAAGCGGGTGATTGGCTTGGGATTTGTGGTGGATTCGCCCCTCACCCCAGCCCTCTCCCCTTGGAGAGGGAGCCGATTTGTGGGCCGTTCAAAACCTGAGTTCGACTCGGTGTTGCGCGTTGGCGCATCTCTTTCATCCACCCCGGTCAGTTCCCTCTCCCTCCGGGCGGTCCGACGTTTCGGGAGGGCTGGGGTGAGGGGATCTGCAGGCCTACCGCGTTATCGTTCATCGCCAGCAGGCTGGCTCCCACAGGTCGACCGCATCCCAACTGAAAGAATGCGATCAAAATGTGGGAGCTTGCCTGCAAGCGATGGCGGCCGGTCAGCCGACACCACTGAAACTGACCCACCACGACCCCCAACAAAATCACAAACCATAAAAAACCATAAAAAAACCAAAAAAAAACCCCGCGACCGAATGATACGCGGGGCAAAAAAATTGGTTGGTTGCGGCCAACCAAAGGAGCTCAGTTACAACGGTTATTTGCTGGCAACGGTCTCCGGCTGCCAGCCGCCGCCGAGGGCTTTGTAGATGGCGACGATGCCGCGATACAGATCAACTTCGGCCTGGGCCTGGCTGTCTTCGGCGTTCAGCCGTTCGCGCTGTGCATCGAGCAACACGAGGAAGTCGGTGGTGCCTTCGCGGTAGCGGATTTCAGCGAGGTCGGCGGCCTTGCGGCTCGATTCACTCTGGCGGATCAGCGAAATCAGCCGTTGCTGACGCTTGCCGTAATCGCTGAAGGCGTTTTCCGATTCTTCCAGCGCCAGCAGCACTTGCTGCTCATAGGTCGCCAGGGCGCCTTCGGCTTCGGCATCGGCGCCGCGCAAACGGGCGCGCACGCTGCCGAGGTCAAATGCAGCCCAGGTGATGCTCGGGCCGAGGGCCCAGGCGTTGGCGGCCGAGGAGCCGATTTGCGAGCCGCGCCCGGCGGTCCAGCCGAGGAAGCCGCTGAGGCTGACCCGTGGGAACAGATCGGCCTTGGCCACACCGATGCGCGCCGTGGCTGAGGCCAGTTGGCGTTCAGCGCTGAGAATGTCCGGGCGACGTTGCAGCAGTTCACCCGGATCGCCGATCGGCAAGGCCTTGGCAATCGCTGGCAGGTCTTTCGGGCTGAGGTCGACGGTCAGCTTGTCCGGGCGCTCGCCGAGCAGGGTGGCGATGCGGTTTTTCTGCCGCACCTGTTCCGCCTGCAATTGCGGCACGGTCGCTTCGACGTTGGCCAGGCGCGCATCGGCGCGTTCGACGTCGAGCTGATCGCCGACACCGGCATCACGCAGGCTGACGGTGATCTTGCGCGACTCGACCTGGTTGTTCAGGTTGGCCACGGCAATCTTTTCACGCAGTTGCGCACCACGCAGTTGCCCGTAAGCGTCGACCAGTTCGGCAATCATGGTGACTTGCAGTTGATACAGGTCGGCTTCGGCCGCCTGCTGGTCGGCGTCGCTGGCTTCCAGATTGCGCTGGATGCGCCCGAACAGGTCCAGTTCCCAAGCCATGTCCAGGCCCAGATCGTAGCGTTCGCTGTTGACCCGGTCGGTGGTCTGGCCAGGAATCTGGCCTTTGCCCAGGTCACTGCTGGCACGGCTGGTGATGGTCGGCATCGCGTCGTTGCTGGCATCGTCGCGGATCGCCCGAGCGGCTTTCCAGCGGGCGAACGCTACGCGCAGTTCACGGTTGCCTTGCAGCGATTGCGTGACCAACTGGTTGAGGGTCGGGTCATCGAATTGCTGCCACCAGATGCCTTCGAATTTCGACCGGTCGAAGTTCTTTTGCCCGGCGGCGCCGTCGGTGGCGGCCGTGATGTTGGCCGCCTCCGTGGCTGGGGTCTTGTAGTCGGGGCCGACGGCGCAGGCGCTGAGGGCCAGCACCAACAGGCTCGGCAGGAAGACTTTCAGACTCATTGATGCGCCTCCAGTGGCTTTGGAAGGTTGTGCGCCTTGGCCGCCTTGCGGGCCTCACTGCGTTCAACGAAGTTACGGATCAGCACGTAGAACACTGGCGTCAGCAACAGACCGAAGAAGGTCACCCCGAGCATCCCGGAGAACACCGCCACACCCATGGCGTGACGCATCTCGGCACCGGCACCGCTGGAGAACACCAGTGGCACCACACCCATGATGAACGCGAAGGAGGTCATCAGGATCGGCCGCAGACGCAGACGGCAGGCTTCCAGCACCGCGGCGAGCGGGTCGAGGCCTTCTTCCTGTTTGTCCTTGGCGAATTCGACGATCAGAATCGCGTTCTTGCATGCAAGTCCCACCAGTACGATGAGGCCGATCTGGGTGAAGATGTTGTTGTCACCGCCCGAGATGATTACGCCGGTGATGGCCGACAGCAGGGTCATCGGTACGATCAGGATCACCGCCAGTGGCAGGCTCCAGCTTTCGTACTGCGCGGCGAGCACCAGGAACGCCAGCAGTACGCAGAGCGGGAACACGAACAGCGCGGTGTTGCCAGACAGAATCTGCTGGTAGGTCAGGTCGGTCCACTCGTAGGTCATGCCGTTCGGCAGTTCGTCCTTGAGCAATTTCTCGATGGCTTTTTCGGCCTGGCCGGAGCTGTAACCGGGAGCTGCCGCACCGTTGATTTCAGCGGTGATGAAGCCGTTGTAATGCATCACACGATCCGGACCCGAGGTGTCGCTGACCTTGATGAAGGTCGCCAGCGGGATCATTTCGCCTTTGTTGTTGCGTACTTTCAGCTGACCGATCTGATCGGATTCGAGGCGGAACTGTTGTTCGGCCTGAACGTTGACCTGATAGGTGCGCCCGAAGCGGTTGAAGTCGTTGGCATACAGCGAACCCAGGTAGATCTGCAGGGTGTCGAAGATGTCGCTGACGGCCACGCCGTGGGTCTTGGCTTTTTCGCGGTCGATGGCGGCATCGACCTGTGGCACGTTCACGGTGTAACTGGTGAACAGACCGGCCAGTTCCGGCACGTTGTGGCTCTTGTTGATGATGTTCATGGTTTCTTTGTACAGCTCGTCGTAACCGAGGTTGCCACGGTCTTCGATTTGCAGACGGAAACCACCAATGGTGCCCAGACCCTGTACTGGCGGTGGCGGGAAGATCGCCATGTACGCCTCTTGAATGTTCGCGTACTGGCCGTTCAAGGCCCCGGCGATTGCCCCGGCAGACATGCTCGGGTCTTTACGCTCGTCGAACGGTTTCAGGGTGACGAACACGATGCCGGCGTTCGGGCTGTTGGTGAAGCCGTTGATCGACAGGCCCGGGAACGCTACGGCGCTTTCCACGCCTGGCTGTTTCAGCGCCAGGTCAGACATGCGCTTGATCACGTCTTCGGTACGGTCCAGGCTCGAGGCGTCCGGCAGTTGCGCGAAGGCCACGAGGTATTGCTTGTCCTGGCCGGGGACGAAACCGGTCGGCGTGCTGGAGAAACCGAAGAACGTCAGCACCATCAGGCCTGCGTACAGCAGCAGGGCGATGCCGCTGCCACGAATAACCCGGCGCACGGTGCCGACGTAGCCATGGCTGGCGCGATCGAAGAAACGGTTGAACGGGCGGAACAGCCAGCCACCGAAGATCTTGTCGAGCACTTTCGAGAAGCGGTCTTTCGGTGCGTCGTGGCTTTTCAGCAGGACGGCGGCCAGCGCTGGCGACAGGGTCAGCGAGTTGAAGGCCGAGATCACCGTCGAGATGGCGATGGTCAGGGCGAACTGCTTGTAGAACTGCCCGGTGAGGCCGGAAATGAACGCTGCCGGTACGAATACCGCACACAGCACCAGCGCCGTCGCAATGATCGGGCCGGTCACTTCACGCATTGCCCGTTTGGTCGCTTCGACCGGTGTCAGTCCGAGCTCGATGTTTCGCTCGACGTTCTCCACCACCACGATGGCGTCGTCCACCACGATACCAATCGCCAGTACCAGACCGAACAGTGACAAGGCGTTGAGCGAGAAACCGAACAGGTGCATCACCGCAAACGTACCGATCAACGATACCGGCACCGCCACCAACGGAATGATCGAGGCGCGCCAGGTCTGCAGGAACAGGATCACCACCAGCACCACGAGAATCAGCGCTTCGAACAGGGTGTGAACCACCGCTTCGATCGAGCCGCGCACGAAGATCGTCGGGTCGTAGACGATGCTGTAGTCCATGCCCTGCGGGAAGCCTTTCTTCAGCTCTTCCATCTTGCCGCGAACTTCGTTCGAGATATCGATGGCGTTGGAGCCCGGACGCTGGAAGATCGGGATCGCCACGGCCGGCTGGTTGTTCAGCAGCGAACGCAAAGCGTATTGGCTGGAACCGAGTTCGACGCGGGCGATGTCTTTGAGGCGGGTGATTTCACCGTCGTCGCCGGCACGAATCACGATGTTTTCGAACTCTTCCTCAGTGACCAGACGGCCCTGAGTGTTGATCGACAGCTGGAAGCTTTGCGCGGTCGGGGCAGGGGGCGCGCCGAGCTGGCCGGCAGCGACCTGACGGTTCTGCTCGCGGATCGCAGTGACCACGTCGGTTGCGGTCAGATTGCGCGAAGCGGTCTTGTTCGGATCGAGCCAGACACGCAGCGAGTAATCGCCCATACCGAACAGTTGCACGTCACCGACACCGCCGAGACGCGCCAGCTCATCCTTGATGTTGAGGATCGCGTAGTTGGACAGGTAGAGCATGTCGTAGCGCTTGTCCGGCGAGGTCAAGTGCACAACCATGGTCAGGTCGGGCGAGGCCTTGTCGACGGTGATACCGATGCGCGTCACTTCTTCTGGAAGCTTCGGCTCGGTCCGGGTCACGCGGTTCTGCACCTGCACCTGCGCGTTGTCCAGGTCAGTGCCCAGGGCGAAGGTGATGGTCAGGGTGATCTTGCCGTCAGCGGTCGATTGCGAGGACATGTACAGCATGTTCTCGACGCCGGTGATGGCTTGTTCCAGCGGCGCAGCCACGGTTTCACCGATGACCTTGGGGTTGGCACCCGGGAAGTTGGCACGCACCACCACGGTCGGCGGTACGACTTCCGGGTATTCGCTGATCGGCAACTGGAACAGCGAGATCGCACCGGCGATCAGGATCAACAGCGACAGCACCGCTGCGAAGATCGGCCGGGAAATGAAGAATTGGGAAAAATTCATCGGAGTTGTCGTCCCTTAACCGCGTGGGGTCGTAGCAGCCAGCTTCGCAGCCGAACCCGACGCACCCTTGGCAGGGGCGACTTTGGGCAGGTTGCTGGCTTCCAGCGCTTGACGTTGTTGGGCGAGGGCGGCGAGGGTCTGCTCGCTGGCCATCGGAATCACTTCAGGGGTGACTGGCGAGCCGGGACGCACCCGCTGCAGGCCCTTGACGATGATCGTGTCGTCTTTTTGCAGACCGGTGCGGACGATGCGCAGGCCTTCGATTTTCGGCCCGAGTTCGACAGGGCGGTACGCGGTTTTGTTGTCCGCATCCATCACCAGGACGAACTTCTTGCCCAGGTCAGTACCGACGGCTTCGTCGTTGATCAGCATGGCGTTGTAGGTGCCGCTGCCGACCAGTTTCAGCCGTGCGTACAGGCCCGGGGTATAGGTGCCGTCAGTGTTGTCGAACACCGCGCGGCCACGGATGGTGCCGGTTTTCGGGTTGACCTGGTTGTCGACGAAGTTCATCTGACCCAGGTGGGGGTTGCCGTCCTCGTTGGACAGGCCCATGTACACCGGGGTCGTCGCACCGCGCTGACCGTTGCGGGCCAGTTGGGTGTACTTGAGGAATACGCGCTCGTCGGCGTCGAAGTAGGCGTAGACCTTGTCGGTCGAGACGACGCTGGTCAGGGCAGTGGTGTCGGCGGTCACCAGGTTGCCGGCAGTGATTTCGGCGCGGCTGACGCGGCCACTGATCGGCGCGGTGACGCGGGTGAAGCTCAGGTTCAGTTTGGCCAGGTCGAGTTGCGCTTGCAGAGCACCGACGGCGGCGCGGGCTTCTTGGGCGGCGCTGGTGCGCGAATCAGCCAGTTCGGCGGAGATCGCGTTGCTGGTGCGCAGACGTTCGCCGCGAGCGGCTTCATTTTCACTGCGGGTGGCGGTGGCGCGGGCCTGGGCGACCAGTGCTTCGAGGCGGCGGACCTCGGCCTGGAACGGACGCGGGTCGATCTGGAACAGCAGGTCGCCTTTCTTGACCAGTGCGCCTTCGGTGAAGGCTACCTGATCGATCTGGCCGGAGACCCGCGGGCGGATTTCAACGGTTTCCGGCGCTTCGAGGCGCCCGGTGAATTCGTCCCACTCATTGACCGGTTGTTCGAGCACCTTGGCCACGCTGACTTTTGCAGGGGGCATGGCAGCGGTGGTCTCCGGGGTCTTGCCGCAGGCGCTCATCACCAGTACGGCCAACAGGGCCATCGGGAAGCGCAAATGTTTGAGTGAATGTTCCATGGATGCATCCGCCAAAGTATTGAAGATGGGCGGATGATGCTCGGCGGGGTGTGATGGCACGAATCGAATGAAGCAAAGGTAACTATCATTCGGAATGATATAAGACCCGAATCAGCCCTCTAGCGTGCGCCTTTCGTTAGGGGGCTATCAATAGGTTTTTGGGCAATGATGTGTTGCTTTTCGCGCAACGATCACGATTCGTGGGTGGCGCTGGATTTTGTGGGAGCTTGCCTGCAAGCGATGGCTTGCTTTCAGGCGGTGAGATTTTTGTTTTGGGTACATATCCGTTGCTGCGGGTATTGCGGCTGGCGGTTTCGCCCTTACGGCGAGTCCCTTTTTCAGACGCCAAAAAGGAACCAAAAGGCTTTGCTCCTGCGTTCGGCCCTCGCAGGCTCGGGTCCCTTCGCTCCGGGATCGATCCGGGCGCAGCGGCTACGGTTTGCTTCGCTGCACCTCCTTCCGCTGTGTCTGGCTGCGCCAGACGGTCGCTGCGCTCCCACGCCCGGATCAATCCCTGCACTCAGCCTTCCGATGTCGCTGGTTAGGCAAGATCAAGATCAAAAGCACTCGAGCTGGCGCTCATTGTTGAGTGGTGAGAAGCGGGTGGTTGGCTTTGGATCGGCGGTGTATTCGCCCCTCACCCCAGCCCTCTCCCGAGGGAGAGGGGGCCGATTCGTGGGCCGTTCAGAACTTGAGTACGACTCGGTATTGCATGTTGGCGTATGTCTGCCAATCACCGCGGTCAGTCCCCTCTCCCTCCGGGAGAGGGCTAGGGTGAGGGGCTTTTGATTTTCTATTGCTGGCCTGGTGGTGCAAGCGATCCCTGTGGGAGCTTGCCTGCAAGCGATGGCGGCCGCACTGGGACACTTTCATCGCCAGACCCACCGCCATCGCCAGCAGGCTGGCACCCACGGGTATCCGAGTTCCAACTGACCAATGCGATCTAATGTGGGAGCTTGCCTGCAAGCGATGGCGGCCGCACTGGGACACTTTCATCGCCAGACCCACCGCCATCGCCAGCAGGCTGGCACCCACAGGTATCCGAGTTCCAACTGACACAATGCGATCTAATGTGGGAGCTTGCCTGCAAGCGATGGCGTCCCCACAGGCGGCACTTCCATTGCCAGACCCACCGCCATCGCCAGCAGGCTGGCTCCCACAGGTTTACGCGGCGATTAAAACGCCGAACCCACCATTGCGGCGGGTTCGGCAGGCCGATCAGAGCTTCGGCAACTGGCCGATGCGGCCGATCATTTCGGTGACGATCTGCAGGTCCAGCTGGAATTGCTCGACGGTCTTGAATTCGCCGTCGGTGTGGCCGGTGTATTTCACGTCCGGCATGGCCAGGCCGAACTGCACGCCGTTAGGCAGTTCATGCACCGACGTTGCACCGGCAGAGGTGCCGAACTCGTGTTTCATGCCAAGGTTTTCAGTGGCGACCGCCAGCAACGCCTTGACCCATTCACCCTCGGGGTTGCGGTACATCGGCGCCGCGACCGAATAATCGAACGCCACCGCGACGTGGGTTTTCTTGCTCCAGGCGGCAAGTTTGTCGGCGATTTCGGTTTTCAGTTTCTCCGGCGATTTGCCTTTCGGCACACGCAGATTGACCGCCAGTTTGAAGGTCTTGTCGTCCATGCCAACAAAGGTCGGCGAGGTGGTCAGCGGCCCCATGAACGCGTCGGAGAAGCCGACGCCGAGCTTGTTGCCGAGATAATCCAGGCCCCAGTTGTCGGCGAGGTAACGGGCGGCGTCGGTGATGTGGTTGTGCTTGAGCGCGACCTTGCCATCAAGGCTATTGATGAAGTCGAGCATGCGCGCCACCGGATTGACCCCGGACTCGGGTTCGGAGGAGTGCGCGGACACGCCGGTCACCGTCAGTTTGACGTCCTTGCCATCGACTTTGGCGCTGACCTCGAAATTGCCGCCGTTGCGCCAGGCGTATTCGCTACCGGCCTTTTGCAGGCTGGCCGCCAGTTCCGCGGGCTTGTCGGTAAGCAAGGTGGCCACCGAGGCCGACGGAATCTGGTTGGTCGCCATGCCGCCGGTCAACGCAACGATTTCTGCACCTTTGCCTTCGCCTTTACGTTTGGCGAAGTTGGCCATGACCGTGCCGTAACCTTTTTCGGCGATCACGACCGGGTAACCGCCGTCTAGCGCGAGGTTGTAGTTGGGTGTCGGATTGCGTTCAAAGTAGTAAGGGATCGCGTCACCCGTGGTTTCTTCGGTGGTGTCGACCAGCAGCTTGAAGTTGCGCACCAGCGGCAGCTTTTCTTCCTTGATGACCTTCATCGCGTACAGGGTGACGACGATGCCGTTCTTGTCATCTTCAGTGCCGCGACCGTACATGCGATCACCGATCAGGGTGATCTTGAACGGGGCGAGGCGGGTGCCATCCTTGAGCACCCAGTTTTCCGGCGTCACCGGCACCACATCGGCATGCGCGTGAATGCCCACGACTTCTTCACCGCTGCCGTCGAGGGATATTTCGTAGACGCGATTGTCGATGTTGCGGAATTTCAGACCGAACGACTCGGCGAGGCTCTTGATCTTCGCCGCGATCTTGATGAATTCCGGGTTTTCGTGCTGCTCGACGCCGTCCTTGCGGTAGGTCGGGATCTCGACCAGCTCACGCAGGGTTTCGGTGGCCGCGGCACTGTATTTGACCCGCGTGTACAGCCCGAGCAGGCGGTAGATCTCGTTCTGCTGTTCAGCGGTCAGGGTCTTTTTATTCAGATAAGCACCGATGGCCGGGCTGATCTCGGCTTTTTTAGCCAGATCGCTTTTGCCCAGTTCGCTGAGGAACTGGTGGAAATCAGTCACCGACGCGGCGTTGTAGGTTTTCAGTATTTCGGCGCTTTGCTGCGGGGTGATGTTGGCTTGTGCAGGCGCGATGAAGGCGGCGAGGCCGGCCAGCATCAGTGTGGTCGCCGCGAGTTTTTTGAAAGGGACATTCATTGCGAAAGGCATTCCTTTGCAGAGTGATGAATAAGTCGTGCCTGTACCTCAGGACACATGCACTTACAAACTACCATCGCTGCGCAGGAATGCGGGAGCCCCGAAACGGGACGTGTCGCACAGAACCGCAAAAGCGACGCATCGATGAAAACGTCTCCATGCGCCAAAAGCGCGTCTGGGCTTGATCATGAGCGGTTATTCATGCTCAGCTCGTGGCCGACAATTCGATCGGATGACAGACCCATGAAAGATCTCCCGCCGACCGCGACCTTGCGTGCCTTTGAAGTCGCCACCCGGCACCCGACTTTCACCGCTGCCGCAGAAGAACTGCACGTGACCCAGAGCGCGGTCAGCCATCAGCTCAAACACCTCGAAGCGCTGTGGGGGCTGCCGTTGTTCGAGCGTGGCAAAGCGCTGCGCCTTACCGCCGCGGGGGCAACGCTGGCGCCGATCGTGCGGGAATTTTTCATCAGTCTGGAGGCGACGCTGGCGGATCTGCGCGAGCAAAAGGGCAGGGTGCGCCTGAGCGTCAGCACCACTTATTCCTTCGCGCTGAAATGGCTGTTGCCGCGGTTGCCGAGTCTGTCGCGGCAGCACCCCGAGCTGTTAGTCGCGCTGGATACCACAGACAAAATCATCCATTTCGCCGCTGGCCAGGCTGACGTGGCGATCCGGCTCGGGAAGGGCAATTACCCAGGTCTGTATGCGGAATTTCTGTTCGGCGAGCAGGTGTTTCCGGTCGCCAGTCCCGAATTGTTGCAACGCTTAGGCATGCCGCACAGCCCGGCCGAATTGCTGCACTTTCCGCTGCTGACACGCGATGGCGCCGAACTGGTGCCGAAATGGGAAGCCTGGTTCGAAGCCATCGGGTTGGGGTTTTCGCCCGTTCGCGAAAGCGTCCGGTTTGGCGACACCAACATGACCGTAGAAGCCGCTTTGCTCGGTCAGGGCGTGGCGTTGGTACGCAGCGGCCACGTCGAGAACGAGATTGCCGATGGCCGACTGGTGCGCCTGTTCGATGTGCCATTCGCCTCGCCGCTGGCCTACTACTTTGTCTGCCCGAAGGGCATCGAAGCGCAGCCGCACATAGTCAGCTTTCGCCAATGGTTGATGAGCGAGGCGTTGAAAGTTCGTTAAGTGGATTCATGAGTATTTGCTCATGACACAGTGAGGAGACTTCGCTTCAGTCCGCTGATTGCCTTACCTAATATGGTGCCCATGCCTACTCATATCGTCATCCTGGTTCTTTTTGCCGCACTCCTGCATGCCAGCTGGAACGCACTGCTGCGTGGCGGTGCCGATCGGTTGTGGTCGATGACCGCGATGTGCATCGCCATCGCGATCACTTGTGTCATCGCCGCTGCGTTCATGCCGATGCCCGCCGATGCTAGCTGGGGTTACGCGGTGCTCTCGGCGCTGCTGCACGTCGGCTACAACCTGTTTCTGGTGCGCAGCTACCGAGTCGCTGAACTGGGGCAGGTCTATCCGATTTCCCGTGGATCGTCGCCCGCGCTGATCACCCTCGGTGCTGCCGTTTTCGCCGGTGAACGCATCGCGCCCGGCCAACTGCTTGGCGTTGCACTGGTGTCCGGCGGGATTATTTCGCTGGCCTTTAGCGGCCGCAGGCTGTCGGTACCGAGTCTGCCTTACGCATTGGGCACCGGTTGTTTTATCGCCGCCTACAGCGTTGTCGACGGTATCGGCGCCAGGCTGTCAGGCGCGCCGCTGGCCTACACCGTGTGGATGTGCGCGTTGTGGGGCGTGCTGATGCCAGCGGTGTACATCGGCCTGCGCGACGCCCGCAGCCTGTTCACCCTGCGGCCGGGAACCCTGGCCGCGGTGGTCGGCGGACTGGTGTCATTGCTGGCCTACGCCATCGTCATCTATGCAATGAGCGAAGCGCCGCTGGGCGCGGTATCGGCATTGCGCGAAACCAGCGTGCTGTTCGCAGCGTTGATCGGCTATCTGTTTCTCGGCGAAGCACTCAGCGTCCGGCGGATATTGGCGTGCGTGGTGATCGTCGGCGGCATTTTCATCATCGGCTGACACGGCCGACTGTTCAGGAGCCAGGTTCATGAATGAAGTCTCGCAGGCACCGTTGATGCTGATAACCGGTGGCAGCCGCGGAGTCGGCGCCGCCACGGCCCGCCTCGCCGCCGCGCAAGGCTACGACGTCGCCATCAGCTATGTGGCGAACGAGTCCGCGGCGCGGGCGGTGATCGCCGATGTTCAAGCCGCAGGACGCAGGGGGTTGGCGGTGCGCGCTGACAGTGCCGATCCTGAACAGGTCGCCGAGTTGTTCGCGGCCATCGACCGCACGTTCGGACGCATCGACGTGCTGGTCAACAATGCCGGGATGCTGGCCAGACAATCGCGACTCGAAGACCTCGACTTCGCGCGGATGCAACGCATCTTTGCGGTCAACGCCATCGGGCCGATCCTGTGCGCCCAGCAGGCGATCAAGCGCATGTCGCACCGGCATAACGGCCCGGGTGGCGTGGTGATCAATGTGTCGTCCGCGTCGGCGCGTCTCGGCAGTCCTAACGAATACGTCGATTACGCCGCGTCGAAAGGCGCGCTGGAAACCTTCACCATCGGCCTGGCCAAGGAAGTGGCCCGCGAAGGCATACGCGTCAACTGCATCCGCCCCGGCCATATTTACACCGACATGCATGCCAGCGGCGGCGAACCGGGACGGGTCGACCGCGTCAAGGACTCAATTCCCATGGGCCGCGGCGGGCAACCGGAGGAAGTGGCGCGGGCGATTCTTTGGCTGGCGAGTGCGGAGGCATCGTTTGTCACCGGTACCTTTCTGGATGTGACCGGAGGTAAATGACTCGTTGATAGACGTGCCATCACACCCCGCTGGGTGGGGCACTGATCAACTCCATTTGTGCCAGCCTGGCACGTCTGAATTTCCATTGGCCTGCATTTCCATGTTTCCCGCAAACCCCTAATTTGCACGCTGCGCCTGCCTGTCCATCAACGGCGTTACAGACAGCGCTTGGGCGTGCAATCAAAGCGGATGAATTGATTCAGGGAAACGCTCGAAAAATCATGCCTTACGTGGAATACCTTTTTTGCTCTGCCGTCTCATATGGGCTTTTCAGTGCCTGTGGGTTCATATCAAGAGAAGGCAATGATGATCAGATTTAACGACCTGGCGATTTTTGTGCGTGTGGCAACCGTGGACAGTTTCTCCGCGGTAGCCCGGGAAATGGATCTGTTTCCGGCACAGATCAGCGCCGCCATAAAGCGCTTGGAGTGTGAACTCGATACGCGCCTGTTTGCGCGATCCACACGAAGTCTGCGCCTGACTGCAGAAGGCGAGCGCTATTTGCCTTATGCGCGGGAAGTGCTCAATACCCTGAGCGAGGGGAGAGCCGGATTACAGCAGGACGATCGGCAACTGCATGGGGTTTTGCAGATCGCCAGCGCTTCGGATTTCGGCAGAAACGTGCTGCTCCCGTGGCTCATAGAATTTCGACGCGAGAACCCCGGTCTGGTGCTCCGCGTGATGTTGTCCGACAGCGTCTCGGACATTTTTCGTGATCCCGTAGACGTGGCCGTCCGGTATGGCACGGTACCGAACGCTGACTTCATTTCGCTGCCCTTGGTACCAGGCAATCGCCGCGTCCTCGCGGCATCGCCGGCTTATATCGCGCTGCACGGACGGCCCGAGTCGGTGGAAGACCTGAAGGCGCATGCCTGTCTTCGCTTCCATATGAATGGAAAGCTCTACGACCGGTGGATATTTCCCAGCGTGCCGGAGAATGACTCGGTCATCGTAAACGGCCCTGTTCTGAGTGACGACGCAGACGTCATTCGACGCTGCGCCATCGCCGGCGAAGGGATTTTGTACAAATCATGGTTGGATGTTTGTGAGGATGTAAGTGCCGGTCACCTAGAGGTGTTACTGCCTGATATTCCCGGGGAGCTTTATCCTCTGAGCTTTGTGTGCCCGCACCGCAAGCAGTTTACGCCAGCGCTTCGTTTGCTTTACGCGTACTTGAAAGACAAGTGCGAAGCGCTGCTGCTGACGCACGCCCAGGCGCGCGTCAGTGATCACTGTGTTGCAACCTGGCCGGATGGAAGGCCGGGATAATCGGTGTACCCTTCAACCCCTTGGCTGAACCATGTCGAACGATCCTCCTGCGCCAGTGGCAGGCCCCGGCGCAGCACCCCTGGCAACTGCGGATTGGCAATAAACGGCCGCCCAAACGCGACTGCATCGGCAAGGCCCGTTGCGAGGGCGGCTTTGGCACGCGCCGAATCGTAATCGGAGTTGAGAATCAGCGTGCCTTTGAAGGCCTCACGAATGATTGCGGCGCTTGGAGGATATTCCGACACGCCGAAACTGCCGTCAGCCGGCGGCTCGCGTAGCTCGAGATGAGCAATGCCAATTTCGGACAAGACTTCTGCGGCGCGGGTAAATAGCGGCACAGGGTCACTGTCCCTCACGCCCTGATCATGGCTGCTGGGGGTTAATCGAACCCCGGTCCGGTCAGCCCCGACAACGTGCGCCACCGCTTGGGTCACTTCCCTGAGCAGCCTGACCCGGTTCTCGACCGAGCCGCCATAGGCGTCGGTACGGAAATTGCCGCTGTCACGTAAGAACTGATCGATCAGGTACCCATTGGCGGCGTGGATCTGCACGCCATCAAATCCCGCCAGCAACGCATTGCGACCTGCCTGGACGAACTCGGCAATCAGCGAGGGTATCTCCTCAAGCGGTAGCGCCCGGGCCTGAGAGTAGGGTTGTTTTCCGGCGTAGGTATGGGCCAGTCCAGGCGCTGTCGTTACCGATGGGGCAATGGGTTGTGCGCCATCCAGAAAGCTCGGATGGACCACCCGGCCCATGTGCCAGAGTTGAGCGATTATCCGGCCGCCGGCAGCGTGGACCGCGTCGGTAATCAGTCGCCATCCGGCAATCTGCTCAGCGGACCATATACCCGTGGCGTAAGCCCATCCCAGGCCTTGCTGGCTGATGCCGATCGCCTCGCTGATGATGAGGCCGGCTGTCGCACGCTGGGCGTAGTAGTCGGCCATGATCGGGGTAGGGACGTGATGCTGGGTTCCCCTGGCCCGCGTCATCGGGGCCATGATGATGCGGTTAGGTAACGTGATAGCGCCCAGTTGAAGCGGCTCGAACAGTGTGGTCATAAATACCTCCTACAGAACTGACAAAAGTGCTTCAAACCAGGCGTGCGCCGCCATCGACATTGATCGTCGCGCCGTTCATGAAGCCATTGCTCATCAGGAAAACCACCGCTGCGCCGGCCTCTTCAGCGGTGCCGAGGCGATGCAGCGGCAGCGTCTGCTCGAGCGCGGCGACAAAACCGTCACGCGCATCGCCCATGGCTTTGGCGAGGATCGGCGTGTCGATAGGACCCGGAGAAAGGGTGTTGACCCGCACAGGCGCCAATTCAAGAGCGAGGCCACGGGCGAAGGCTTCCATGGCCGCTGATGCAGCGGCGAGCACCGCCGTCCCATAGGCGTTGGGGCGGTCCGCCAATGACCCGGAAATGAAGGTGACGGAGCCGTCTTTCGAGAGGCGATCACCGAGTGCTCTCAGTGCGTGAATCGAGGCCCAGATTCGCTCATCGAACGCGCGGTGCAGATAGGCAACGTCGGCTTCGAGCACTTTGCCTGCGACGAAAGTGCCGGCCAGCAACACCAGGTGATCGACCTTCGGAATGTCTGCCAGAGCTGCTTGAATCTGCTCAGGCTGGGTGACATCCGCCGCACGCCAGCCATCCAGCCCGTGGGTGTCGGCGGCTTGGCGGGCGCGTTCCGGGTTGGAACCTATTACCACAACTTGGGCGCCAGCCGCTTTGGCCTGAATGGCTGCGGAGAGTCCGATACCGGATGTGCCGCCGACGATCACTACAATGCGATTAATGAGCGGGTTTGGCTGTACTTCAGGCATGTCTGTTTGCTCCTCGAGAGCATCGAATTGATGCTGTGGAGACAGCGTATGCGCTTGGCTCAGCGTTGATAATAGGGCTGTAAGTGGTTACTCTTGTGCCATGAAAGCACAAATTGGTCTGGACCGCCTGACAGGTCTCATCGCCTTCGCTCGCACGGCCTCGCTGGGTAGTTATACAGCGGCTGCACGCGATCTCTCTGTCTCGCCTTCGGCAGTCAGCAAAAGTGTCCAGCGGCTGGAAGAGCATTTCGGCCTGCGGCTCTTCAGCCGAACCACTCGCTCATTGACCCTCACCCCCGAGGGCCGTGAGTTGTACGAGCGTGCATTGCGCGTCATCCGTGAAGTCGAGGACATCGAACAAGCCGCTGTCGCGTCGAGGGGCGAGCCGTCAGGAACGCTGAAAGTGACGGCGCCGCTGCCGATCGGAGTCAATATTCTTGCCCCGGTGCTCCCGGCGTTCCGTGAGCGCTATCCGAAACTGGTGGTCGATCTGCGACTCGGCGATCAGTTCGCCGACATCATCGAACAAGGCATCGATGTCGCCATCAGAGTCGGCAATCTGGCTGACTCGCGGCTGGTATCCAAGCCACTCGGCCCGCATCGAATCTGCACATTCGCATCGCCCGGTTATCTCGCCAGAAAAGGCAAGCCGCGCAACATCGATGATCTGGTCAACCATGATTGCGTGAATTTTCGCTATCAGAGTTCGGGGCAGGCGCTGCGCTGGCCGTTTCAGGTCGGTGAGCGTGTCGTCGAGATCACGCCCGAGGCCACCATGACCATCGATGTAAGCGATGCCGTCGCAATGACGCTCGCGGCAGGCGGCGGCATCGGTATCTCTCCGACCTACGTTGCCGCGCCTTTTGTACAGCGAGGTGAGTTGGTTCCGGTGTTTCCCGAGCACGCCGTAGACCGGTTCGTCATCACCGCACTCTGGCCCGAAAGCCGAAGAGGTAATCCCAACGTGAAGGCATTCGTAGACTTTCTACAGGAAGTCTTCCCGGTGCCGGCGCCTTGGGATGTGATAGTCGAATCGTCCGCAAATGCTGAGCGCTAAGGACGTTTAACCAGATGCATGCCGCACCCAACCGGGAATGCGGCATGCGCAAGGCTCGCTTAGTTGAGGTGAGCCTTGAGCTCTGTGCCTGCCTGTCTCATGGCCGCTTTGACTTCCGGTACCTGGCTCAATGGGTTGAGCAGGCCATAGTCATGGATCATGCCGTTGTAGCGAACCGCCGTGACGTCGACCCCTGCCGCGTCCAGCTTCTGCGCATAGGCTTCGCCTTCGTCTCGTAACACATCCAGCCCCGCGGTTTGAACGAGGGCAGGCGGAAGACCCTTCAGTTGATCGATACTGGCTTTGAGCGGCGATGCGTAAATTTGCGCCCGTGCACTCAGGTCGGTTGTGTAGCTGTCCCAGAACCAGGTCATCATGTTTTTGCTGAGGAAATGACCTTCCGCGAATTGCTTGTAGCTGTCGGTTTCGAAGTGGGAGTCGGTGACCGGCCAGAGGAGCAACTGGAATCGAATCTTCGGGGTGGCTTTCTCTTTGGCCATCAGGCTCACGACGGCCGCCATGTTGCCGCCGACACTGTTACCGGCCACCGCCAGACGCTTGCCATCGACATTGATCTGTTGACCGTTTTCGGCCACCCATTGCGTGGCCGCGTAAGCCTGATTGATGGCGGTGGGATAGTGGGCTTCAGGGGAGGGCGTGTAATCGACATACACCGCGACCGCGCCTGAGGAAACGACCAGGTCGCGAATCAGCCGCGCGTGTGTCGGGTAGTCTCCGAGAACCCAGCCGCCGCCATGAAAGAACATGAACGCGGGAAGCTCTCCTTTGACTTTTTCCGGCCGTATCACCGTCAGTTTGAGGGGTTTACCTTCGAAGGTGATCGTCCTGTGAGTGACCTCCACGCCCGATAAGTCAACCTTTACCGAGTTTTGTGCGCCGGTCAGCACGGCGCGGGCTTCTTTAGGGCTCAGTTGCTCCAGAGGCTTGCCACCACCCGCCGCAAGCGTGTTGAGAAAGGTTTGGGTTTGATGTTCCGGCACCGGATCGGTAGCAGCCATTGCCGACCCGACCGATAGAGCGAGCATCGCCGGCACTGCTTTCACGAGATGTTTCATATTGCCTCCTGAGGCCATTGGTTTTATTTAATGATTTGCTGCGGGGACGTTCGGAGCCACATCGATACGGCGTTGGCAAAAGCTTCAACATCCTTGCCGCTACCGGTGATGATCCATTTCAATATCACTACATCTTCGGGCACGAAGATGGCGCCATAGCTTTTCAACTGAATCACTAACTCGACCGAGTTATCGATGGTCGCTTTTTTTCCAAGCAGAACACCGGCCTGGGCCAGTACTATCGAGCCAAGGCCAATTCCGGCAATCAACTTTCGCGCTTTGTCGAATTTTTGCAGTCTGGAAATAATGTCCGTGTTGTTCCATAAATACTCTTTGGTTCCGGACTCGCCCATCACGGCGATAGCGTCAAAGCAATCGCTATGCAGTTCTTGCAGGTCGTGCGTCTTGAGATTGCCAATTGGCATCTCTTCGGTGTTGCGCACATCAACGGAGAAAATTCTCAAGTTGTATTTTTTGCGCCATATATCCAGGCACGACATGAGCATCGGCGCGTCAATCCGCCTCGGCGGAATAATGATCGCTAAACTTTTCATCGGTGTGTCCTGGCCGTGCAACTTGATAGGTCTGTAACAAGCATCAACCAGTCGAGCGTTCAGATACAGCTGAGTAATGAATGAGGACTTACATCCCAGCGATTTAAATGACTCAGGGGCTTCGTTTCAAAGGCCTCGGCGGCATTTGCACTTTATTTGTGCAAGTGCTGAATACCCGCGCGTGTTCTCTTTTCGGCTGCCGAAAAATATGCTTCGGCTACATAGGGCTCGTGCATGACTTGCGGACTTTCTACAAGTCACGCTGTAAATGAACGTGTGTAGGTAGCCAGTGAGGTGCTGAAATGAATGAGTCACCAGAGAAGCGGCAGACGAGTGAAAGTTACAATCAAATCAGAGTGCATTTTCATGTGTGCCCATCCCAAACTTGCGTTGAAGTACAAGATGCACTTGAGCGCCTCGCATTGCTGCCCGGATGCGTTGACTATGACTTAAGGTATTCACAATCAAACATATGTCAATGGACCATCACCGGCGTATGGAGCCATGCGGAAAACCGCAATCGTCACTATTGCAGTGAGCAGATTCAGGTTCTCTTCCGGTGTCTGATTTTGCAGCGCGCCTCGCTGATCTGTTGCAGCGAGGGCGAGATATTGCATCCCAAGGACTTGGACGCTTGAGCCTTGTATTGCTAACAGGCGTGTGAGCGGTTTCCTCGATAGGTATTTATCGTGCTGAAGGCGCAGCCGAACTTTCACGGATCGTCAGTTCAAACGGCAGGATCAAATGCTGCTCGGGATTGATCTTTTTCTCGATCAGGTTGATCAACATCTCCACGGCCGTGCGTCCAAAACCTTCGGCGGGTTGGGCAATGGTGGTCAGGGGCGGATCGCAGTAGTGCGCCAACGGAATATCATCGAAGCCCACCACGGAGATATCTCCGGGCACCCGCAGGCCGGCTTCCTTGATGCGCTTGAGCGCGCCAATGGCCATTTCATCGTTTTCACAAAACAGCGCGGTAGGGCGATCGCTTAGCGTCAGCAGGGTGGCGGCGCCGTCGTAGCCGGCGCGCAGGCTGAAATCGCCGTGGCAGATGATCGCCGGGTCGCTTGGGATGCCCGCTTTAGTTAGCGCCGCCTGATAACCGGCCACTCGCGCTTGGGTCAGCGGGCTGTGTTGAGGACCCTTGATCAGACCAATCCGCCGATGGCCCAGACCAATCAAGTGTTCAGTCATTGCTTTGGCAGCCGCGTGGTTGTCGAGGCTGATGGTGGGATGGCGTCCGCCCTGGATGACTTCACAGGCGTTGACCATCGGTGGCGGCTGATTGCTGTCAACCGGGAAGGGGTCGTAAGCGCGCAACTGAATCACGCCATCGGCCTGATGCGCGTAGACCAGCTCGGCAAATTCACGCTCGATTTCTTCGCGCCCTTGGGTATCGCACAACAGCAATCGGTAACCGGCGGCCTGGGCCGCCGATTGCGCGCCGCTGATCACCCGAGCGAAAAACGTATTGGCAATTTTCGGCACCAGAATCACCAGGTTGCCGGTGCGCCGCGAGCGAAATTGCACGGCCATCAGGTTGGGGCGATAACCCGCTTGCTCGACCGCTGCATTGACGATGTCTCGGGTGGCCTGGCGCACACGCTCGGGCGATTTCAGGGTGCGCGACACGGTGGCGACCGAAACGCCAGCGAGCCGGGCGACTTCACGGATATTGGACAAAACCACCTCATGTCTGAACTGAACGTCGCACGAGCTTACAGCAGGTCTGCCTGCGCTTGAATCCTTGCGAGCGTGGATTATCGGTTTGACAGCACACGCCCCAGCGCCTAAATTCCTGCTCAGATGTAACCGGTTACATTTGGCTGGAAACAGCTTCTATCCACGCCGGACAGAGAAGGTCAGCGATGAACACAGTGATACCTAAAATAAGAATGGGTTTTGTCGGTGGAGGAGAGGGCTCTTTTATCGCTCAAGCGCACCACCAGGCTGCAGGGCTCGATGGCCGCTTTGAACTGGTTTGCGGAGCGTTCAGTCGCGACGCGCAGAACAACCTGCGTACGGGTAACCGCTTGGGCCTGCCTCAGTCGCGCTGTTACAGCACATGGCAATTGATGCTCGAAGCCGAGCGTGCGCTACCGGCTGAGCAGAGCATGGAGTTGCTGGTAATCGTGACGCCCAATCATCTGCACGCGCCGGTCGCCAGCGAAGCACTGGCCGCAGGTTTTCATGTGTTCAGCGAGAAACCGGCCGCATTGAGCCTCGCTGAACTGCAGGACCTCAAAACCCGGTTGAACAACAGCGCGGGGCTTTACGGGTTGGCACATACCTACCTTGGCTATCCGATGGTCTGGCAAGCACGGCACATGGTGCGCAACGGCGTCATCGGAAACCTGCGCAAGGTGCTGGTGGAATATCCTCAGGGCTGGCTCAGCCAGGATGTGGCCTCGCAGGGCAACAAGCAGGCCGAGTGGCGCGGGCAGCTGGCGTTGTCCGGTGCGGGCGGCTGCATCGCCGATATCGGCACCCACGCGTTTTCTCTGGCGGAGTTTGTGGCTGATCAAGCCATTACTCACCTGTGTGCCAATCTGGGTGTGCACGTCGAGGGTCGTCAACTGGATGACGACGCCGCCATGCTGTTCAAGATGGCGCAGGGCGCCAGTGGTGTGCTGATCGCCAGCCAGGTCTGCGCGGGCGAAGAGAACCCCCTGAGTATTCGGGTCTACGGTGACAAGGGCGGCCTCGAATGGCGCCAGGAACAGCCTGCCAGCCTGATTCATCGCTCACTCGACCAACCGATGCGCACCCTGCGTTCCGGCACTGGGCAGCCGTGGTTGTGCGAGGCCGCGACCCAGCGCATGCGCCTGCCCGCTGGCCATCCGGAAGGTTATCTGGAAGCGATGGCCAATCTGTACGGCGACTTTGCCACGGCCATTCGCACAGGTGGCGTAAACCATGCCGCACCTGGCGTGCCGGGGATCGAAGTCGGCCTGCGCGGCATGGCGTTTATCGAGGCGGCCATTGCCAGTCACCGCAGCGATGCCAAGTGGACCCCTCTGGAGTGCAACGTATGAAACCGCAAGCGTCCGCTGTGACCGCAACGACTCCGGTTACCCAAGGCCTGCGCGGGCCGGGGATCTTCCTGGCGCAGTTCATCGGTGATGAAGCGCCATTCGATACCCTGGCCAATATCGCGCAATGGGCGGCGTCCCAGGGCTACAGTGCCATTCAACTGCCGACGCTGGGCACACGCTTTATCGATCTTGAACGCGCGGCTGAAAGCCAGAGCTATTGCGATGAGTTGAAAGCCGTGTGCGCCCGCGCCGGCGTGGAAATCAGTGAACTGTCGACACACCTGCAAGGGCAATTGGTGGCGGTTCATCCGGCGTTCGATGCGTTGTTCGATGACTTCGCTCCGACTCATTTGCGCGGGCAGCCTCAGGCGCGCACCGAGTGGGCCATTGAGCAGTTGAAACTGGCGGCGCGGGCCAGCCAGCGTCTGGGCCTGACCGCACACGCCACGTTTTCCGGGGCTCTGCTCTGGCCCTACATGTACCCGTGGCCGCAGCGCCCCAGCGGTCTGGTCGAGCAAGGGTTTGCCGAACTGGCCAAGCGCTGGTTGCCGATCCTCGACTGCTTTGACGAGGCCGGTGTCGACCTGTGCTACGAAATTCACCCCGGTGAAGACCTGCATGACGGCGCCTCCTTCGAGCGTTTCCTTGAAGCCGTCAATCATCATCCCCGCGCCGCCATCCTCTACGACCCCAGCCATTTGTTGCTGCAGCAGATGGATTACCTGGGCTTTATCGACCGTTATCACTCGCGTATCCGCATGTTCCACGTCAAGGACGCGGAGTTCCGTCCCGATGCGCGCTCCGGTGTCTATGGCGGTTATCAGGGCTGGGTGGAGCGTCCCGGACGGTTCCGTTCGCTGGGGGACGGGCAGATCGACTTCAAGTCGATTTTCAGCAAGCTGACTCAATACGGGTTCAGCGGCTGGGCCGTACTCGAGTGGGAATGCTGCCTGAAAGACTCCGCGCAAGGCGCTGCCGAGGGCGCTGCATTTATCCGTGAGCACATGATCACCCGAAGCGAAAAGGCCTTTGACGATTTCGCCAGCGTGGCCAGCGACGCGGCTTCCAACAGGCGCCTGCTGGGCTTGCCCGACGCCTGAGATTCATCCGCTTTTCCCAATAAAAACAAGACGGTGACTGTGATGACCTGGATGACCGCGCGCCTGAGCGCCATGATGTTTTTGCAGTTCTTTATCTGGGGTGGCTGGTTCGTCACCCTGGGCACTTTTCTTTCCAGCCAACTGGGCGCCAGTGGCAGCCAGATCGGCATGGCGTTTTCGACCCAATCCTGGGGCGCGATCATTGCCCCGTTCGTGATCGGGCTGATCGCCGACCGCTTCTTCAATGCCGAACGCATTCTGGCGGTGCTGCATCTGCTGGGAGCTGTGTTGCTTTATCAGCTTTACCGAGCGGCGGATTTTGCCGCGTTCTATCCCTACGTACTGGCCTACATGATGATCTACATGCCGACGCTGGCATTGGTCAACTCGGTGGCCTTCCGGCAGATGCGCGACCCGGCGCTGGAGTTTTCGCGCATTCGTGTGTGGGGCACCGTGGGTTGGATTGTCGCCGGCGTGGTGATCAGTTTTGTGTTCGCCTGGGACTCGAAAGCCGCGATTGCCTCAGGAGGCCTGCGCAACACCTTTCTGATGGCGGCGCTGGCATCTCTGGTACTGGGCGTCTACAGCTTCACGCTGCCGCGTACCGCACCGCTGAAAACCGAGAACACCCGCACCGGTGTCAAACAGCTCCTTGGCCTCGACGCCTTGGGTCTGCTGAAAGACCGCAGCTACCTGGTGTTTTTCATTGCCTCGATCCTGATCTGCATCCCGCTGGCGTTCTATTACCAGAATGCCAACCCGTTTCTGGCGGACATCGGCATGACCAATCCCACGGCGAAGATGGCCATCGGGCAGGTCTCCGAAGTGCTGTTCATGCTCCTGCTGCCGCTGTTCATTCACCGCTTCGGCATCAAGATCGCCTTATTGATGGGTATGCTGGCGTGGGCCTTGCGCTACGTGTTGTTCGCCTACGGCAACAACGCCGACCTGGCCTTCATGCTGTTCACCGGTATCGCCCTGCACGGGATCTGCTACGACTTTTTCTTCGTGTCCGGGCAGATCTACACCGACGCCAAAACCCCTGAGCGCTTCAGAAGCTCGGCTCAGGGCCTGATTACCCTGGCGACCTATGGCGTGGGCATGCTGATCGGTTTCTGGGTCGCGGGGCATGTCTCTGACTACTACGCCACACCTGAGGGGCATCAGTGGCAGAGCATCTGGTTGTTTCCGGCGTTCTTCTCCTTGGGCGTGGTGTTGGTGTTTATGTTTGCCTTTCGTGAAGCACGCAAATCCGGGATGGCGCCTGCCAAGGCTTGAGTGGGCACCTGCGCCTGTTCGCGCTTGCCATCGACTACCTGCGTTCGGCTTGCCTGACCTTGCGACTCAATCCAGGCGTCTTGCCTGTAATGCGTTTGAATGCACGACTGAACGCGGCCTGGGAGGTATAGCCCAAACGTTGCGCTACCTCTTCAATCGGTAGCCTTTCGAGGGTCAGCCATTGGCTTGCAAGCCGCATTCGCAGTTCGGTGACATAGCGCAGCGGGGCCATGCCAATGGTCGTCTGGAAGCGGTCCGCGAAGACCGAGCGCGAGGTATTGCAGTGCTCTGCCAGCTGCGCAACAGTCCAGTCGCGGCCCGGTTGTTGATGGAGCGCAAGCAGTGCACCGGCCAAGCGGGGGTCGCGCAAGGCGGCGACCAGGCCAGAAGCATTCCCGCAGGCGCACTCCACCCAGCCGCGCACGACCATGGCGGCTACCACGTCGGCCAAGCGCGCGAGGATACCGGCGTAGCCAACGCGTGCGGCGCTGACCTCGCGTTCCATGGTGGTCAGGATCGGCACCAGCCCGGGGTAGCGCTGGCCGTCGGCGTCAATCAGCATCAAGCCCGGCATCAGCCTGCCAAACCCATGGATACTGCCCAGTTCAAACTCCATACAAGCACTGAACAAAATAGTGCTCGGGGCAGGGCTGGCATCGGTTCCGGTGTCTACCGCGCTGACGGCGTCACCCAAGGGCGCACCGTCCAGACGATCGATGTCCTGGACAGGCGCATCCGGATGGGAAAACAGTTGATGGGCTACGCCATGGGAGATGAACACCGCGTTGCCGGCAGACAGCGCATAGGTGCTGCCGTCGTCCATTCGCAGTACCGCATTGCCGACGGCCATGAAGTGGAACCAGGCGTGCCCGGGTTTTTCTGCAAAGCCCAAACCGAAGGTCGAGCCCGCCTGGATACGCCGATAGTCAACGCCACGCAGGCGCATGCTGCGCAACAGCTCGTTGATGAGGTCCGAGGAAAGGGCAAACTGATCTGCGGGCATCGTTCAGGTGTTTTAGTCAAAAAGTAGAGACTTTGGATCATAGATCATCCGGTTTTCGGCGCCTAGACTGCGGCTCGAAATGAACATCGGGAGATCCGTGCAATGACTGACTGTGTAGGTAACACCGTGTCCGACCGCCACTGCGGCGTCAGCGCCGACATAGAGCCTGCGGCACCTGCGTGGATGGCCGTCTTCTCGTTGGCAATGGGGGTGTTCGGCTTACTGACCGCTGAGTACCTTCCGGCCAGTTTGTTGACGCTGATGGCTACCGAGCTGGGCGTATCGGAAGCGCTGGCTGGGCAGGCAGTAACGGTGACAGCCGTGGTGGCGCTGTTCGCTGGCTTGTTGGTACCAGGACTGACCCGCGGCATCGACCGACGTTGGGTGTTGTTGGGTTTTTCCGTGTTGATGGTCGCGTCCAATCTGTTGGTCGCGGTTTCCTCCAGCTTCGCGGTGCTGTTAGTGATGCGCATCTTGCTGGGCATTGCGCTTGGCGGGTTCTGGAGCATGGCGGCGGCGGTAGCGATGCGCTTGGTGCCGGGTGCCTTGTTGCCGCGGGCGCTGTCGATCATTTTCAGCGGCATCGCCATCGGCACAGTGGTGGCAGTGCCGCTGGGCAGCTATCTGGGCGGGTTGTATGGCTGGCGCAGCGCGTTCTTTGCAGCGGCGGCGGTAGGCATGGTGACCCTGGCTTTCCAGTCGTTCACGCTGCCGAAACTTGCGCCGCGGCGGCCAGCAAGGCTTCGCACCGTTTTCGAGGTGTTGCTGCGCCCAGGCATCGCCATGGGGATGTTCGGTTGTGTGCTGGTGCACAGCGGGCACTTCGCGATGTTTACCTATGTTCGGCCATTCCTTGAAGGGACGACCGGCATCGGTGCGCAAGGGCTGTCGCTGATGCTGCTGGGGTTCGGTGTGGCGAACTTCGTCGGCACGTTGTTGGCCGGCAGGCTGCTGGAGCGCTACCCGTTGGCCACTCTGGTGCTGATGCCCGCGCTGGTCGGCGTTGCAGCACTGGCGTTGGTGCTGTTGCCAGCTTCGGTGCCGGGGCAGGCGGTGTTGCTGGCGGTCTGGGGCATGGCGTTTGGTGGTGTGCCGGTGGCGTGGTCGAACTGGGTCGCCAGCGCGGTACCGGATCAGGCGGAAAGCGCCGGAGGCATGGTGGTGGCCTCGGTGCAGTCAGCCATCGCCACGGGCGCCGCCGCGGGTGGGGCGATGTTCAGCCTTGGTGGCAGCGCAGGCGTATTCGTAGCGGCAGCCGTACTGATGCTGCTGGCTGCGTTGCTGATTGCCCTGCGCGTCCGCGTCCCTTCTGCCCATGGCGTTCGCCAGTCCAAACCGGCGATGCACCTTTGATCCGGTTGTCAGACCGCCTCGATCCGTCCGTAACCTGGAGATACCAAGCCGAGTGCTGGATCGCCTGCGTGCACCGCCCGCCGATCCATGGCGGTAGTACGAAGGTTTGAGCGGTTCAAGCAGGCTCAGTGGTCGTGATCTTCAGGGCCGTCATGCAGCAGGTGGAAGATGTTGCGCTTCATGCGGATGAATTGCGGGTCCATCACCATGTCCAGGTGGCGCGGGCGGCCGATCGGCACGTCGAGCACTTCCTTGATCCGACCGGGACGGGCGCCCATAACGAAAATACGGTCGCCGAGCAGGATCGCCTCATCGATATCGTGGGTGACGAACAGCACGGTTTTCTTGCTGTGCTCCCAGACCTTGAGCAGCAGTTGCTGCATCTGCAGGCGAGTCTGGCTGTCGAGCGCGCCGAACGGCTCGTCCATCAGCAGGATTTGTGGGTCGTTCGCCAAGGCTCGGGCAATGGCCACACGTTGCATCATCCCGCCGGACAACTGCTTGGAGTAGTTGTCGGCGAAGCGCAGCAGGCCGACTTCGTTGAGGTAGAACTCGACGATTTCCTTGCGCTCGGCGGTTGGCATTCCACGGCGCTTGAGGCCGAACTCGATGTTTTTGCGCACGGTCAGCCAAGGAAACAGCGTGTAGCCCTGGAACACCATGCCGCGATCGGCGCCGGGGCCGTCGACTTGCTGACCACCGACGTAGATATCGCCCGAGGTCGGTTCCGCCAGGCCGGCGGTCAGATACAGCAGGCTGGACTTGCCGCAACCGGACGGGCCGACCAACACGGCGAACTGCTGATCGGGGACCTCGAACGAGACGCTGTCGAGCGCCGTAAATGTGCTGCCCGACGGTGTCTGGTATTGCAGGGTGACGTTATCGACCCGCAAGCGTGGAGTGGCCGAAGCAACCACGGGAGTCGGACGAAGCTGGATCGGCGAAGTTGCTGTTACTGAGCCCATGCGGCCACCTTCAAGCGAAGAAGTCTGAAAAGTTGATCGGTGATCAGGCCCAACAGGCCGATGACCGCGATTGCCAGGAAAATCACGTCGACCTGAAACCCGCGCATGGCCTTGAGGCTCAGGTAACCCAGGCCGCTGGAGGCGGCGACCAGTTCGGCGACCACCAGATACGTCCACGCCCAGCCCATCGTCACGCGCAGGGTATCCAGCACGCCGGGCAGTGAGGCCGGGGCGATGACATGCAGCACCGCGTCCGCGCGGCTCGAACCCAGGGTGTACGACGCGTTGATCAGATCCTTGGAAATGCCCTTGGAGACGTCAGCGATCATCACCACTTGCTGAAAGAACACGCCGAAGATGATGATCGACACGCGTTGCTCCAGACCGATGCCGATCCAG
Organism: Pseudomonas granadensis; assembly: GCF_900105485.1. Classification (GTDB taxonomy): domain Bacteria; phylum Pseudomonadota; class Gammaproteobacteria; order Pseudomonadales; family Pseudomonadaceae; genus Aquipseudomonas; species Aquipseudomonas granadensis. Next base: position 2,786,350 of record NZ_LT629778.1, on the reverse strand, counting down.
AGGATGAACAGCGGCACGAACGAGGTCACCGGCAGGTAGCGGATGAAATTGACCAGCGGCTCGAGGAACGCTTGCACGACCCGGAAGCTACCCATCATCAGGCCGATGGGCACAGCCACTACTGAAGAAATAATGAAGCCGACCATCACCACTTCCACACTGGCCCACACGTGCGGGCCGAGGGTGCCATCACGGGCCAGGCGCATCGCGGCATCGAAGACCGCGCCCGGTGTCGGCAGGAACATGGCCGGCACCACGCCGCCATAGGAAAGCAAGGCCCAGAGGCCGATCAGCAGGGCCCAGGCCAGACCGCTGGCGCTCCAGATTACCTGCACCGGCAGGCTGGTCTTGGGCGTCAGGCAGCGGTTCAGCCACGAATTGCGCTTGGACATGAGGTGCTCCTCGGTTATTTCGGGCTGACGAAACGGTTGTCGATCAGGTCGCTGTAGCTCACGTTGTACGGCTTGCCCTGCAACTCGCTGGCGGTTTCGTTGGCCAGTTTGATCACCGTGGCGGCCTCGCCGGTGCTGCCGTTGCGGCCCAGCAGTTTTTCGCTCATGGCCTGATCGTAGAAACGCACGCCCTTGGCCGCCGCTTCCAGTTCAGCCGGGTCGGCGAGGTAGCCACCAACACCCTTGGCCATGATTGCGTAAGCCTCTTTCGGGTGGTCCTTGGTGTACTGCACGGCTTTGTACAGGCCTGCGACCAGCGCCTTGACGTCCGCCTGTTGCTTGTCGATCACATCGCAGCTCAGGGCGACGACATCGACGATCACCCCCGGCGTCGTGCTGCTGTCCACCAGAACCTTGCCTTGCTGTTTGCTGCGGACGGTGCTCAGGTGCGGCTCCCAGGTCACGGCGGCCGGTACACGGCCGGCGATGAAGGCGGTGGCGGCGTCGTCGGCGGTCATGTTCTGGATGGTCAGGTCGCTCATCTTCATGCCGGCGTTCTTCAGCAGGTAGTTGAGCCAGAACTGCGAGACCGAACCTTCGTTGACGGCAACGGCCTTGCCTTTGAGGTCCTGCAGGCTGTTGACATCCTTGCCCACCAGCACGCCGTCGCCGCCATGGCTGTCGTCCAGCGCGGCCACGGCCTTGAAGCAGAACTGCGGACGGTACTTGAGGATTTCATCGAGGGTCGAGGCCGAGCCGGACAACTTGCCCGAGGCCTGCGCCGCCATGTACATCGAGGCTTCTTCGATAGTTGGCAGCTCGACGGTCAGGCCGCCTTCCTTGAAGTAGCCCAGATCCCTGGCCAGGTACAGGGTGCCGTAACCCACCCAGGTGGTGTGTCCGATGGACAGGGTGCCGGCCTGGGCGCCGCTGGCGATGCCGGCAGCCATTGCAGTCAGGGCCAGCGGACGCACGCAGCGCGATACGAAAGACTTGATCATTGAACACTCCCGGATGTTTTTTTGATTTGAATAGGTCTCGGGGCAGTGGGGCTAGACGCCAAAAACTTGAAACGCTTGTGGCCTCTGACGGACCTTTTGCCTCTGTGGGGCAGGGTTGATGTTGGCCGATGTCGAGGGATAGGAAAATTAGTAAATATGTGGTCCCTGATGAGGAAAAAACTGGGGTGAAAAAACCTGTTCGATGCTGGGGCAGGGCGAATGAAAACGCCGCTTCGCGGTGCACGGACGCGGCGTTTTCGTGAGGTTTTATCGCCCTCCGGACACACGCGGATCGAACAGCTTCAACTGACTGCGGCGTGGTCCCGGACAGGCCTCTCGACGATGGGTGGATCACCGCGCAAGATCATGTCCGCGGCCTTCTCTCCGATCATGATGCACGGCGCATTGGTGTTGCCGCTGATCAGGCTCGGCATGATCGAGGCGTCGACCACGCGCAGCCCTTCGATACCGTGCACCTTCAGATCCGGCCCGACCACGCTCATCGGATCGACCCCCATCTTGCAGGTGCCCACCGGATGGAACACCGTCGCGGCGTACTCACGCACGTAGGCCATCAATTGCTCGTCGGTCTGCACGTGTTTGCCGGGGAGCATCTCTGTGCCGCGAATGGCATCGAACTGCTGATCGGCGAGAATTCTGCGCGCCAGCTTCAGCCCCTCGATCAGCACCTTTGCGTCTTCAGGGTCGGAGAGAAAATTGAAGTCAATGACCGCTTTGCCGTGCCGATCGAGGCGCAATTGGCCAATGCTTTTCGGCCGTAGCACGCAGGTATGTACCGCGTAACCGTGGCCCCATTCGAACAGGCGCCCGCGATGGCTGCGATAACCGGGCACGAAGTGAAACTGCACATCCGGCAGCGCCTGCGCCAGCGGCGTGCGAGCGAAGCCACCGGCCTCGACGTAGTTGGTGGTCAGCCAGCCTTTCTTGCCGAGCACATAGCGTAGCGGCGACAGCAGGATGCTCGGTAGCGAACCGAGGGAGAAGCCCAGCGTCAGCGGGCTTTTCGAGCGTACGGTGATCAAGCCGTCGAGGTGATCCTGCAAGTTCTTGCCAACGCCCGGCAGGTCATGTTCGACCTTGATCCCGGCGTCTTTCAGTTCGCTGGCCGGGCCGATCCCCGAGGCCAACAGCAAGCTCGGGCTGGCCAGAGAACCCGCCGACAAAATCACCTCGCGACGTGCAGTCAGTCGGGTTTGCTGCCCCTGTGAAACCACGCGCACGCCCTTGGCCACGCGCTGTTCGAGGATCAGCGATTGCACCGCGCAGTCGGTGATGACCGTGAGGTTGGGCCGTTCGAGGACTGGCGCAACAAAGGCGCGATAGCTAGACAGGCGCCTGGCGTCTTTCTGGGTCAGGTTGTAGATCCCACACCCCTCAAGCTGCTCACTGTTGAAGTCATCGTTGCGGCGGATGCCGATCTTATGTGCGGCGTTGACGAACAGCTGCGACACCGGGTTCGGGTCGCGGGCGGCTTCAACGTTCAGCTCGCCTGAAGTGCCATGCAGACGCGTGTCCTGACCGAGGCGGTTGTTTTCGGATTTCTTGAAAAACGGCAGCACGCTGTTCCAGTCCCAACCCGCGCAGCCAGCCTCGGCCCAGCGATCGTAATCGCTGGCGTGACCGCGGATGTAGATCATGCTGTTCATCGAGCTCGAACCGCCCAACGCCTTGCCCCGAGGGGTGTGCAGGCTGCGGCCGTTAAGATGCTGCTGCGGTGCGGAAAGAAAGTTCCAGCTGTACTTTTTGCTCTTGTACAGGGTGATGGTTCCGGCGGGCGTCTGGATGCGCAGGTTGTTGTCGTGGCTGCCCGCTTCGATCAGGCAGACGCTGACAGCAGGGTCCGCGCTCAGACGGTTCGCCAGTACGCAACCGGACGAACCGGCGCCGACGATGATGTAGTCGTAATCGGTTTTCATACGGATTCACTCAAATTGTTCCCGGGCGACGAATCAGCGCAGCTGAAACCAGGTGGTTTTCAGTTGGGTGTATTTGTCGAAGGAGTGCAGCGACAGGTCGCGGCCGAAGCCAGATTGCTTGCCGCCCCCAAAGGGCACGGTCACGTCCAGTGCATCCACGGTGTTGACCGACACGGTTCCGGCATTCAATCGTCCCGCCACGCGATGAGCCCGGTTGAGGTCATCGCTCCAGACCGATGCGGCGAGGCCGTAAATGTGATCGTTGGCCAGCGCCACGGCCTGGTCTTCGTCGTCGAACGCAGTGATTGCAAGCACCGGGCCGAACACCTCTTCGCGGGACAGACGCATGTTGGGCGTGACGTCTGTGAAGAGCGTCGGCTGAATGAAATTGTTCGAGCCGTTGATCATCACCCGGTCGCCGCCCGCCACCAGGTGCGCGCCGCTGGCACTGGCGCCGGCGATGTAATCCATGACCCGTGACGCTTGCGTGGCGTCGACGATGGCGCCCATTTTGCTCGCCGGATTCAGCGGGTCGCCTGGTTGCCAGTGCTGCGCCTTTTCGAGCATGCGCTCGACGAACTCGTCATGAATCGAACGCTGCACCAACAGTCGCGAGTTGGCCGAGCACACTTCGCCCTGATTGAAGAAAATCCCGAAAGCGGCTTTTTCGGCGGCCAGATCCAGATCCTGACAGTCGGCAAACACCAGATTCGGGCTCTTGCCACCGCACTCCAGCCACACCTGCTTGAGGTTCGATTGCGCGGCGTATTGCATGAAGTATTTGCCGACCTGCGTCGAGCCAGTGAACGCCAGCGCGTCGACGTCCGGGTGCAATCCCAGCGCGCGTCCGGCGTGTTCGCCCAACCCGGTGACCACGTTGAGCACGCCTTCCGGCACGCCGGCTTCGAGTGCCAGTTGCGCCAGACGCAGTGCCGAAAACGGCGATTGCTCGGCGGGTTTGAGAATCACGCTGTTACCTGCCGCCAGTGCGGGAGCGAGCTTCCAGGCCGCCATGTCCAGCGGGAAGTTCCACGGCACCACCGCAGCGATCACACCCAGCGGCACGCGGGTAATGGTCGCCAGTGTGCCGGGGCCGGTGGGCGCGACCTGATCGTAGAGCTTGTCGAGGCTTTCGGCGTACCAGGCGAAAACATGCGCGGCGCCGGGCACGTCGATGCTGTAGGCGTCCATCACCGGCTTGCCCATGCTCAGGGAGTCCAGCAATGCCAGTTCTTCGCGATTGGCCAGAATCAGTTCAGACAAGCGCAGCAGGATAGCCTTGCGCTCTCTGGGCTGCATGCGCGCCCATGGGCCGCTTTCGAAGCTTTTGCGCGCGACGCGAACGGCGAGGTCGACGTCCGCATCCGAACAAGCCGCGACGTTTGCCAGCAAGGCGTTGGTGGCGGGGTTGATCACGGCGAACGTTTCACCGCTCTGCGCTTGATGGATGTTGCCTGCGATCAGCGCGGCGTCGATGAAACGCTGCTGTGCGGCAAGGCGTTGCCAGCTTTTGAAATCCGTCACTGCACACACTCCTTCAATGGCCTCGGCGGGCCATGTTCGCGAATCAGTGGTGCCGATAGTGGGCGATGTGACGGGGGCAGGAAATGATTAAAAATGTGTTCGCTGTCGATAAAAAAACTCGCCAATCACGCACCTTAGCGGTGCGTTTGCGCACCGTTTCGGGGTCAGTTTTTTTAGCTTCAATGGGCAGGTATTTGCTTGTTTCTCAAAGGCTTTGCACGTCGCACAATAGCGCGCAAGATCTGCGGTCACGGTTCAGCGAATTCGAGGTAGCAATGGCAGCCTACAACCTGCGACAACTGAAGTATTTCGTCACCACGGTGGAGTGCGGCAGCGTTGCCGAGGCGTCGCGCAAGCTGTACATCGCGCAGCCTTCGGTCTCCACCGCGATCAAGCACCTGGAAGAAAGCTTTGCCGTGCAGCTGTTCATTCGGCACCACGCTCAGGGCGTGTCGCTGACGCCCAGTGGCGCACGCTTCTATCGCAAGGCTCAGGAGCTGTTGCGGGTGGCCCACGAGTTCGAGCAGAACGCCTTGGCGGACAACGATGTGGTCGCTGGGCAGATCGATATCGGCTGCTTCGAAACCGTCGCGCCGCTGTACCTGCCACGCTTGATTTCAGGGTTCCGTGATCGCTGGCCGGGTGTGGAAATCCGCATCCGCGATGGCGAGCAGCAGGAGCTGGTGCAGGCGCTGACCTCCGGTAGCATCGATCTTGCAATCCTCTACGAACACGATCTGGACAGCACCATCGACACCGCGCCGTTGATGGCCCCGCAGCAACCCTACGCGTTATTGCCAGAGGGGCATCGCTTCGCCCATCAGGCCAGGGTTTCGCTCAACGATCTGGTGCTGGAGCCGATGGTGTTGCTCGACGTACAGCCGAGCCGCACCTATTTCGTGAGCATCTTCGAAGAACGCGGGCTGACGCCGCACATCCAGTTCAGCTCGCCGTCGATAGAAATGGTGCGGGGCATGGTCGGGCGCGGGTTCGGTTTCTCGATTCTTGTGACCCGCCCGCAATCCGACCTCACTTACGACGGACAGAAACTGGTGTGCGTGCCGCTGGCCGAAGAGGTCACCGGTTCTGGATTGTCAGCCGCCTGGCTGCGCCGGTCGCAATTGACCAAACCGGCGCAGTTGTTCGTGGATCATTGTCGGCAAGAGTTGGCGCCGAAGTAGCTTTTGGAAAAGCCATTTCACCTCTGTAGCGGCACGCCGGGCTGCTACAGAGCTTGTGTTGACTGGAGCTTGTCGATTATCCGCCGCAACATCCCATCACAACCATCCAGTTGCGCAACGCTGACAAACTCATCCGGCTTGTGCCCCTGATCCATGCTCCCCGGCCCACACACCACAGTGGGAATGCCGATGGCATCGAACAACCCGCCTTCGGTGCCGAACGCCACGGTCGTGAACTCATCCGAACCACAGAACTGTGCAATCAACCGCGCCGCCTGGCTTTTCGCGTCGGTGACCAGGCCGGGGTACGCGGACAACTCGGAGAAACGCACGTCGCTACCCGCATTGACGGTGCGCATTTTCGGCAGCACATGGGCCTCGGCATAATGCTGAAGCTGCGCTGCTACCGCGCGCGGATCCTGCGCAGGCAGCGCGCGGACTTCGAAATCAAAGCAGCAATCGGCTGGGACAATATTCAACGCCTTGCCACCGCTGATCACCCCGGTCTGCACCGTGGTAAACGGCGGATCAAAGCGCGGATCGTGCAGATCCATCGCGCGCAGTGCCGTGCCGATGCGCCCCAGTTCACCGATCAGTTCAGCCGCGTACTCGATGGCGTTCACGCCCTCAGGCGCATAGGCCGAATGGCAGGCCGCGCCATGCACTTCGCAACGCATCGCCAGTTTGCCCTTGTGTCCGAGCACCGGCTTGAGTTCGGTGGGTTCGCCGATGATGCACAGCAGCGGCTTGACCGGCCGTTTCTCAAGCTCGGCAAGCAATGCGCGCACACCCAGGCAACCGACTTCTTCATCATAGGACAGCGCGATGTGCACTGGCCTGTTCAAGGGTGCCGCGAGCAGATCGGGGACCGCTGCCAACACGCAAGCGATATAGCCTTTCATGTCGGCGGTACCGCGGCCGAACAACTTGCCGTTGTGTTCACTGAGTGCAAACGGCGCGACTGTCCACGGTTGTCCGTCCACTGGCACCACATCGGTATGCCCGGACAGTACGATGCCCGGACGATCCGCCGGGCCGAGGGTTGCAAAGAGGTTCGCCTTGGTGCGCTGCTCGTTGAAGATCAGCTCGCAGGGCACGTCGAATTGCGCGAGATAGTCGCGCACGAATTCGATCAGCTGCAGATTCGACTCGCGACTGGTGGTGTCGAAGGCCACCAATGCCGCCAACAATTCCCGGCTTTTGCTCATGTGTCGATCCTTGCCTGGCTCACGGGCGTCTTATTCGTCACCGGGCACGCCATAGCTCGGGGCCTTGGTCGGGTCGAGGGCGCGAGTGATGTAGTCCTGCATCTGCGGGCGGTAGTCATTCCACAGTTGCGCGAGTTTGCCGATAGGGTCGTTGTCGGCCCAGTCAACGCGCAGGTCGACGATGGGCCAGGTCAGTTCGCCGACCACCACCAGCGCCGCGGAGTGCACCGGGCCGGCTTCGCCGCCGGCCGCGACGGCTGCCTGCATGGCGGCGATCAAACGGTCAGCCAGTTGCCCGCCACTGTTTTCAAAGGTCTGCACCAGCACTTCGATAACCGCGCGATCAGCGAGCATGTTGCCCGCGCCGACGCACTGCTCGCCAGCCAGCGCGTTGTGCGTACCGAGGGTTTCACTGCCGCTGAAATGCGCGGTCTGACCCAGGTGATCGATGGCGGTCAGCTGGCGAAACTGGCTGTAGCCGTTGCTCGTCAGCGCTTTGTCCAGCGCCTCGGCGGGTGACCGGCCGTTTTCCATCTGGTCGAGCACGTGTGGGCCGAGGGCGGGGAGGGTGATGTTCTGCGTCGCCACCGCGCCAACGCCCGGACGCAGCCACGGGCAGCGTGCACCCACGGCGATGCTGGAAGAGCTGATGGCGATGCCCAGTTGTCCTGTTTCGGCGCAACGGCCGACGATTGAAAACGTCATGAAGTGTTTGTCCTGTTCCGTCCTGACCTGCCATCCGGCGGCCGGGCGCGGGATACGCGGCCCGGTCGGGGATGGGACATGGGTGCATTCTGTCGATGCGCAGGCATTGGCGAAACGAGGTTTTTTGTGGAGCCGGGTTACGGAAAAACTTCTCAGTCCGACGTGCCCGGTTACAGGCGCCCGTACTCGCGGGCGGTGCGGTCCACGGCGATGCGCGTCTTGTCCACCAGCTCGTCCAGCTCCGCGCGGGTGGCGACCAACGCCGGGGCCATGATCATGCGCCCCAGGGTGGAGCGAATGATGATGCCTTCTTCGAAGCCGATGGTGCGGCAGCGCCAGGCGATGTCGTTTTCATTGACGAAGCGTTTGCGCGTGGCCTTGTCTTCAGCGAACTGCAACGCCGCCACCAGTCCGATACCTTGCACTTCGCCCACCAAGGGGTGATTGCCGAACACCTCGCGCAGGCAGTTCTGCAGATACGGCCCGGTGTCGTTTTTCACCTGAGTGACCACGCCCTCATCGCGCAGCGCCTTGAGGTTGGCGATCGCCACCGCCGCCGCCACAGGGTGGCCCGAGTAGGTCAGGCCATGAGCAAAGACGCCGCCTTTTTCCACCAGCGCTTCGGCCATACGTCGCGACAGAATCAGCCCGCCCATGGGGATATAACCCGAGGTCAGGCCCTTGGCGATGGACAGCGTGTCGGGCTCGAAGCCCAAGGCCTCATGGGCAAACCATTCGCCGGTGCGACCAAAGCCACCGATCACTTCATCGGCGCACAGCAGCACGTCGTATTGACGGCAGATGCGCTGGATTTCCGGCCAGTAGGTCTGCGGTGGAATGATCATCCCGCCAGCCCCCTGGAACGGCTCGGCAACGAACGCCGCCACCTTGTCGGCGCCCAGTTCGAGGATCTTGTCTTCCAGCTGACGCGCTGCGCGCAGGCCGAACTCTTCAGGGGTCAAATCACCTTCATGGGCGAACCAGTAGGGCTCGTCGATGTGCGCGACATCCGGGATCGTGCCGCCCATTTCGTGCATGAATTTCATCCCGCCCAGCGCCGTCGCCGCCAGTGTCGAGCCGTGGTAACCGTTCCAGCGGCCGATCATGACCTTTTTTTCGGGCTTGCCCATTACCTGCCAGAACTTGCGCACCGTGCGAATCAGTACCTCGTTGGCCTCGGAACCGGAGTTGGTGTAGATCGCGTGGCTGTAGTGCGCCGGCAGCAAGCTGAACAGCAGTTCCGACAACTCGATCACCGCCGGATGGGTCGTATGGAAGAACATGTTGTAGTAGGGCAACTGCTCCAGCTGAGCGCTGGCGGCAGCGGCGAGATCCTTGCGCCCGTAACCGAGATTGGTGCACCACAGCCCCGACATGCCGTCCAGATAACGCTGGCCGTCGTTGTCCCACAAGGTCAGCCGATCGCCTCTGACCATCACGCGCGGGCCTTCCTCGTTGAGGGCTTTCTGATCGACAAACGCGTGGATGTGGTGGGCGGCATCGGACGCCTGATAGTCACGTGTGGTGCGGGCTGGATCGAGATCGATGGACATTGCGTGTCTCCAGGGTGAGGGCGCCCGATGCTCGTCATGACGAGGGGCAAGCGGTTGCCGAGGGCTTGTGGCGGTATAAGTTTTGGCACTTGAAAATATTTTTGTAAAGAAAATATTTGTGGGGAAAAACGCAAGTCCGTACCCTGAGCGGCATCGCAAAGCCAGTGCAAGAGCGCCATGAGCGGATTAAGAGAACGGCAAAAAGAACAGCGCCGACAGGTGATCGCCGAGGCGGCGCTGAGGTTGTTCAAAGCCAATGGATTCAGCGCGACCACGCTGGAACAGATTGCCAACGAGGCGGGCGTTTCAGCGCCCACCGTGGTGAATTATTTTGGCGGCAAGCAGGACATTCTCCTCGCATTGCTCAAGGCCCCCGACGAACTGGCGATGCGCGAGGCGAGGGCGAATCTGGACGACAATTCGGACCCGCTCGACGCGCTGTGCGAACTCGAAGGCTTGATGACCCGATATCAACTGCGCGCGATGCCTGCGTCGCTGTGGCGCGAACTGGCGCCATTCCTGTTCACTGGAGACCTGTCCCACGCCTTTCAGCCGTGGAACGCGGCGGTGGTCGAGGAAGCCAAGGCTCTGCTCAAGCATTTTCAAGACCGGGGCAAGGTTCGCCCATCAGTCGATATCGAGGTCGCCGCGACCTTGTTCAACCAGTACGCGAACCTGGCGTTCATTCGCCTGGCCACTGAAGCCGTGCCGGATCGCGAGGCTCATGCGGCGCATATGCGCAGCGTGCTGGGGTTGATGTGCCACGGGATGTTGAGCGACCCGGGCGAAGCATAGCCCTAGGTTTTTCCTGCTCTGCGACGACAAAAATCATAATTTCGCTATCCCCTGATCCTGCACAGAATGCGTCCACACCCGCCTTCGTGAAGGACACAGGTATGACAGCTGGAAACATTGAAATCGATACGCTCGTGGTCGGTGCCGGTCAGGCAGGCGTGGCCATGAGCGAACACCTGAGCCATTTGGGTATCCCTCACCTGGTCCTGGAGCGCAGCCGGATCGCTGAGGCCTGGCGCAGCGGACGCTGGGATTCGCTGGTCGCCAACGGACCGGCCTGGCACGACCGTTTTCCGGGCCTTGAGTTTGCCGGTCTGAGCCCCGACGAGTTTGCTCACAAAGAACAGGTGGCCGATTACTTCGAAGCCTACGCCCGCAAATTCAAAGCGCCGATTCGCACGGGCGTTGAAGTGCGCAAGGTTGACCGCAACGTCGGGCGTCCCGGCTTCACCGTTGAAACCTCCCAAGGCGTCATCCAGGCCAATCGCGTGGTGGTGGCAACCGGTCCTTTTCAAAAACCGGTGATTCCGGCCATCGCACCGCAAGATGAGCGCCTGACGCAGATCCATTCCGCGCAATACCGCAACCCGCAGCAACTGGCCGAAGGCGCGGTGCTGGTGGTGGGCGCAGGATCGTCCGGCACGCAAATCGCCGATGAACTGCTGCGCGCCGGCAAGCAGGTTTACCTGTCTGTCGGCCAGCATGACCGGCCGCCGCGCGCGTATCGCAATCGCGATTTCTGCTGGTGGCTGGGCGTGCTCGGCGAGTGGGATCAGGCGGCGATGAAACCTGGCCGTGAGCACGTGACCATTGCGGTCAGTGGCGCCCATGGCGGGCGCACGGTGGACTTCCGTGAACTGGCGCAGCGCGGCATGACACTGGTCGGCGTGACCCGGTCTTTCAGCGACGGCGTGGCGGCTTTCCAACCAGACCTGGCGGCAAACCTGGCGCGTGGTGACGAGAACTATCTGGCCGTGCTCGATGCCGCCGATGCCTACATCGAACGCAACGGGCTGAACCTGCCGCTGGAGCCTGAAGCCCGTCGCGTGTTTCCGGACCCGGAATGCGTGAGCAAACCGATTCTCGAACTGGACCTCGCCGAGGCTGGCATCACCACCATCATCTGGGCCACCGGTTTCGCCACCGACTACAGCTGGATGAACGTTGATGCCTTCGATGAAAAAGGCAAACCCCGGCATCAGCGTGGTGTGTCGACCGAGTCCGGTATCTATTTCCTTGGTTTGCCGTGGCAGTCGCGCCGCGGCTCGTCGTTCATCTGGGGGGTATGGCACGACGCCAAATACGTAGCCGATCACATTGCCACCCAGCGCAAATACCTCGAATACCGGGACGCCGCCGAGCGTCAGGCCGAGCACGCTGCTTCAACGGCGCCGGCATCGGTCGTGACGGCCTGAAATCCGCGTTCCGCGCCGAACCCGGACGGGCGGCGCGGGCAACTTTCTGCTTCCAGGGAGCCCCACATGGCACAACCTACGCATACCCGCATTCGCATGTTCAACACCAAGGAAACCTACCCGAACCAGTCGCTGGATAACGATCTGTGTCAGGCCGTTCGGGCGGGTAACACGATCTACGTACGCGGCCAGATCGGCACCGATTTCGAAGGCAATCTTGTAGGCCTTGGAGACCCACGCGCCCAGGCCGAGCAGGCGATGAAAAACGTCAAACAGTTGCTGGAAGAGGCGGGCTCGGACCTGTCGCATATCGTCAAGACCACCACCTACATCATCGACCCGCGCTATCGCGAGCCGGTCTACCAGGAAATCGGCAAATGGCTCAAGGGTGTGTTCCCGATTTCCACCGGGCTGGTGATTTCCGGGCTGGGGCAGCCGCAATGGTTGATGGAAATCGACGTGATTGCTGTGGTGCCGGACGGTTGGCAAGTGGGGCAGGGGTGAGTGAGGCTTTGATGGGCAACGCTTGGGGCGTTGGTATTGGGCTGGAGCTGCCTGGATCAGTAGGGCTTTGAGCATCAGGACTTGGAGGGGGGGCTAGCTTGTCAGAAGCCCTCGCCTCCAAGTGAAACCTGGAACTACAGGCTATCTGGATCCCCAAAAAACATCTGAATCCGCGACCTCAACCAGCGCTCTCCCGGATCATTATCCTGCGACCCGCGCCAGGCCATGTGCAGTTCAAACGTACGCGTCGGCAGCGGCGGGTCTTCGGCGCGCAGTCCACCGGCAGCGGTCAGCGCATCAGCGGTGTAATCCGGTACGGTCGCAACGATGTCCGTGCCCGCCAGCAGCGTTCCCAATCCATTGAATTGCGGCACGGCGAGCACCACGTGGCGCTTGCGGTCGAGTTTTTCCAGTTCTTCGTCGACGAAGCCGCTGAGGTCGCCGGCAAATGACACCAGTGCATGCGGGCGGGCGCAGTAATCGTCGAGGCTCAGCGGGCCGGGTACGGTGTCGGCGCGCAGCAGTTTGGGGGCGCTGCGGCGCAGGACTTTGCGTTTGGCATTGGCGGGCAGGTCGGTGGTGTAGCTGACGCCGATCGAGATTTCGCCGGAGGCGAGCAGGCCTGGCATCAGGATGTAGTTGACCCGGCGCACCACCAGCACGATGCCCGGTGCTTCTGCGCGCAGGCGCTTGAGCAGCATCGGCAGCAGGGCGAATTCGACGTCGTCGGACAAACCGATCCGAAATACCGACGTGCTGGTGGCCGGGTCGAACTCCGCCGCGCGGCTGACGGCGGTCGAAATCGAATCGAGGGCCGGCGAGAGCAGGGCGAAGATTTCCACCGCGCGGGCAGAGGGTTCCATGCTGCGCCCGGTGCGTACGAACAGCGGGTCGTCGAACAGGCTGCGCAGGCGCGACAGCGCCGCACTGATTGCCGGTTGTCCGAGAAAGAGCTTTTCTGCCGCCCGGGTCACACTGCGTTCGTGCATCAATGTTTCGAATACGATCAACAGGTTCAGGTCGACACGACGCAGGTCATTACGATTCATCTGGAGTCCTGGCAGAGTCATCAAGCTTGACGAGAGCGGCCATATGAGAACAATGGCCGGCATGAATCTTACGGGGAAAGGCTGGTACTCTGCACCGGAAAATTCAGCTTTTACGAGACGGCGGCAGCGCTTTTTTGCAGGTTTATGCCAATGCCGCCCCTGTTGCGGAATCAATGACAGGCATGTCGACTATTAATAGCCACTGATGGTCTTGGGTCGAAAGCCCAGATAGAGTTCATGGCATTAGAGGTTACTTTGACGAGGTTTGCGATGTCCCGCACGATCCGTTTTCACAAGTTTGGTCCGGCCGAGGTGCTCAAATGCGAAGAGCATGCGGCCGCTCAGCCAGGTCCTGGCGAAGTGCAGGTGCGTGTCGAAGCCATCGGCATCAGCTGGTATGACACCCTCTGGCGTCAGAACCTGGCTTCGTCCCAGGCACGTCTGCCCTCGGGCCTTGGCCATGAAATGGCCGGTGTGGTCACCGCAGTCGGTGCCGACGTCGAGGACCTGTCCGTGGGCGACAAGGTCGCCAGTTTCCCGGCTGAAAGCCCCAACGACTATCCGGTTTACGGCGAGTCGATCGTGCTGCCGCGTACTGCCTTGACCCGTTATCCAGATGTCCTCAGCCCGATAGAAGCCAGCGTGCATTACACGCCGCTGCTGATCGCCTATTTTGCCTACGCCGATCTGGCGCGGGTCAAGCCGGGGCAATTCGCCCTGGTCACTGACGCCAGCCATTGCGCCGGCCCGTCGTTTGTCCAGTTGGGCAAGGCGTTGGGTGTGCGGGTGATTGCCGCGACCAAGGAAGCCGAAGAGCGCGAGTATCTGCTGTCTCTGGGCGCGGAGAAGGTGATCGTCACCGAAGAGGAAGATCTGTTGATGCGAATCAACAAGATCACCGACAACCGCGGTGTCGACGTCGTGTTCGACGGTCTTGGTGGCCCGCAGATGTCGTTGCTCGGCGATGTGCTGGCACCGCGCGGCAGTCTGGTGTTGTACGGCTTGCAAGGCGGCAATCAGACGCCGTTCCCGGCCTGCGCAGCGTTTCAGAAGAACATCCAGTTCTTCGTGCATTGCATCGGCAATTTCACCGGCAAGCCCGAGCTGGGTATCGCGCAGGATAGCGTCGCCCTGCAACGCGCGTTGCGCGACATCAACCAGTTGACCGCTGACCGCGTACTGCTGCCACTGAAAACCCGTGTATTCGCGTTCAACGAGTTCGTCGAAGCACATCGCTACATGGACGAATGCCCGTGCCGTGAACGGGTTGCCCTGCAAGTCGAATCGGCGTAAGCCTTGCCCTCGGAGTCCGTGGTCCCACGGACTCCTCTGCGTTTACTCTCCCTTTGCGACAACCACGCTTGTTGAGGCGCCATCCGCGTGCCTGTTGAACAACTGAGCTGGTTTTTGCTCTCGATCTGTATCTTCTAATCGCCATATAAGCCCTGATAATTGAATGATTACTTTCATCTCAAGGAATGAGCCATGGCTGTGCATTCTATTTGTCCTGCGCGATATCTAACCGTTGAATCTGTTGATAACGGCAACTTCTGTTTAAATGCTGTAAGACGATTCGGAAACCGCTTCTCTTTTTCTTGTACTCACTTGCCTTCGGACCCCGTGGGAAATTTCCTAGGACGAGCGGCGAGCGAGGATAACCCCTTAAATACGGGGCTTTGAGGCCAAAAAACGGCAATCCTTGGGGTTTCGCCAGCTCAAGTGTTTCAAATAACTTCAAAGTTGTAAGTGTTAGCATTTGAGCGTCTATTACTTATTGATGAATTGTCCGCTACGGGTGTCCGTGAGTGCGGCATGAAACTTTCGATTCCGGGTAAATACCGATGAGCACGATCCATGATCAAGCAATGAACTATGTCTACCAGCAAGTATTGCAACGCTTGCTGAGTTTTTTCTCCCGTGCCGAACGCACGGCCCTGCAGTTGTTGATTCAACGGCTGGCGGTGGCCGCGGGCGGCATGGAGCACATCGGTCAATTCAGGGTGCTGGTGAACCAGTCCGGGTCGCGCGACAGCTGTTACACCCTGGCCTTGCTGCGCGCTGCACAGTTGAGCATTGCGAGTCGTGCGCCGGCGACGTTTCAACTGCGAGTGGCCAATCTGCGCTGGAACGGCAACAGCCAGACGTCGCTCCAGAACATGCATCGCAGCTACAGTGCCTTGTTTCTGTATGACGATCCACGGGTCGAACTGGTGATGGTGGACCATCGGCAAGTCGTGCCATTTGATCATCAGACGCCGATCAGCGATGCAGGTCGCGAGGGCAATCGCCTTAATCTGCTGTTGCTCGGACACCGCCGTAACTGGGACGAACCGCTGCATTTGTGGGACGACGCCTATCTTGCCAGCGCCGAATTCTACGGCCAGATCGCGCGCTGGAATCATGGCGTTGATGCCATGGTCGGCAGCGAATCAACGCGCCGTCAGCAGCATTTTCTGGACGGGCTGGACCGGGCGGTGCAAAAGGCCGGCATCGCCGGGCCTCAGGTGAGCAATGTCGGTTTCGACAGACTGTTTCCTTTGCTCGATGCGCTGGGTGGCGATTATTACCGTGAGTTTTATCCAGAGGAGGAGCGGGTGGTCTGGCGTCCACAAGGTGAGTTTGAAGCCTGTCGGCGCACCAGTTTCATTCATATCAACGACATGATTGTCGGCAAGCTTGAGGAGCGCTGGCCACTGCTCAGTGATTTCCTCGGTTTCCAGGCGGACGACATGACGCTCTATCAGCCCGACGATGAACACGTAGAGCCTGTGGTGGCTGCGCATCTGCGCGGTTTGCAGGCGCAATTCATCGAAGGTCGGGCCTACGACGAGGGTGTCAGTGATTATCTGGCGAGCAGCTTGCTGACGATGCGGCAGAAACAGGTACCCGAATCGGTTTGCGAGCAACTGCTGGCCAGTTTCGGCCATTTGCGCGAGCTCGATCAACTGAGCGTACAGGCGGATGGTGCGTTGCTGGCCAGTTTCGACTTGAACCAGATCCAACTGACATGCCTGCTGTTTGCCCCGTTCATCGATGGCGGCGCGGGCCTTGAGCGGTTCCTGCGCCATTGTCACCCCGGCATGCTGGTGGCGATCCCGGATCTGCATCGGGCAATGCAAGGCCTGCATGCCCCGGAACAGGTCGTGAAGTGGATGACGGATGTCAGCGGGCTGCCGCTCCGGTTGATCGTGCGTCTCTATGCGATGGGGCCGTTTCGTCTATCCGCTCCAGACCAGGCCACCTCGCCGAGCCTGGACGACCATGGCGCCACTGCACAGCCACCAGCAGACCGCTCGGCAAAAGGCTGACCATGAGCAGTTTGCCAGGAGATGAATGGATGCCCACGGATACGGGATTGTGAAAGCGTCGAGGGATAATGACTTCGTTTATCAGGCGGTTTATCGATATCTGACATCGTTGATAGACGAAGCCGGGAAGGGCGCAGCAGTGCGTCTGCCCTCGCTGCGACAACTGGCAGACCGGCTCAGCGTATCGATCTCGACGGTGCAGTACGCCTATTCGCTGCTGGAAAAGGAAGGGCGGGTCTACTCGATCGCCAAGTCCGGGTATTACGCCCAGGCGCTACACGACATGGATTCGCCGGATAGCTGCCACGATTTGCTGGAAACGGTGTACGTCAACGCCAGACGTCCGGGCATGTGCGTGCTGAGCGCTGACGACCCGGCTTCACTGCAGCCACTGGACAGTCCGTTGTTGATGCTCGAGCGCGAATTGTTGCGCCAGTATCCACGCCAGCCGTCTTCGCTGATCCAACCGTGCGGCGAGCGGGAGCTGCGTACGGTATTGGCCGCGCGCTACACCACCTCGACCGCCAATTACTGGCGCGCGGACGACGTCTATATCGGTGCAGATTTGCGTGGGGTACTGGAAATACTGATTTCGGTGCTGCAATTGCGCGGCGCCACCGTCGTCGTCGAGTCGCCATGCGACTGGGTGATCCTGCGTCTGTTGCAGGCGGCCCAGGTGCACGTCATCGAGTTGCCGCTGCTGGGCGGAGGGCAGGTGGACCCGCAACAGCTCGAGTCGCTGTTAACGCACGAACCGGTGCGCTTGATGCTGGTGTCGTCTGCATTGAACATGCCTCGCGGCAGTCTGCGTCCGTTGAGTAACCAGCAGGCGATTGCGCATTTACTGGCATTGCACGGCACGTGGGTGCTGGAAAACGACTGCTACAGCGAACTGCATGACGGCGAGGGCCCACAGCCCTTGCGTGACTGGCTGGACCCTGAACGATTGCTGGTGTTTTCAACATTCGAGAAATTCATCGGCGCCGAGGCACCGTTCGGTTTTCTGTTGTCGCGACATTGGCGTCATGAGCTGCAGCGGCACTTTTTGTTGCGCGCGTTCCGCTTGTCACCGATTCGCCAGAAAGCCATTGCCAGACTGCTGGGTGGCGGGCGACTGGACCAGCATCTGGCGGTCTTGCGAAGAATGCTCAAGGAGCGTCGCGCGCCGCTGATCGCGCTGTTGCGCGATCGCCTGGGCGACGCGCTGGATGTGGTTGAGCCCGAGGGTGGCGCAACCGTATGGGTGCGGTCGTTGCGGCCGGTCAATATGGTTCAGGTTTTCCAGCGCCTGCTCAGGCAGCAGATCGTGGTGGCGCCGGGCGAGTTGTTCAGCTTGCAGGGGCTGCACGGGCAGAACCTGCGTCTGAGCGCGCTGGGTCATGGTGAGCGTGATCTGGCCAGTGTGGTCGGGTTGCTCGGTGACGCCTTGCGTCTGGCCCCCGTTGACTGACGTTAAAAAACATCGGAAGAGTCCCGGATAGATCCCGTCGCACTACGGTCAAACTGCCAGTAAACTGCGCTCTATTCCTGAATCACTCCATTTCAGAGGTTTTGCATGACACTCAGTCCTTTTGCGGGCAAACCGGCACCGGCAGAACTGTTGGTCGACATCCCGCGACTGGTAACGGCTTACTACACCGGACAGCCCGACGCGTCGATTTCCACTCAGCGTGTGGCGTTCGGTACTTCCGGACACCGGGGCAGCTCGTTCGACTTGAGTTTCAACGAGTGGCACGTTCTGGCAATCAGCCAGGCGATCTGCCTGTACCGAGAAGCGCAAGGTATCACCGGGCCATTGTTCGTCGGCATCGACACGCATGCGCTGTCAACCCCGGCCGGTGCCAGCGCGCTGGAAGTTCTGGCCGCCAACGGTGTCACGGTGATGATCGCCGAGGGCGACGAATACACCCCGACACCGGCCATTTCCCACGCCATTCTTTGCTACAACCGTGGCCGCACCTCGGGTCTGGCGGACGGCATCGTCATCACGCCGTCGCATAACCCGCCACAAAGCGGTGGTTACAAATACAACCCCACCAATGGCGGACCAGCCGACACCCATATCACCAAGTGGATCGAAGCCAAGGCCAATGAACTGTTGGCCAACAAGCTCGCCGGCGTCAAACGCATCAGCTACGAGCAGGCGCTCAAGGCCAGCACTACTCATCGCCATGACTACGTCAATACCTACGTAGCCGACCTGATCAATGTGATCGACTTCGATGCCATTCGTGACGCCAAGCTGCGTCTGGGCGTTGATCCGCTGGGCGGAGCAGGGGTGCGCTACTGGTCGGCGATCGCCGAGCATTACCGTCTGGATCTGCAAGTGGTCAATAAAGAAGTCGATGCAACGTTCCGCTTTATGACCGTTGACTGGGATGGCCAGATTCGCATGGACCCGTCGTCAAGCCACGCGATGCAAGGCCTGATTGGCTTGAAAGAACGTTTCGACGTGGCGTTTGCCTGCGACCCGGATCATGACCGCCACGGTATCGTCACGCCGTCCGGTGGTTTGTTGGCGCCGAACAACTATCTGGCGGTTTCCATCGATTACCTGTTCCAGAACCGGCCGCAATGGCGCGCCGATGCTGCCGTGGGTAAAACCGTGGTCAGCAGCGGCTTGATCGACCGTGTCGCAAAGCGTCTGGGCCGTCGCCTGTACGAAGTGCCCGTCGGTTTCAAATGGTTCGCGGAAGGCCTGTTCGATGGTTCGCTGGGTTTCGGCGGCGAAGAAAGTGCCGGTGCGTCGTTCCTGCGCAAGGACGGTGGCGTCTGGAGCACCGACAAGGATGGTCTGATTCCGGCATTGCTCGCTGCGGAAATGACCGCGCGCACCGGGCGCGATCCGAGCCAGGCGTACAAGGCGCTGACCGATGAACTGGGTGAACCGTTCTCGGTGCGTGTCGATGCCAAGGCCAATCCAGAGCAGAAAGCGCTGCTGAGCAAGCTGTCGCCGGCGCAGGTCACCTCGACCGAACTGGCGGGCGAGAAAATCCAGAGCATTCTCAGCCATGCACCGGGCAACGATCAGGCGATCGGCGGTTTGAAGGTAATGACCGAGAACGGCTGGTTCGCTGCGCGGCCGTCGGGCACTGAAGACATCTACAAGATTTACGCCGAGAGCTTTATCGGTGATGACCACCTCAAGCAACTGGTGGTTGAAGCGCAGGCATTGGTGGATGGGGCGATTTCCAGCCGTTGATGTTCACCAAGGTGTAAAAAAAGGGGCAGCCGTGATGGTTGCCCCTTTTTCCCCTCACCCTAACCCTCTCCCAAAGGGAGAGGGGACTGAATGTGGGCGGCTTGAGGCCTTTGTAGACCTGGTAGTGCGGCGTTGGATGATCGAGAACTTTAAGCCAGATCCACCAGCACAATTTCACTGTCTTCAATCGCCGTGACGGTCAGCACTTGCTCCTGCGCCACCGCAACGCCGTCTCGAGCTTGTGCACGCAAGCCATTGACTTCAATCACACCGGTGGCCGGAACGAGATACGCACGGCGCCCTTCATCCAGACGGTATTCTGCGGTTTCACCAGCCTTGAGATTTGCCGCCACCAGGCGCGCATCGGCGCGGATTCGCAGGCTCTGGTCGTCACCGTCCTTGCCGCTGGCCAAGGTTACAAACCCTTCACGCTGGCCTTTGGGAAACGGTTTGGCACCCCAGGACGGCGGCGCGCCGGTTTCGGTCGGCAGAATCCAGATCTGGAAAATCCGCGTGTCCTGGGCTTCCAGGTTGTATTCGCTGTGTGCAATGCCAGTGCCAGCGCTCATCACTTGCACGTCACCTGCCTCGGTGCGGCCCTTGTTGCCAAGGTTGTCCTGGTGTGTGATCGCGCCTTCACGCACATAGGTGATGATTTCCATGTCGCGGTGCGGATGCTGCGGGAAACCGCTGCCGGCGGCGATCACGTCGTCATTCCAGACGCGCAGGTTGCCCCAGTTCATGCGTTGCGGGTCGTAATACTCGGCGAAGGAAAAATGGTGGTGGGCATCAAGCCAGCCGTGGTGGGCGGCGCCCAGCGAATCGAAAGGTCTGAGTTCAAGCATGATCGTCTCCGCAATAGGTTCGGCACAGGGCGAAACCAGTGGTTTATGACGGCGATCATCCACGCGTTAACTATCGATAAAAAGCGTAAAAAGTGCGGCATTGCTATCGAATACATTGATGTAAAGAGCGGCAAAATCATCTCATCCGACTTTCATTTCATCGCCTAAACCGATGACCCATAAGCATTTCGCTAGAAACGCGCGGCGAATCCGGCCACCATAGCCGCCTCAGCCTCACACACTGGAGCCGTCTGCGTGGCGCAACACACCCCCGATCTCCCTCCCGAACTTCGTCCATTGGCCGAGATGCCCTGGTTCAAACGCCTGGCGGCGCGTTTTTTCGGCCATGGCTTGACCCGTTTGCGCGCGCAGCACCGTGCGTCCTGGTTGCACGGGCAGGCGGATGGCTTTCGCAGCGGGCACACCGCCGGTGTCGATTACGGCTTCAAACAAGGCAAGCTCGAAGGGCTGGAGGAAGGTCGGCAGGTCTTGCTGATTCGCGACAGCCGCAACACCGAGCACCGCCCGCCCAGCGTCGACAATCATTTGTTCGACGATTGGCGACTGCCGCTGACGGCCGACCTGAAAAAACGCATGAAAGCCGATGTCGTGCGCTTGTTGCCTGCCCACGTGCAGCCAAGCGCCGCGCAATGGAAGATGATCTTCAGCGAAACGCCGTCGACCTCGGTGGTCGCCGGAGCCGGCGCGGGTAAGTCGACCACGCTGGTGCTGCGTATCCTGCTGCTCAAGCACTATCTGGGTTTCGAGCTGGATTCAATGACTGTGGTGACCTTCACCCGCGAGTCACGCAAGGATTTCATCAACAAACTGATCGAAGTGTTCGCACTCTGGGATTTGGCAGTGAACCTGCGCCAGGCTCGCGAACTGGTGCGCACCTTTCATTCGCGCATTCTGCCGATGGTGCGCAGCTTGCCCGGTTTCGAGCGTTTGCAGGCTTTCGAGAACCTCAGTGACAGAGCGCAGGGCGCTGCCGAAGAGGTCGACAGCAACCCGTTTGACCTGCGCATCAATGACGCGCAGCGTCTGCAGCTCAATGCCTGCTATCACCGCTTGTTTAACGAAGACGAACGTTTCCGGCAGTTGATTCAGCCGTTGTCCCGCGCCGGTTTGCAGTTGAAGGAGCTGGAGCGCGATCACCCGGACGTACAAAAGCGTGTAGCGGTAACGGAGCTGGCCGCCCGACGTGATGAAGAACTCTGCGATGTGATCGAGGACCTTTGGTTTCGCGCCGGTGCGTGGCCGATCAAGGGCATCGAACCGAATCGGCAGACGTTCGAGATCAATGGTGCAAAATTCCATAGTCATGGCTACATCCCGAGTCTTGATGCCTGGGTAGTGCTGGGTTTCGATCACCGCGAGAACCCTCAGCTTTCCCGGCCCAACGCCAAGCTCAGCGTGCGTGCCGAATGGGCAGTAAAACGCACCCTATTTCAAGCTTTCTGTCGTAAGTCATTGATCTGGTTGGATAGTTACGAGTCGTCGAAGCGCATCCTGGCGACCTTGGCCGGGGATGCCAGCGCCGGGCCGGGCTTCGACTACAAGGTCAAGGGCGAGCTGGCTTCGGCGCCGTTGCTCGATTGTTTTGTCGGCGCGGCCGGGTTTATCGAGAACCTGGGGCTGGATGTACCCGACGCAGTCGGTCGCATGAGTTTCGCCAAAGACGACCCGGACCGGTTTTTCTTCGAGGCGCTGAGCTTGTTCTGGCGCGCCTTCGAAGATCATCTGCTCGATCAGAAACCACCGGTCATGACTTACAACCGGATGTTCGCCTTGTTCAGCGAGCATTCGCCGGAAAACCTCAAGCTGTTGAGCGATGAGCTGCTCCGGCCGCTGTCGCATCTGATGATTGACGAATTTCAGGACGTTTCGCCGCAGATCGTTTCCTGGATACGGGCAAGCCTCGCTGAAATCCGCAGCCGAGGTCCGGCCATGCACGTCGGGCGCGGGGCACAGCGCTCGTCGTTGCTGTGCGTTGGCGATGACTGGCAGTCGATCTATGGCTGGCGCGGCAGTTCGCCGAGTTACTTCATGGCGTTCGACAAGGAATTCCCGTCGCCGAGCACGACGCGGGTGATGCTCAGCGACAATTACCGCAGCCACCAACACATCATCGATGCCGCCGAACATATCGTTCGCGCGGCACCGGCCATCCCGGGCAAAAAGGCAAAGGCCAGCGGTACGCCCAAGCCATTGCAAGCGGTCAACGTTCTCGAGCGTGACGATCAGGCACTGGCTGAGCGGTTGTCCGAGCACTATCGCCAAGGCCATTCGATCTTGATGCTTTATCGAAAAAGCAGCGATAAGTCGTTGATAGCAGAGCATATTAAGCCAGTACTTAATGTAGATTCGAGCTTGCCGTATGAAGCTCGACGTCTGAAACAACTGACCTACCACAGCGCCAAAGGCCTGCAGGCCGATGCGGTGTTCCTGCTCGGTGATTGCCAACACCTGACCAGTTCGCCTTACAAGAATCAGGTTTACCGCATGGCCGGGCTGGGTAAAGCGGGCGACAGCGAGCCGTATGACAATGCCCAGAAAGACGAAATCCTGCGCCTGGCCTACGTTGGCATCACCCGTGCGGTCAGCCATTGCTACTGGTACGTTGAACCGCAGGACGCGCAAGCGGTGAACATGCCACGGGCGTCCGATCGGGTCGCCAGCAACAAGCCGTTCTTTGCTGATCAGCGCAAGGTCAGACAAACCACCTGAGCACAAAAAAGCCCGCACACTGCGGGCTTTTTTCTTTGTAGATCAACAGGCTAGGCGTAACTCCTGAAAGACTGTGGAGGAATGAAAGCTTCCAGCTCATCCTCCACAGCCTCGATGATTCGTTCCACGTCTGCCGCATTCATGACCGTCGCGCAGGGAATACCGGCGATGGCAATCATGGTTTCCCCACTGGCGCGATCGAACAGACGGGCGACCATGCTGCCTGGCGCGTCCATCGTTGCTTCGAAACCCATGGGATGAAAATGCCAGCGCATCAGCTGGCATGCATTGGGGAACGTGACTTTGCTAAACCCTTTATTCATGTGTTGCCCGCCTTCTTCATCGAGCGCTTCCTTTTGCTCATGTTAGGTGGGAAGAGCCTTCATTGGCTCAACCGGTGACAGTTATTAAAAGTAGCATCCAGTTGTGAAATTCTCGTGAGAATTTTCAGTCCATTTGGCGATTGCAGCGATTTTTTTGATGTGGATCACGTCGAGGCGAGAACTTGCCAAATGGCCATCACTGATTTCTCGTTGCCGCCAATGCCGATCTTGGGCAAGCTCGGTTCTTTTTTTCGAGCCTTCTATGCACGCCGATGATGACGGCCCCGAACAGACCCAGGCCACGGCTGGCACGGTCATGCGCTATCACTTGAGCTGGAAACACCGCGATCTGGACAGCGTGATGGCGCTGTATCATCCGGACATCCAGTACAACGATTTCTTTCAGAATCGCGTGCTCGGCCTTGATGAGTTGCGCGAATACGTGCGCGTCAGCATGCCGCGAGAATCCGACGAACTGCTTGAGCATTGCGACCGCATTCGCGTCGATGGCAATACCGCGTTCATTCAATACGAAGTGACGTTGCGCGGTGGCGACGGCTTGGTGTCGTTTCGCTCGAGCGAGGCGATCACCGTCAAGGACGGGCTGATCTGGCGGGTCAATGAATATGCCTCGCTGGTGCGTACGCAAGCAGATGGCACATCCTCGTCAAGCCAGCGCCCGGCAGAGAGTCGCCTGGGACTGTCGCCGCGCCAGTTGAGTTTTATGGCCGAAGACCTGCAGCAGTATTTCGGAAAGCAGCAGCCGTATCTCGATCCCGAACTCGATTTGCAGCGAGTGGCGAAGGAGTGTGGCTACAGTCGCAACCAGATTTCCTACCTGCTGAATCAAGTGCTCGGGCAAAGCTTTTACCGCTATGTCAATCAGGCGCGCCTGCAGCATTTGCTGCGTTCGCTCGACAGCGCGGTGCCGCCGTTGCGCGTCGATGAGCTGGCGTTTGCCGCCGGTTTCAATTCGTTATCGGCGTTTTATAGCTGTTTCCGCCAGCACACCGGCCAGTCGCCCAAAGCCTACGTCAAACAAATTTCTTTGCGGGCACGCGCGCAAGACACTGGCTAAGGACTGCCACTAGGATCGACGCCATCGAAGGTTTCAAGTGGCGGAGTCTGGCATGCCGGCGTGGCGCACGATCAGTTTGTGGATGGACCAGCTCGACGAGTCGCTGACCGCGCGACCTGAGCTGGAGCGGGACCTGGACGTCGATGTGGCGATTATCGGCGCCGGTTACACCGGGCTGTGGACGGCCTATTACCTGAAAAAACACGCACCGGGCCTCGACATTGCGATTGTCGAAGCGCAAACCGCCGGTTTCGGCGCGTCCGGGCGCAATGGCGGCTGGCTGATGGGCAACCTGCTAGGCGAGGATCGCTTGCTCGCCGGATTGTCGCCGCAGCAGCGCTGGGCGTCATTCGATCTGCTGCACAGCATTCCCGATGAGGTAGAGGTCGTCCTCGAACAGGAAAGTATCGACTGTGATTATCGCAAGGGCGGGGTGCTTTACTGCGCGGCGCGTTATCCGGAGCAGGAAGCGACCCTGCGCGACTATCTGGCGAAACTGCACGCCCAAGGCCTGACCGACGACGATTACCGCTGGCTCAGCCCGGAACAACTGGCGCAACAGATCCGCATCGCCAAGCCATACGGCGGCATTTACGCGCCTCATGTAGCGACCATTCACCCGGCGAAACTGGTGCGGGGGCTGGCGCGTACCGTGCAGAACATGGGTGTGAAGATCTACGAAAACAGCCCGGTCACGCAATGGCAGTCCGGCAGTTTGCGCACGGCCAAGGCCAGTGTGCGCAGCCGCTGGATCGTGCCGGCAGTCGAGGGCTATTCGGTAACGCTGCCACCGCTGGGCCGTTATCAGTTGCCGGTGCAAAGCCTGATCGTCGCCACCGAGCCGCTGTCGCAGGCGACCTGGGACGAAATCGGCCTCAATCGCGGTCAGGCCTTCAGCGAATTCAGTCGCCAGGTCACCTATGGCCAGCGCAGCGCCGACAATCGTTTGACCTTCGGCGCACGCGGCGGCTACCAGTTCGCCGGCAAGCTGCGCCACAACTTTGATCTGAGCCGTGATGAAGTCGAACTGCGGCGTTATCTGTTCGGCGAACTGTTTCCGCAGCTGAAAAACGTGCAGATCACCCACGCCTGGGGCGGCAATCTCGGCATGTCGCGACATTTCAAGCCGCACATGCTGTGTGACCGCGCCAACGGTATTGCGCTGTCCGGCGGTTATGGCGGGGAGGGCGTCGGTGCCAGCAATCTCGGCGGCCGAACCCTGGCCGATCTGATTCTTGAACGCGACAGCGAGCTGGTCCATCAGCCTTGGGTGCTGGCGGACGGCGGCATTCACGCCTTGCGCGCGTGGGAGCCGGAACCATGCCGCTGGCTCGGTTACAACGCGATCATCAAAAGCTTCGTCCACGAGGACCAGACCCTGGCGAATCCGGTGACCGCACCGTGGCGACGCAAACTCGCCAGCCGCGTCGCCGGTTTTATGGAAGGTTTCATGCATTGAACGTCGTCATTTCCAAAAACAGGTAAGCCCATGAGCATCACCCAGTTCAAGAATACCGCCACGTTACAACTCGACGAATCCAGCCCGGTGGCCGTGCCCCTCGGCGAGCCGGTCGCGATCGCCTCGACCACCAGCGTCGAGCGCGACGAAGGCGTCGAAACCGGGGTCTGGGAATGCACGCCCGGGCGCTGGCGCCGGCAGATCACCGCGCAGGAGTTCTGCCATTTCATTTCCGGACGTTGCACCTTCACCCCCGATGACGGTGGAGAAACTCTGCACATACAAGGTGGCGACGCACTGATGTTGCCAGCCAACACGCTCGGTATCTGGGACATCCAGGAAACCGTGCGCAAGAGCTACGTGCTGATTTTCTGATTATTTGATCCTTTGATTGCCTGCCAACAAGAAAGACAACCCACACAGGAATCGATCCATGATCCGCAAGACCCTCGCTCTGGCACCGCTGATGCTCGCCGTTTCCCTTGCTCAGGCCGCAGAAACGGTCAAGGTTTACAACTGGTCCGACTACATCGCGCCGGACACCACCAAAAATTTTGAAAAAGCCACGGGCATCGGCGTGACGTACGACGTCTACGACAGCAACGAAACCCTGGACGGCAAGTTGATGACGGGTAAGTCCGGTTACGACGTGGTGTTTCCGTCCAACCATTTCATGGCCCGGCAGATTCAGGGCGGGGCGCTGAAGAAACTCGACAAGAGCCAGTTGCCGAACTGGAAGAATCTCAATCCGGTGCTGCTCAAGGCGTTGCAGACCAATGACCCGAACAACGAGCACGGTTTTCCGTATCTGTGGGGCAGCACGGGCATTGGCTACAACATCGCCAAGGTCAAAGCGGTATTGGGCGACAACGCGCCGGTGGATTCCTGGGACCTGATTTTCAAACCCGAGAACATGGAAAAACTGCAGAAGTGTGGGGTGGCGATTCTCGACAATGGCCCGGAATTGCTGCCGGCGGCGCTCAATTATCTGGGCCTGCCGCACCACAGCAAGAATCCCGAGGACTATAAAAAAGCCGAAGCGCTGTTGATGAAAGTGCGGCCGTACGTGAGTTATTTCCATTCGTCGAAATACACCAGTGATCTGGCCAATGGCGATATTTGCGTGGCGGTGGGGTTTTCCGGGGACATTTTGCAGGCGGAGAACCGGGCGAAAGAGGCTAAGAACGGCGTCGAGATTGGTTATGCGATTCCCAGGGAGGGCGCGGCGATCTGGTTTGACATGGTGGCCATGCCGGCTGATGCACCGGATGAGAAGGCCGGGTATGCGTTCATGAACTATCTGTTGCGGCCTGAGGTGATGGCGGGGATCAGTAATTATGTGCATTACGCCAATGGCAATGCGCAGGCGGATGGGTTGATTGATCCGGCGATCCGCAACGATACCAAGGTTTATCCGAGTCCGGAGATGATGGGCAAGCTGTTTGCGCTGGAGGCGATGCCGTTGAATATTGACCGGGTGCGGACGCGGGTTTGGAACAAGATTCGTACGGGGAGCTGATTGTTTTTGGGCTTTGGACTTGGCGGCCTCTGGGCCGACCAGGTTCTTGGGGTTTTGGCTGAATATCCGTTTCTTTGGGTGTTGCGGCTGGCGGTTCCGCTCTTACAGCGGGTCACTTTTGCAGACGCCCAAAAGTAACCAAAACGCTGGGCCCCTGCGTTCGGCCCTCGCAGGCTCGGGTCCCTTCGCTCCGGGACCGATCCGGGCGCAGCGGCTACGGTTTGCTTCGCTGCACCTCCTTCCGCTGTGTCTGGCTGCGCCAGACGGTCGCTGCGCTCCCACGCCCGGATCGGTCCCTCCACTCAGCCTTCCGATGGGGCCGGTTAGGCAAGATCAAGGGCACTCGAGCTGGCGCTCATTGTAAGGAGTGGTTAGAAGCGGGGCGTTTGGCTCTGGATTTGTGGTGTGGCTGCCCCTCACCCCCAGCCTTCTCCCCCTGGAGAGGGAGCCGATTTTGATTGGTTTCAATATCCGCATTCGACTCGGTATTTCTAGTCGGCGTATCTCTCGCATCCACCACGGTCAGTCCCCTCTCCCTCTGGGAGAGGGCTAGGGTGAGGGGCTTTTCGGGGGGTGACGCCGCTTTAAAGGTAAGCACCGCCAATATCTTTGATATCAATCCAATATCGCCACACTGGAAAAGTGCGACGCACCTAACAAAATACAACTTACCGATATTTAATATTTAAATAGAAAATCGTCAGACGATTCCCATTCCCTGCGCAACTTCAAACAATCTTCAACCGTCTTGTGCCATGTTTTCGGCCATTTACCCGGAACACTCTTTTTCGAACTAAAAAAATCCTTTACGCAACATTTCGAATTGTGTCAGGTTTCTTACGCCTTCATTGGGCGAGTGATAGGACGATCTCGCCGGGATCGTCGCTATCGGACAAAAACTGTTCCATTGCTTAACAAGGAAGTGTGTTTATGTCGAAAGTCAAAACCAATGCTATTGATTCCGCCGAGCAGGCTTTGTTGCTGTCTGCGGCGCCGCAGTCGCTGGCCGCTGCCAGTTCGGCGTATAACCAGATCAATAGCTTCAGCCATCAATATGACCGTGGCGGTAATCTCACGGTCAATGGCAAACCCTCGTACACCGTCGATCAGGCGGCGACCCAGTTGCTGCGCGATGGCGCTGCCTATCAGGACAAGGATGGGAGCGGCAAGATCGAGCTGACCTATACGTTCCTGACCTCGGCGTCGTTCAGCACGATGAACAAGCACGGGATCAGTGGGTTCAGCCAGTTCAGTGCGCAGCAGCAGGCTCAGGCCAAGCTGGCCATGCAGTCCTGGGCCGATGTCGCCAACGTGACCTTCACCGAGAAAGCCTCGGGCGGGGACGGGCACATGACCTTTGGCAATTACAGCGGTGGTCAGGATGGCGCTGCGGCGTTTGCCTATTTGCCGGGGACCGGTGCCGGTTATGACGGTACGTCGTGGTACTTGATCAACCGTGGTTACACGCAGAACAAGAACCCGGATCTGAACAACTACGGCCGTCAGACCCTGACCCACGAGATCGGTCATACCCTCGGTCTTGCGCACCCCGGTGACTACAATGCCGGCAATGGCAACCCGACCTACAACGATGCGACCTACGGGCAAGACACCCGCGGCTACAGCATCATGAGCTACTGGAGTGAAAGCAACACCGACCAGAACTTCAGCAAGGGCGGGGTGGAAGCGTATGCCTCCGGGCCGCTGATGGACGATATCGCTGCCATCCAGAAGCTCTACGGCGCCAACATGAACACCCGTACCGGTGACAGCACTTACGGTTTCAACTCCAACACCGGGCGCGATTTCCTCAGTGCTTCGTCGTCCAGCGACAAAGTGGTGTTCTCGGTCTGGGACGCGGGCGGCAGGGACACCCTGGATTTCTCCGGTTTCACCCAGAACCAGAAAATCAACCTCAATGACGCCTCGTTCTCCGATGTCGGTGGCATGGTCGGCAACGTGTCGATTGCCAAAGGCGCGATCATCGAAAATGCCATTGGCGGTGCCGGCAGTGATCTGTTGATCGGCAACAGCGTGGCCAACGAGCTGAAGGGCGGTGCCGGTAACGACATCCTCTTCGGCGCGGGCGGTGCCGACAAGCTGTGGGGCGGTTCAGGTTCGGACACGTTTGTGTTTGCGGCCAGCTCCGATTCCAAGCCGGGGGCGGTCGATCAGATCCTCGATTTCGTCAGCGGTCTGGACAAGATCGACCTGACCGGCATCACCAACGGCGCAGGCCTGCACTTCGTCAACACCTTCACGGGTGCAGCCGGCGATGCGGTACTGACCTCGTCGGGCGGCAACAGCCTGTTGTCGGTGGACTTCTCCGGGCACGGCGTGGCTGATTTCATCGTCAGCACCGTTGGCCAGGCAGCCACCAGCGACATCGTGGCGTGATGTAAAAGGACAAAGCGGCGCGTCATGCGCCGCTTTCTCCGCTTGCATCGTGCTGGACGGTAAGCAAGGCTACACGCCGGAGCGATTATTCCCATGATCGGTAAAGCTTTTACCTACAAGGCAGGGGCGTGGCTAACGGCGGCGTTCATCATGGTTTCAGGAGAAACGAGCATGGCAAGCAGCCTCAGACTGGAAGATCCGGCGGCATTTGCCGGCCACTGGCAAGCGACATTGTCTGCGACAAGCGATGATCGCCAGGCGCAAAAGCAACAGGACAAGCCTTCGAACACCTGTGGTGTCGAATTGCGCGCGAATCAGACGTTGGGTGAAGGCGCCGACTGTCTCGGCGCGTGGTTGGAACAACCGCCAATCGGCTGGTTTGCCGACCCTGACGGCCTGTCGATCACGGGCAACGAGGGCTCAAGAATCCAGTTCTTCAGCCGACAACGTGATGGGCTTTATCTGAGTACTTTGAAGTCGGGCCTGATCATTACCCTTGAGCGCACAGCGCGTTGACCGGCAACGATCAAGTCAGAGACGAAGTTTGAATATAAAGTGCTGCATCGGCGTTATAAGTCACCCTCAACTGGCAACTGCACCGTAGTTCAAGGCGCTAGTTGTTATGAAAGTGTAAGCGCCAGGCAAAAAGGCAAGTTCCGCCGGTGTGCGGATTATCAACTCGAATTTCGCCAATGAATGGCGAGAGATAGTTTTCAGGAATAATCAATGAAGATGGCGAAGGCCCCAGCCACCGCTCCCTTGTTCAAGGCTTTGGCTGACTATAAAAGCATTCTGATCAGTGTCGGTTGCTTTACGGCGCTGATTAACGTGCTGATGCTGGTGCCCTCCATCTACATGCTGCAGGTCTATGACCGGGTGCTGTCGTCGCAGAACGAAACGACCCTGGCGATGCTGACGCTGATGGTGGTGGGTTTCTTCGCCTTTATCGGCCTGCTGGAAGTGGTGCGCAGCTTTATCGTCATCCGTATCGGCAGTCAGTTGGAACGCCGTTTCAACCTGCGGGTGTATCAAGCCGCGTTCGAACGCAACCTGTTCAAGGGCGAGGGCAATGCCGGGCAATCGCTGGGCGACCTGACCCATATTCGCCAATTCGTCACCGGCCCGGCGTTGTTCGCGTTTTTTGATGCGCCGTGGTTCCCGGTCTATCTGTTCGTGATTTACCTGTTCAACGTCTGGCTCGGCGTGCTCGCCACGGCCGGCGCGCTGTTGCTCATCGCGCTCGCATGCCTGAACGAGTACATGACCAAAAAGCCGCTGGGCGAAGCCGCTGGTTTTTCGCAGAAGTCCAGCCAGTTGGCCACCAGCCATTTGCACAACGCCGAAACCATTCAGGCGATGGGCATGCTCGGTTCGCTGCGCAAGCGCTGGTTCCAGGTGCATTCGCGCTTCCTCGGTTTGCAGAACCAGGCCAGCGACACCGGCGCAGTGATCAGTTCGCTGAGCAAAACCTTGCGCCTGTGCCTGCAATCGCTGGTGCTGGGCCTCGGCGCCTTGCTGGTGATCAAGGGCGACATGACCGCCGGCATGATGATCGCAGGTTCCATCCTGATGGGCCGCGTGCTCAGCCCGATCGACCAGTTGATTGCGGTGTGGAAACAGTGGAGCGGGGCGAAGCTGGCTTACCGCCGTCTCGACGCGCTGCTGCAAGCGTTCCCGCCCAGTGATGACGCCATGGCATTGCCGGCGCCGAAAGGCCAGATCACCTTCGAACAGGTCAGCGCCGGCCCGCCGGGGCAGCGTGCCGCGACCTTGCACATGGTCAATTTCAATCTCGCCGCGGGCGAAGTGCTCGGCGTGCTCGGGGCTTCCGGCTCGGGTAAATCGACGTTGGCGCGGGTACTGGTCGGCGTGTGGCCGACGCTGGGCGGCACCGTGCGCCTGGACGGCGCGGATATTCATCGCTGGAATCGCGACCAACTCGGCCCGTACATCGGTTATCTGCCGCAGGACATCGAACTGTTCAGCGGCAGCATCGCCGACAACATTGCGCGTTTCAGCCAGGCCGACCCGCAGCAAGTGGTGGCGGCCGCACAGCAGGCCGGCGTCCACGAGATGATCCTGCGGTTGCCGCAAGGCTACGACACGCAACTGGGCGAGGACGGCAGTGGCTTGTCCGGCGGCCAGAAACAGCGCGTTGCCCTGGCCCGTGCAATGTACGGCACGCCGACGCTGGTGGTGCTCGATGAACCCAATTCCAACCTCGACACCGTCGGCGAAGCGGCGCTGGCCAGTGCGATTGCCGCGCTCAAGGCGCAGGGCACCACGGTGGTGCTGGTGACGCATCGTTCTTCGGTATTGGCCCAGGCTGACAAGTTGCTGGTGCTCAACGAGGGTCGTCTGCAAGCCTTCGGCCCAAGCCAGGACGTGCTTAAAGCACTCTCCGGCAACCCTGAACAACAACGCGAAAAAGCCGCGCAGGCACCGGGCGGGCTCAGCATGAGCCGACAGTATCAGCCCTCGACGAGGAATTCGGGTGTATGAGCAGCGCAAGCATGAACACTGAAAACGAAGCGAACATGGAACATGCCTACCTGAGCGAACGCCCGGAGCGTGACGCGAAATTCTTCGCGCGCATGGGCTGGATTCTGGCGATTGTCGGCGCCGGCAGTTTCTTTACCTGGGCCGCACTGGCGCCGCTCGATCAAGGCATTCCGGTGCAGGGCACCGTTGTGGTCTCGGGCAAACGCAAAGCCGTGCAGTCGATGAGCAGCGGCGTGGTCAGCCGGATTCTGGTGCGCGAAGGCGAAATCGTGAAACAAGGCCAGCCGCTGTTCCGTCTCGACCAGACCCAGGTCGCCGCCGACGTGCAGTCGCTGCAAGCGCAATACCGCATGGCCTGGGCCAGCCTCGCACGCTGGCAGGCCGAACGTGACAACCTCAAGCAAGTGACTTTTCCGGCAGAATTGAGCAGCGACCCGGACCCGCGCCTGGCGCTGGTGCTGGAAGGCCAGCGGCAACTGTTCAGCAGCCGCCGCGAGGCGTTCTACCGCGAGCAGGCCGGGCTGCGTGCGAGCATCGAAGGCGCCACCGCGCAACTGGCGGGCATGCGTCGCGCCCGCACCGACCTGAACGCCCAGGCCGATTCGCTGCAACAGCAGTTGAACAATTTGCAGCCACTGGCTGACAACGGCTACATCCCGCGCAACCGTTTGATGGAATATCAGCGGCAACTGTCGCAAGTGCAGCAGCAACTGGCCGAGAACACTGGCGAGAGCGGTCGGGTCGAGCAGGGCATCCTCGAAACGCGCCTGAAGCTGCAACAGCACAGCGAGGAATACCAGAAGGAAGTGCGCACGCAACTGGCCGACGCGCAACTGAAAAGCGTGACCCTGTCGGAGCAACTGACCTCGGCCGGTTTCGACCTGCAACACAGCGAGATTGTCGCCACTGCCGACGGCGTCGCAGTCAACCTCGGCGTGCATACCGAAGGCGCCGTGGTGCGCCAGGGCGAAACCTTGCTGGAGATCGTGCCGCAGGGTACCTCGCTGGAAGTCGAAGGCCACTTGCCGATCAGCCTGATCGACAAGGTCGGCACGCATTTGCCGGTGGACATTCTGTTTACCGCGTTCAACCAGAGCAAAACCCCGCGCGTACCGGGCGAAGTCAGCCTGATTTCCGCCGACCAGATGGTCGACGAAAAAACCGGCGTGCCGTACTACGTGCTGCGCAGCAGCGTCAGCGATCAGGCTATGGAAAAGCTCAACGGCCTGGTGATCAAACCCGGCATGCCAGCAGAAATGTTCGTGCGCACCGGTGAACGTTCACTCCTCAATTACCTGTTCAAACCGCTGCTCGATCGAGCCGGTTCCGCGTTGACCGAGGAATAAGGATGTTCGGCTGTATGACCAAGTTTTCCATGCTGGCGGCGCTGACATTGCTCGCGAGCCAATCGGCAGTAGCGGCCATGGGGCCGTTCGAGATCTACGAACAGGCGTTGCGCAATGACCCGGTGTTCCTCGGCGCGATCAAGGAACGCGATGCGGGCCTGGAAAACCGCGCCATCGGCCGCGCCGGGCTGTTGCCGCGCATCGGTTACACCTACAACAAGGGCCGTAACTCGTCGAAAGCCACGTCTCTGGACGAACGCGCGCTCAATAACACCGACGAGCGCAACTACAGCAGTTACGGCTCGGCACTGACCCTGCAACAACCGCTGCTCGATTACGAGGCGTATGCGGCCTATCGCAAAGGTGTGGCGCAGTCGTTGTTTGCCGACGAAGCCTTCCGTGGCAAGAGCCAGGAGTTGCTGGTGCGTGTGCTCGACAACTACACCAAGGCGCTGTTTGCCCAGGACCAGATCGACATCGCGCTGGCGAAGAAGAAGGCCTACGAGCAGCAGTTCCAGCAGAACGAACACATGTTCAAGCAGGGCGAGGGCACCCGCACCGACATCCTCGAAGCCGAGTCGCGCTACGAACTGGCGACGGCCGAGGAAATCGAGGCGCGCAACGAGCAGGACGCCGCGCTGCGTGAACTGGGCGCACTGGTCGGCACGCCGGCGGTGGACATCGGTGATCTGGCGCCGCTCAACCAGAACTTCCAGACCTTTGCTCTGCAACCGGCCAACTACGACACCTGGCATGAACTGGCGGTGAGCAACAACCCCAACCTCGCGTCGCAACGCCAGGCCGTGGAAGTCGCGCGTTACGAAGTGGAGCGCAACCGCGCCGGGCACCTGCCGAAAGTCAGCGCCTACGCCTCGATGCGCCAGAACGAATCGGAAAGCGGCAACACCTACAACCAGCGTTACGAAACCAACACCATTGGTTTTGAAGTCAGCGTGCCGCTGTATGCCGGCGGCGGCGTATCCGCCTCGACCCGCCAGGCCAGCCGCACGATGGAGCAGGCCGAATACGAACTCGACGGCAAGACCCGCGAGACGCTGATCGAACTGCGCCGCCAGTTCAGCGCTTGCCTGTCCGGGGTGAGTAAATTGCGCGCTTATCAGAAAGCCCTGAGTTCGGCCGAAGCGCTGGTGGTGTCGACCAAGCAAAGCATTCTCGGCGGCGAACGGACCAACCTCGACGCGTTGAACGCCGAGCAACAACTGTTCACCACCCGCCGCGATCTGGCGCAGGCGCGGTATGACTACTTGATGGCCTGGACCAGGTTGCATTTTTACGCCGGGACCTTGAACGAGCAGGATCTGGCGCGGGTGGACGAGGCATTTGTGGTCGCTGGGCAGCCCTCACCCTAACCCTCTCCCAAGGGGAGAGGGGACCGATTGGGGGATGCTGAATAAATTTGCCGACCTGACGGTTCGATAGTGAATTCACTAAAGAAGCTGAGTTGGACTCGGTTCGAAACTCAACGAAGATCGGCTCCCTCTCCTTGGGGAGAGGGCTGGGGTGAGGGGAAGCAGGCGACACCGTAGAAAAGCCTGCCACAAAAACAATAAAAGCGAGAACAGAACATGGACGTACGCATCAAGCCGGTTTCGGTCGGCACCCTGCTGTTTGCAATCTCGACAACGGCGGCCCACGCCGCCTATCTCGAAGCCGGCAAACCCGGCGATCCAGCCAGTTGGCGCAGCGCCGAATTCGTTCGCGATTGGGGCCTGAGTCGCATGCAAGCCGAGTACGCCTACGCCGCCGGCATCACCGGCCAAGGCGTGAAAATCGGCGCCCTCGATTCCGGTTTCGATGCCGCCCACCCCGAGTTCAGCCGCGACCGCTACCACCCGGTGCTGGCCAGCGGTACTTACCTCGACGGCTCAGCGTTCAACGTCGACGGCACGCTCAACCCCAACAACGATTCCCACGGCACCCACGTAGTCGGCACCCTGGGCGCCGCGCGTGATGGCAGCGGCATGCACGGCGTGGCGTTCAACGCGCAGATCTACGTCGGCAACACCAACAAGAACGACAGTTTCCTGTTCGGCCCGAGCCCCGACCCACGCTATTTCAAAGCGGTGTATGGCGCGTTGGCCGATGCCGGCGTGCGCGCGATCAACAACAGTTGGGGCAGTCAGCCGCCGGATGTCAGCTATCGAACGCTGGCCGACCTGCACGCCGCTTATGCCCAGCACTGGAACAAAGGCACTTGGCTCGATGCGGCGGCGGACGTGTCTCGCCGGGGTGTGATCAACGTGTTCAGCGCCGGCAACAGCGGCTACCCGAACGCCAGCGTGCGCTCTGCGTTGCCGTACTTTCAGCCGGATCTGGAAGGCCACTGGCTGGCGGTGTCGGGGCTGGATCAGGGCAATCAGCAAAAGTACAACCAGTGCGGCATCGCCAAATACTGGTGCATCACCACCCCCGGCGCGAAGATCGACAGCACCATTCCTGGCGGAGGTTACGCAATCAAGTCCGGCACCTCGATGGCAGCGCCGCACGCCACTGCTGCGCTGGCGCTGGTGATGGAACGCTATCCGTACATGAACAATCAGCAGGCGCTGCAAGTGCTGTTGACCACCGCGACGCAACTGGATGGTTCGGTCACCGATGCGCCAAGCGAGCGGGTCGGTTGGGGGGTGGCCAATCTGAACCGGGCGATGCGCGGGCCGGGGCAGTTGCTCGGCGCGTTCGACGCCAATCTTGAGGCAGGGCAGAGCGATGTCTGGAGCAATGACATTTCCGACAAAGCGCTGATCCAGCGCCAGCGCGAAGACCTCGCCGAACACAGCGCCTGGCAGCAGACCCTGCAAGACAAGGGCTGGCAGAACGGCGTTCCAGTCGGTGCCAGTCAGCAGGATCAAACCGATTACGCGGTCGGCACGGCGCGCGATGCGGCGGCAGCGGGGCGCGTATACGAGGGCAGCCTGATTAAATCCGGCGCCGGGCATCTGCTGCTCAGTGGCGACAACACTTATCGCGGGCCGACCACGGTCAACGGCGGACTGCTGACGGTCAATGGCTCGCTGACTTCAGCGGTCACGGTCAACGACAGCGGCACCCTCGGCGGCTCCGGACGCATCGCTGCGCTGTCGGTGAAGAACGGCGGGCGAGTCGCGCCGGGCAACTCCATTGGCACCTTGAACGTCGCCGGTGATGTGACGCTGGGCGCAGGCTCGACTTATGCCGTGGAGCTCACGCCGACCCGCAGTGATCGCATCGTCGCCGGCGGCACCGCGACTGTCAGTGGCGCCACCGTCAGCCTTTCGCTGGAAAACAGCCCGACGCTGCTCAGCACTGCCCAAGCGCAAAGCCTGCTCGGCCGCGAGTACAACATTCTCCAAGCAGCCGGCGGCATTCAGGGCCAATTCGGCGCAGTGCTGCCCAATTACCTGTTCATCGGCGGCAGCCTCGATTACGCGGGTAATGGCATTCAACTGAACATCGAGCGCAACGCGACGGCGTTTGCCAGCGTCGGCCAGACCCCGAACCAACGCTCGGTGGCCGCGGCCGTCGAAGGGCTGGGCGCCGGTAACGCGGTGTTTGAAAGCCTGCTGCGTGCGCCCGACGCGCCAACTGCGCAACAAGCGTTCCAGCAGTTGAGCGGCGAAATCTACCCGGCGCTCGGCACGATGCTGATCAATGACAGCCGCCAGATTCGCGACACGGTGGGCGAGCGCCTGCGCGACAGCAGTGCCGGGCAAAGCAACGGCTGGATCAAAGCCCTCGGCGCGTGGGGCTCGACCGATTCGAGCCACGACACGGCCGGCTACAACACCTCGATTGGTGGCCTGTTGGCCGGTGTCGACGGCGCACTGGACGAGCAGACCCGCATCGGTCTGGTCACCGGTTACAGCGACAGTTCGCTGAGCATGGGGGCGGGCACGCACTCGTCGGCCAAGGTCGACAGCTATCACCTCGGTGCCTACGCCGGGCACGAAATCGGCGCCTGGCGCTTGAGCAGTGGCGCGGCCTACAGCTGGCATCGCGCCGATGTGCAGCGTGATCTGCACTACGGCGAAGTCAGCGGCAAGCAGAAAGCCAAGGTCGACGCGGTGACCACACAAGTATTCGGCGAGGCGGCTTATCGAGTCGACCTGCAACCACTGGCGCTGGAGCCTTTCGCCAATCTGACGTACGTGCATCTGGACACTGAGGGGTTCACCGAGAAGGGTGACGCTGCCGCCCTGAAAAGCTCCGGCGATCAGCGCCACGCGGTGCTCAGCACCCTCGGTGTGCGGGCGCGCAAGACTTTCAATATCTCGAGCGGGCAAGCGCTGGACGTCAGCGGCAGCCTCGGCTGGCAGCACAGCCTCAGCGACATCGATTCAGAACAACACCTGCGCTTTGCCAGCGGCGGCACGCCGTACGCGGTAGAAAGTTCAGCGCTGGTACGCGACGCCGCGCTGGTCGGCGTGCAGGCCAGCCTGGCGTTGCGCAAGGACGTACGGGTCAACCTCGATTACCACGGACAACTGGCCAGTCGCGAAAAGCTGCACGGCGTCGGCCTGAGCCTGAACTGGCAGTTCTGAACCCTGGTCGTTTGATCGTTCCCACGCGGGAGCGTGGGAACGATCACGTGCGGACTGAGACGGATTTTTCGCAACAACACTAAGGAAGGTCGCTGGATGAACAACAACAATACCCCCGCGCAAACGGGTGGCCGCTTTGCCCTGAAAACCCTGACGCTCGCCGTGCTCTGCGCCCTCGGCACAGCCCACGCTGCGCCTTACGTGGAAAACGGCCGCTCGGGCGATCCGTCGAGCTGGCGCAGTAGCGAATTCCAGGCCGACTGGGGCCTGGGCGCGATCGGTGCCGATTACGCCTACGCCGCCGGTTACACCGGTAAAGGCGTGAAACTGGGGATCTTCGACCAGCCGGTGTATGCCGCGCACCCGGAATTCTCCGGCAGCAACAAAGTCGTCACCCTGGTCACCAGTGGGATCCGCGAATACACCGACCCGTACATCCCGGTCAAAGCCGGCGATGCGTTCCTTTATGACGGTTCGCCCACGGTCGGTTCCAACGGCAAACTCGGCGCTCATGGCACCCACGTCGGCGGCATTGCCGCCGGCAGCCGTGACGGTGGCGTCATGCACGGCGTGGCGTTCGGCGCGCAGATCATCAGCGCCGACAACGGCGATCCCGGCCCGGAAGACGGCATCGTGCGCGGCAACGACGGCGCGGTGTACAAGGCCGGTTGGGATGCGCTGATCGCCAGCGGCGCGCGGATCATCAACAACAGCTGGGGCATTGGTATCACCGACCGCTTCGATCTGGGTGGCCGCGATCCGGCCTATCCGCACTTCACCGTCAACGACGCGCAGTTGCAGTTCAACGAGATCCGCACGCTGCTCGGGACCAAACCCGGCGGCGCCTATGACGGCGCCATCGCCGCGGCGCGCAGCGGCATCGTCACCATTTTTGCCGCAGGCAACGACTACAACCTCAACAACCCCGATGCGATCGCGGGCCTCGGCTATTTCGTCCCGGACATCGCGCCGAACTGGATCACCGTCGCCGCCCTGCAAAAGAACCCGGATCTGGCCAGCAGCAACCCGTACATCATGAGTACGTTTTCTTCGCGCTGCGGCTACACCGCGAGCTTCTGCGTGGCCGCGCCGGGCACAAAAATCTACAGCTCGATCATCGAAGGCACCAGCCTCGACAACCTCACTACCAGTTATGCCAACTACAACGGCACCTCGATGGCGGCGCCGCATGTGGCCGGTTCGGTGGCGGTGCTGATGGAACGCTTTCCGTACATGACCGGCGATCAGGTCGCCACGGTCTTGCGCACCACCGCGACCGATCTCGGCGCACCGGGCATCGACGCCTTGTACGGCTGGGGCATGATCAACCTGCGCAAAGGCATCGATGGCCCATCGATGTTCGTTACCGAGCAGGACATTCCCGCCGAATTCCGCATCGACGGCGCCTACGGTTCCGGCCAGTTTGTTGCCGATCTGCCGGGCATTGGCGCGATCATCGACAAGGGCAAACCGACCGAGCGCGTGTGCACGGACATTACCTGCGGCCTCGATACCTGGCGTAACGATATTTCCGGTCACGGCGGCCTGACCAAACAGGGCATCGGCACCCTGGTGCTCACCGGCAACAACACCTACAGCGGCCCGACACTGGTCAATCAGGGACGGCTGGCCATCAACGGTTCGCTGCAATCGGCCGTCACCGTGAACGACGGCGGCGTCCTCGGCGGCAATGGCCGTATCGGCGCGCTGGCCGTCAACAGCGGCGGTACGGTGGCGCCGGGCAACTCGATCGGCACGCTGAATGTTGCCGGCGACGTCAACTTCGCGCCGAGCTCGACCTACGCCGTCGAGCTGTCGCCGACCAGCAGCGACCAGATCGTTGCCGGCGGCAAAGCCGTCATCGAAGGCGCCACCGTGAGCATGTCGCTGGAAAACAGCCCGACCTTGCTGTCCACCAGTGAAGTGCAAAGTCTGCTCGGTACGCGCTACAACATCCTGCAAGCGGCCGGCGGCATTGAAGGACGCTTCGGCCAGGTGTTGCCGGATTACGCCTTCCTTGGCGGCACGTTGGCGTATTCGGCGGACGGCATTCAACTGGCGGTGGGGCGCAACGACGCCTCGTTCGCCAGCGTCGGCCTGACGCCGAATCAGCGCGCGGTCGGTGCAGCGGCTGAGCGTCTGGGCGCCGGCAATGCCTTGTTCGAAACACTGCTGCTGTCGCCAAACGCGGCCTCAGCGCAACAAGCGTTCCAGCAACTCTCCGGCGAGATCCATCCGGCCATCGGTACCTTGCTGATCAACGACAGCCGTTACCTGCGTGAAGCCGTGGGCGAGCGTCTGCGAGAGCGCGATCTGTTCAATGCTGATGCGCCGACTGACGATCGCAGCAATGCCTGGGTCAAGGTGCTCGGGTCGTGGGGTAAAAGCGATGGCGGCCACGAGAATGCCGATTCCACCAGTTCCATCGGTGGCTTGCTTGCCGGTGTCGACGGCTTGATCGCTGAAGATACTCGCCTGGGTTTCGTCACCGGTTATAGCGACAGCTCGTTGAGCATGGGCAGCGGCACGCATTCATCGGCGTCGGTCGACAGCTACCACTTGGGTGCGTATCTGGGGCATGAAATCGATGCGCTGCGCCTGACCGTCGGCGGCGCCTACAGCTGGCACCGCATTGATGCCAAACGTGATCTGCAATTTGCCGGTGTCAGCGGCCAGCAGAAAACCAAGCGCGATGCGACCACGGCGCAGTTGTTCACCGAAGCTGCTTACGACCTCGGCCTGCAACCGATGAATCTGGAGCCGTTCGCCAATCTGTCCTACGTCCACCTCAACACCGACAGCTTCACCGAAAAGGGTGACGCGGCGGCGCTCAAGGGCGGTGAGGACAACCGCGACGTGGTGCTGTCGACCCTCGGCGTGCGCGCCAAGCGCAGCTTCGCCTTGTCCGATCAGCATCAGCTGGAGCTGGGCGCGAGCCTCGGCTGGCAGCACAACCTGAGCAGTGTCGACGCCGACAGCCACCTGGCGTTCGCCAACGGCAACAGCGCCTTCACCGTGCAGAGCGTGTCGATGGATCGCGACGCCGCGGTGGTCGGCGTGCGCGCCGGTCTCGCCCTCAACCGTGACGTGCGGGTCAATCTGGATTACAACGGTCTGGTCGGCTCGAACGAAAAAAACCACGGTCTGGGGCTGACGCTGGATTGGCAGTTCTAACGACAGTTCCTGGTGTATCGGCAGTGCTCAAGGGCACTGCCGTTTTGAAGGATGAGAGGACCGACATGGGATTGTTCGATTACAGAAATACCGATGGCAAAGCGTTGTACAGCGACGCCATCGCACTGACGCTGTATGCCTACACGCCGACCGGCAAACCGTTACCGGCCACCGCCTGGGCGCCCGTCGCAGCGACGGCGCTGGGTTATCAGGGCAAGGTCGGCGCACAGGGCACGTTCTTCGGTGAGCAGGACGGCTACACCAGCGCCGAGGCCGAAGTGCTCGGCAAGTACGATGCCGCCGGCAAGCTGATCGGTATCGGCATCGCCTTTCGTGGCACCGGCGGGCTCGGTTACAGCGACACCTACGGCGACATGAAAAACAACCTGCTGGCCGCTTTCGGTCCATCGGATTACGCGAGCAACTACGCGAAAAATGCCTTCGATAATCTGCTCAAGGCTGTTGCCGCATTTGCCATCGCCAACGGCATCGCCGCCAAGGACGTGTTGATCAGCGGCCACAGCCTTGGCGGGCTCGGGGTCAACAGCGTCGCAGAGCTGAGCGCCAGCCACTGGGGCGGGTTCTTCAAGGATGCCAACTACATTGCGTTTGCCTCGCCGACCCAGAGCAGCACCGGCAGCCATGTACTGAACATGGGTTATGAAAATGACCCGGTGTTTCGCGTACTCGATGGCACGACGTTCAGCAGCGGTTCGCTCGGCAAACACGACGGCGCGCACGATTCGACCACCGACAACATCGTCAACTTCACCGACAACTACGCGTCCACCGCGCAGAACCTGGTGCCGTTCAGCATCGTCAATCCGCTGAACTGGTCGGCCCACAGTTCGCTGGGCTATGCCGATGGCTTGAACCGGGTAATCGACTCGCAGTTCTACGCGCTGACTCATAAGGACTCGACGATCATCGTCTCCAATCTGGAAGAGGCTTCGCGCGGCAAAACCTGGGTTGAAGACCTCGGCCGCAGCGGCGAGCCGCATGTGGGCAGCACGTTGATCATCGGCACGCACAGCAGCGACTGGCTCAAGGGCGGCAGCGGTAACGACTTTCTGGAAGGCCTGGGCGGTGACGACCGTTTCCGCGATGACGGCGGTTTCAATATTCTGCTCGGCGGTCAGGGGCACAACACCTTCGAACTGCAAAAGCCGCTGCAGAACTTCAGCTTCGCCAACGATGGCGACGGCACCTTGTACGTGCGCGACGCTTACGGCGGCATCAGCCTGACCCGCGACATCGGCGCGCTGGTCAGTAAAGAGGCGGGTTCGTGGTGGGGTAGCAAGGAGATCACCTGGGGCGTCACCGCCAAGGGCTTGAGCAATGGCAGCGAGCTGACTCAGTACAACCACTCCCTCAGCGGCGATGGCTATGGCAATGCGTTGCACGCCAGTGCTGACGGTGACTGGCTGTTCGGCCTCGGTGGTGATGACAGCTTGATCAGCGACAAGGACCAAGTGACCTTTGTCGGCGGCGCCGGTAATGACGTGATGACGGCGATGGGCGGTAACAACACCTTCCTGTT